>NZ_JBJGZJ010000023.1:0-68453 GCF_054050435.1 Geodermatophilus sp. SYSU D01036 | reverse complement strand
CCCCCCCCCCCCCCCCCCCCCCCCCCCCCCCCCCCCCCCCCCCCCCCCCCCCCCCCCCCGCCCCCCCCCCCCCCCCCCCCCCCCCCCCGGCGGCGGCGACCGCGTCGGTCATCTGCAGCAGGGTGTCGACCGCCGCGGCGGCGGCCGCGTCGGCGTCCCCGGCGGCGAAGGCCGCGGCGAGCGCCGGGGCGCGCCCGGCCAGGGCGAGGTCGTGCAGCGCGGCCAGGACGCCGGCGGGGGTCCGCCGGCGCGCCGGCAGGGCCCCGATGGCACGGAGCGCCGCGTCGGACGCGCCCAGCGCGACGGCGACCCGCTCGTACAGCGGCGAGTCCCCGGCGACGGCCTCCCCGAACCGCCGGGACGCCGCTGCCGGGCCGCGGGACCTGCTCCCGGGCGCGGCGCCTCCCGACGTCGGCTCCGGCACCCGGGCGACCCTAGCCGGACGACGGCCCTGTACCGGCGACCCGAGCCCCTGCGACCGCGGGCCTTGGTCCCTGGTCCGGCCGCGGGCCCGGGACGACGGTGGCGGCGACGGCAGCCGGGACGACGGCCGGAGGTGGGGGCCATGGACGTGGTGGTGGTCTACGAGAGCGTGTTCGGGATGACGCACGACATCGCCGACGCCGTCGCCGAGGGCGTGGCCGAGGTGCGGCCGGACGCGCGTGTGGCGTGCCTGCGCGTCGGCGAGGCCACACCCGAGCGGATCGGCACGCCGGACCTGCTCGTCGTCGGCGGTCCGACGCACATGCGGGGCATGTCCTCGTCGATGACCCGCCGCATGGCGGTCTCCATCGAGGAGAAGGCCGACCGCGGCGAGGCTGAGCACCAGGGGCACGGCCTGGAGCCCGAGATCGAGGGCCCCGGCCTGCGCGACTGGTTCCACCGGTTGCCCAGGGCGCGCGGGGGCCAGGTGGCCGCGGCCTTCGACACCCGGGGGCCCCAGGGGCGCGTCGTCGGCGGCGCGGCGCACGGCATCGCCCGCCGGCTCGAGCGGCACGGCTACGCGCTGGTCGCCGAGCCCGAGGGGTGGATCGTCGAGGGGGACGCCGGCCGGTTGCGCCCCGGGGAGCGGGAGCGGGCCCGGGCCTGGGCCGCGGACCTCACCCGCCGGGCGGCGCAGGCCACCGCCCCGTCCCGCTAGTGGCCGGCGCAGCCACCCGGCCGGGGCGGACCGTCGCGGGCGTGGGGACGGGGGCCCCGTGAAGCGGGGCCGCGGGGGCGCCACGGTCCTCGACCTGCCGGCGAGCAGACGCGAGACGCCGAACCTCATCGACCTCATCTGGTGGCGGCACTGGGTCTACGGCCTGGTCGAGGTCGACGTCACCACGCCGCGCGCCCTGCTGCGGGAGTACGAGCTCCGGTCGGGCGAGCAGGTGTCCTTCACCGGGTACCTGGCCTACTGCGTGGGGCGCGCCGTGGGGCAGGACAGGACGGTCCACGCCCTGCGCAAGGGCCGCCGCCGCTTGGTGGTCCTCGACGACGTCGACGTCCTGGTCATGGTCGAGCGCCCCGTGGGCGACGTCCGCGTCCCCACCGGGCACGTCGTCCGGCGGACCGACCGCCGGCCCTTCCTGGAGATCAGCCGCGAGATCCGGGACGTGCAGGCCCGGCCGGCCTCCGGCACCAAGGGGATGCCCCCGCTGCTCCACCGGCTGATGCTGCTCCCGGGCCCGCTCGCCAGGCCGGTGGGCGCTCTGCTGCGGTCCGCCGCGCGACGCGACCCGGAACGGCTGGCCGGCACGGGCGGGACCGTGGGCCTCTCGGCCGTCGGCATGTTCGGCCGGCACAGCGGCTGGGCGCTGGCACCGAACGGCCACACCCTCGACCTGCTCGTGGGCGGCATCGCCCGCAAGCCGGTGGTCGTGGGGGACCGGATCGAGGCGCGGGAGGTCCTGAGCCTCACCGTCGCCTTCGACCACGACGTGGTGGACGGCGCCCCCGCCGCACGCTTCGTCGAGCGACTGGTGGACCACGTCGAGAGCGGCGCGGGCCTGCCCGGCGCGCCCGCGGGTCCGCCTCCCGCTGCGGACACGGACCGACAGGCGCCCGCGCACCCCCCGCTGCCCGCCGACGAGGTCGCCGCGCCGACGCCGGCCGAGGACGGTCCCGCCGCGCGTCGGGCTTGACCCTGGACCCGGGTCACAGGCCTAGCGTCGCGGGCATGACAGCGACAGCCGTCCGCGGGCTCCGCGTCGCCGAGCTGGCGTCCGCGGCGGGGGTCCCGACGGACACCGTCCGCTACTACGAGCGCGTCGGCCTGCTGCCCGAGCCGGAGCGGACCGCGGCGGGCTACCGCAGCTACGACGCCGGCGCCGTCGACCGGCTGCACTTCATCCGCGGCGCCCAGCGACTGGGCCTGCGGCTGTCCGACATCCGCGACCTGCTGGCCGTGCGCGACACCGGGACGTGTCCCTGCGAGCCGGCCGAGCAGCTGCTGCGCCGGCGCCTGGACGAGGTCGACGCCGAGATCGCCCGCCTCGTGACCCTCCGCGCGGAGATGCGGGCCATGGCCGACGCCCTGCCCTCGGCGCAGTGCCCGCCTCCCAGCCCCGGCACCTGGTGCCCGCCCGCGAGGGGAGGTGACGAACCGTGAGCGACCCGATCGAGGACGACTGCTGCGACGAGACGTGCGACTGCTGCTGACGCCGCGCGCCTGACGCGAGGGCCACCGGGCCCGGGACCGGTGCGCTCTCCCCAGCGAGGCGATCTCTCGCTCGTCGACAACTGTCTATCGACATTCGATGGATGATGCGCGAGAGTCGATGTATGTCACGTGTGCACCGGGTGGTCGTGCCCCTGCGGGTCCTGCTGGTCGTCGTGTTCGCCGCGCTCGCCGCCGCCCAGGTCTGGGCCGTGCCGGAGCTGGTGTCCGACGTCGCCGACCCGTCGCGGGAGCAGACGGCGATGGGCTGGGTCATGTGGACGGTCCTGGTGCTCGCGCTCGTGTGCGTCCAGGTCGTCATCGTCTGCACCTGGCAGCTGCTGACGCTGGTCACGGCCGACCGCATCTTCAGCGCGAGCTCGCAGCCGTGGGTGGACGCGATCGTCGGCGCGATGGCCGCCGGGTGGCTGATGCTGCTCGGCGCCTTCGTCTGCGCCTACTACTTCGTCGTCGACGAGGTCAGCGACGACCCCGTGCTCCCCGCGCTGCTGATCGTGCTGCTGCTGGTCGGCGCCGTGGTCGGGCTGCTCATGGTGGTGATGCGGGCGCTGCTGCGGCAGGCCACCGTGCTGCGCAGCGACATGGAAGCGGTCATCTGATGCCCATCGTCGTGCGTCTGGACGTCGAGCTGGCCCGGCGGAAGATGAGCGTGGGCGAGTTCGCCGAGCGGGTCGGGCTCACCCCGGCGAACGTCGCGGTGCTCAAGAACGGCCGGGCCAAGGCGGTCCGCTTCAGCACCCTCGAGGCGATGTGCCGGGTGCTCGACTGCCAGCCCGGCGACATCCTCGAGTGGGTGCCCGACGGGCAGGAGGCGTCGCAGCCGGCGCCCGAGGCGTCCCGGTGATCGAGGTCCGCGGCCTGACCAAGCGCTACGGCGACGTCCTCGCGGTCGACGACCTGAGCTTCGACGTCGCGCCCGGGACGGTGACCGGCTTCCTCGGCCCCAACGGGGCGGGCAAGTCGACGACGATGCGGATGGTCCTCGGCCTGGACCGCCCCACCGCGGGGACGGCGCTGGTCGGCGGCCGGCGGTTCGCGGAGCTGGCCGAGCCGCTGCGCGAGGTCGGCGCGCTGCTCGACCCCGGCGCCGTCCACCCCGGGCGCACCGGGCGCGACCACCTCCGCGTGGCCGCCCGGACCAACGGCATCCCGGCGCGCCGTGTCGACGAGGTGCTCGGGCAGGTCGGGCTGGAGCGCGCCGCGCGCCGCCGCGTCCGCGCGTACTCCCTCGGCATGCGCCAGCGGCTGGGCATCGCGGCCGCGCTGCTCGGCGACCCCCGCGTGCTGCTGTTCGACGAGCCGGTCAACGGGCTGGACCTCGACGGCGTGCGCTGGATCCGCGGCCTGCTGCGCGGGCTCGCCGACGAGGGCCGCACCGTGCTGGTCTCCAGCCACCTGCTCGGCGAGGTGCAGGCGATCGCCGACCGGCTGGTCGTCATCGGCCGCGGCCGCCTCGTCGCCGACGTCACCACCGACGAGCTCCTGCGGGGGCCGGGCCGGCCCCGGGTCCGCGTCCGCAGCCCGCAGCCGGAGGTGCTGGCGGCGCTGCTCCGGCGGCACGGCCTCTCCGTCGAGCCGGCCGGGGGAGCGGAGCTGCAGGTCGAGGGCGGCACCGCCGCGCAGGTGGGCGACCTCGCCGCGGCCTCCGGCGTCCCGCTGCACCACCTGTCCGAGGCGGCCGCCTCGCTGGAGGAGGCCTACCTCGCGCTGACCGGCGAGGCCGTCGAGCACGCCGGCCGGCCGGTCGCGGCGGCGCCGGAGGGGGCACGGTGACCGGGCAGGTGACGACCGGGCGCCTGCTCGTCCGCACCGCCGCCGCCGAGTGGACCCGGCTGTGGACCGTCCGCGCCACCTGGTGGTGCCTGGCGGCCGCCGCCGGGACGATGGCCGGCATCGCCGCCGTCGCCGGCTCGGAGGCGGCCGCGGACCCGCCGTCGGGGAGCGGCGCCTGGGCGGCGGCGGCCGTGCCGGTGCTGCCCGCGCAGTTCGCGCTGCTCACGCTGGTCCTGCTGGCGGTCACGTCCGACCACGCCACCGGTGGGATCGTCCCGACGCTGCAGTGGACGCCGCGCCGCGGGGTCCTCATGGCGGCGCGCACGCTGGTGCCGGTCGCCGTCGCCACCGTCCTCGGGGTGGCGATCGCGCTGCTCAGCGCGATGGCCGCCTTCGCCGCGCCGCACCCGGAGATCACCCTGTCCTGGGACGACGGGCCGGGCGTGCTCGCCGACGTCGCCCTCGTGCTCGCGGCCGGCACCGCCCTCGCCGCCGGGCTCGGCTTCCTGCTGCGCAGCACGGCCGGTGCCCTCGTCGCCGCCTTCCTCCTGCTCCTCGTGCTGCCGCTGCTGCTCCCGGCGGTCGGTGCGGGCTGGTCGGCGGCGGTCGCCGAGGTGCTGCCCGGGTCCGGGGCGGCGTTCCTCCTGCTCGGCGGGGACGTGCCGGGGATGACGCGGGCGACGTCGGTCGCCGTGCTGCTCGCCTGGGCCGCCGGCGCGCTGCTGCTCGGCCTCCTGCGCCTCGTCCGCACCGACGCCGACCGGTGAGCGGCCCCGACACCGCCGACGTGCTCGTCGTCGGCGCCGGGCTGGCCGGCCTGCACACCGCGACGCTGCTCGCCCACCGCGGCCACGACGTGCTGCTGGCCGACCGGCGGCGGCGCCTGGACGGCGCGATCCGCACCACGGGCATCTTCGTCCGCAAGACGCTCGACGACTTCGCGCTGCCGCCGGACTGCCTCGGCCCGCCGATCCGGCGCGTGGTCCTGTACCCGCCCGACCGGCGCCGGCCGGTGGTCCTGGACAGCGACCGCGACGAGTACCGCGTGGGCGACGTGGGCGCGCTCTACCTGGCCGCCGCCCGCGAGGCGGCCGATGCCGGCGTCCGGCTCGCCCTCGCCACCCGCTACGCCGGGCGCGCGGACGGCGTGTCCCTGCTGGCCCGCCCGCACGGGGTCGCGCGCGTGCGGGCGCGGTTCGTCGTCGGCGCGGACGGCGCCCGGTCCGCCGTCGCCCGCGACCTCGGCCTGGACCGCAACACGCACCTGCTGGTCGGCGCCGAGGAGGTGTTCCCGGTCACGGACGGCGGGGGACCGCCGACGTTCCACTGCGTGCTCGACCCCTCGCTGGCCCCCGGCTACCTGGCCTGGGTGGTCGACGACGGCCGGCACGCCCACGTCGGCGTCGCCGGGTACGCCGCCCGCTTCCCGGACGGCGTGCGCGCGGCGCTGCGGCGGTTCGCCACGGCGGCGCCGGGCCTGCCCGTGGGCCGGCCGGGCGAGGTGGAGCGGCGCGGCGGCCCGATCCCCGTCGGCGGCCTGCTGCGCCGGATCGGCTGCGCGGACGGGCTGCTCGTGGGGGACGCCGCGGGCGCGGTCTCCCCGCTCACCGCCGGCGGTCTCGACCCGTGCCTGCGGCTGTCCCGGCACGCCGCCGACGTCCTCGACGACGCGCTGCGGACCGGCCGGGCCGATGCGCTGCGGCACTACGACGGCGCCGCGCTGCGCGCCGCGTTCCGCGGCCGGCTGCTGCTGCGCCGGGGGCTGGCCGCGGTGCGCACCCCGGCGACGGCGGCGGCCGCCTTCGGGGTGCTGCGCACGGCACCCGGGCGCGCCGCGGCACGCCGCGTGCTCTTCGTGGACCGCTCGTTCCCCGACCCCGCGCGACGTACCGTCTCCTGAGGCCGGTCGTCCCCGCAGCGGGCGTCCGGCGGCCGGGGGGACCGGCCACCGGACGACGAGGGGGAGAGGACCGATGCGCCCGACGGGCGACCTGCTGGGCGGCCGCTACCGGCTGGACTCCGTGCTCGCCAGCGGCGGGATGGGACGGGTCTGGCGGGGGCACGACACGCTGCTCGACCGGCCGGTCGCGGTGAAGGTCCTGCGCAGCGAGTACACCGGCGATCCGTCCTTCCTGCAGCGCTTCCGCGCGGAGGCGCGGCACGCCGCGCTGCTGACCGACCCGCACATCGCCGCGGTGCACGACTACGGCGAGACGGTCAGCCCGGACGGCGAGCCGCTGGCCTACCTGGTCATGGAGCTGGTGGCCGGGGAGCCGCTGTCGGCGGTCATCGCGCGCACCGGCGGGCTGGACGCGACGGAGACGCTGCGGATCGTGCGGCAGGCCGCCGCCGGGCTGGCGACGGCGCACGCCGCCGGCGTGATCCACCGGGACGTCAAGCCGGGCAACCTGCTCGTCAGGCCGGACGGCGGGGTGAAGATCACCGACTTCGGGATCGCCTTCTCGGCGTCGTCGGTGCCCATGACCCAGACCGGGCAGGTGATGGGCACCGCCCAGTACATCTCCCCGGAGCAGGTGCAGGGCGCGAAGGCCTCGCCCGCCAGCGACGTCTACGGCCTCGGCGTCGTCGCCCACCAGTGCCTCACGGGGCGGGTGCCCTTCGACGCCGAGAGCCCGGTGCAGGTGCTCCTCATGCACGTCCAGCAGCCGCCGCCGCCGCTGCCGGCCGACGTGCCGCCGGACGTCCGCGCCCTGGTCGCGCGGGCGATGGCCAAGGACCCGGCCGCCCGCTTCCCCGACGGCGCCGCCCTGCGCGACGCCGCCGACGCGGTGCTGACCGGCCGGCCGGCACCGAGCGCGTCGTCGGCCACCCTCGTCCTCCCCGTCGCGGCCGCGCAGCAGACGACCGTCCTCCCGGCCGACGCCTCGGCGCCCGTCGACGTCCCCGGGGAGGCGCCGCGGCGCCGCCGGCTGCTCGCCGGCGCCCTCGCGCTGCTCGTCCTCGCCCTCGCCGGGGTGGCGGTCGTCCTCGGCACCCGCGGGGACCCGTCGTCCTCCGCGGCGCCGTCGTCCTCCCCGTCCGCGTCGCAGCCGGTGACCTCGTCCTCGGCCCCGCCGCCGTCCGCCCCGACGACGACCGAGCCCGCGCCGCCGCCGACGGTCGACGTCGTCGCCGCCGCCCTCGTCGGGCGCCCCTTCCCCGACGTCCAGGCGGAGCTGGCCGCGCTCGGGCTCCAGGTGCAGCCGGGCACGGTCGTCACCGGCGACGTCCCGGAGGGGCAGGTGGTCGCCGTCGACCCGGCCGGCCCGGTCGTGGTGGGGTCGGCGGTCACCGTCACCTACGCCACCCCGCCCCCGGTGCAGGACGAGGGCGGCGGCGAGGACGAGGGCGGGGACGACGACGGCCGCGGCAACGGCAACGGCAACGGCCGCGGGAACGGCAACGGCGGCGGCGACGACTGACCGCCCCGGGCCTCAGAGCACGGACAGGCCGTACATCTCCCCGAGCGGGTCGGCGATCAGCTCGATGCGGGCGCCGTCGGGGTCGCGGAAGTAGACCGAGACGCCGCTGTGCACCTCGTGCGGCACCCCGGCGTCGGTGAGCCGCCGCACCAGCTCGTGCCAGCGCTCGGGCTCGACGCTGATGGCCATGTGGTGCAGCCCGCCGAGCACCTCGGCGTAGGGGCCGACGTCGAGGCCGGGGAAGTCGAAGAACGCGAGCAGGTTGCCGTTGCCGATGTCGAAGAAGAAGTGCGAGGAGCCGGGGTAGTCCCGGTTCTCGACCAGCTCGGTCAGCGGGAAGCCGAGGACGTCCTGGTAGAAGCGCACGGTCCGCTCGACGTCGCTGCTGATCAGCGCGGTGTGGTGCAGGCCGCGGGCGGTCGAGGGTGGGCGCTCCCCGGCCGGCCTCAGGTGCTCGGCGCGGAGGCGGGCGCGCTCGGCCTCCAGGGCCGTCAGGTCGCGGGTCTCGGTCATCTCGGGTCTCACCTCGGGTCGTCGGGGATCGGGTGGTCGGCGGCCGGCGCCAGCCCGAACTGTGCCCTGCGGTCGGCGGGGACGAGGTCCAGGTCGTCCGGGTGCCGCCGGATGTATCCCCGGATGAACGGGCAGAACGGCAGGACCCGCGCACCCGCCTCCCGGGCGGCGTCGAGGGCGCCGCGGGCGAGCACGGAGCCCAGCCCTCGGCCCTCGAAGGCGGGGTCGACGACGGTGTGGGTGAACGACAGCGCCGACGCCGTCCGCCGGTACTCCGCGTAGCCGGCCACCGCACCGTCCACGAGGACCTCGAAGCGGCTGGCCGCCGTGTCGTCGACGACCACCGGTGCACTGTCGGTCACGGGCCTGTCGGTCACGGGTCTCCTCCGTTCGTCCCGGGGATGATCGCGCATCCGGGCCGGGCGCGGTCCCCCTGCGCCTGCGCCGCCGCCGGGACGCGCCGCGGGGTTGAGCCGAAACGGCGTCGTCGTGCGGTTTCGGCACATCCCCACGCCCGCGTGAGCGCGGAACGGTCGACATGTGGGCGGTTGGAGGAGCCGGTCACCGTCCGTGTCGGAGGCCTTCGCAACGATCCGCTCACGCCGTGTCACGTGCGCGTTCCGCGGGGCGCCGCGGCGGGCCCCGCGCCCCTACGTTTCTGCCATCCGCTCCGCCCTCACCCGGCGGGCGCGGGCGCCGTCGCGCTTCCCCCGCGGCGGTCCCATGGACGGGATGAACGGTGGAACCAGTGGCACTCCGCAGCAGTGAGATCAGGGTCGACGGCCAGGCACGCCTGGGCTGGTGGCTCGTCGTCGACGACGGGCAGGGACGCGACCGCCTCGTCGACGGTCCCTTCCCCGACCGGTCGGAGGCGGCCTGGGCCGCCTCCATGCACGCCGGCGACGCCCGGCCGGTCTACGGCGTCCTGCGACCCGACGGCGGCCTGCACCGCCGGCCCTCCCCGCAGGAGCTGGCCTGGCTGGGCCACCTCGGCGACCAGCTCGACCGGCTGCCCGCGGACTGGGACGCCGAGCTGTCCGACGAGGACCCGCTGGCCACCCTGGTCGTCGAGGTCACCGCCGCGCTCACCGAGGCCGGCCTGCCGCTGTGGGACGCCGCCGGTGACGGCGCCGCGCTCGGCGGGGCCTGCGTCAGCGCCGAGCCGGCCCTCGACGGCGTCGTCGTCGGCTGGCGGCAGCACGACCGGATGAGCGTCGAGCAGGTGCACGGGCTGGTCGCCGACATCTCGGTGCAGGCCGTCATGAACCGCGCGCTCGCCGACGTGCTGTGGCTGCGCGGCCTCGACGTCACGCCGCTCGGCGAGGAGGCCGGCGGGCACGTCGTCCGCCACCCCGAGTAGGCGCCGCACGCGCCACCCAGCACGCCCTCCCGGGACGCCGTCGACACCGACGGCGTCCCGGTGTCGTTCCCGGGTCCCGCCGTCCGTGGGACCCCCGTGGCAGGCTCCGGGCGACCCGGGACCCCGAGGACGGAGGCGGACGTGCCCCGGGCCGAGTTCAGCGAGGGACCGCACGAGGAGCGGCACCGCGACGGGTCCCTGCGCGCCCGCGGGCAGGTCGTCGGCGGGCAGCCCGACGGCTACCGGGAGTGGTCCCGCCTCGACGGACGACGCTGCGCTCCGGGTGGTTCGACCGCGGCCGCCCGACCGGTGAGTGGACCACCCGCGACGGCAGCGGCGCGCCGTACAGGACGACCACCCGGGGCTGACCCGCGCCGACACGCCGCCGTCCGGGGTCACCGACCGGCCGCCGGCGCCGTCCACGCGGGGGGCCGCACCGCGAGTCGACAAGACGCCGTCGGTTGCACACGGTCACCACCCCCGCGGACGGGCTCGCACAACGATCACGTGACGCCGCCCGGGGAGCCGTGTCCAGCAGGGGCTCCGCGGGGCGCGCGGGCCCGATGCTCTCGGTGTCCCCGGCACTTCCCCGGCCGGGACGACGTCCTGGAGGAACACCGTGAGCGCGCCCACCCTGCCGGCCCCCCGCCGGACCTCCTCGTCCCCGGTCCCGTCCGGGGACGGGCTCGGCATCGCCGACCTGCTCGACCTGCTCGGCCTCGAGTCCGACACCCCGACCACCCTCGACCCGCCCCTCCCCGGCGACCCCGCCGACCACGTGCCGGTGGACCCGGTGGCGGTCGTGCGCGGCTGGGTGCGACGGGCGGCCGACTGGGGCGCCGGCCCGCAGCGGTCCTGGTGCGCCTGGTGATGACCGCCGTCCTGGTCTGGCCGGCCGTCGCCGTCCTCGGGTTCCTCGCGATGGCCGGGCTGGTCGTCGCGCTCGGCCGCAGCTCAACGGCCCGCTACGAGTTCGAGCGCAACGACGCGGGCCGGCGGCAGCCGCCCGCCGACCCGCCCGCGGTGGCCGCGGCGGGCGCCGACGACACCGTCCCCGTCCTGCTGAAGACCCCGGTGCCGGCCCTGCCGACCGGCGGCGGCGAGGCCGCCGCGGCCGGCGCCGTCGCCACGGTCACCCCGGCCCGCACCGCCGTGGGGCTGGCGACCCACCCCGCCGGGCGGCGCAGCGGCTCGGCCGGCGCGCCGACGGCGTGGTGGCTGGCCGACGGGACCGGGGAGCGGCCCGTCGCGCTCGCCGGGCCCTTCGACGACCGGGTGGAGGCCGACTGGGCGGCCGTGGCCTGCGAGCTCGACGGCGCGGTCCGCACCGTGCACGGCGTGCTCCGAGAGGACGGCACCGTCGCCCGGCGGCCCTCGCCGCAGGACCGGGCGTGGCTGACCGAGCTCGGCACCCAGCTCGACCGGCTGCCCGAGGACTGGGACGAGCTGCTCACCGACGAGGACGCGCTGACCACGCTGGTCGTGGAGGTCGCCGCCGCGCTGGTCGAGGCCGGCCTGTCGCTGCACGACTGCTCGGCCACCGACCCGGGGACCGCCGCGGCCGGCGGGGTGTGCCTGACCCCGGAGACCACCCACGGCGGGGTCCTGGTGAGCTGGCGCCAGCACGACCGGATGAGCCTGCAGCAGGTCCGCGGCGCCGCGCTGGACACGGCCGTGCAGCGGACCATGAACGCGCTGCTCGCCGACGTGCTCGTGCAGTTCGGCTTCGTCGTCGACCCGTTCGGCCCCGACGGCTGCTCCCTGGTCACCGCGATCCGCACCCACCCGCTCGGGGGGTGACCGGCGGGTAGCGGGTCGAGTCCGTCCGGAACCGCGCCGACCTCCCGGGCATGGCCGAGTCGACGACGACCCGCCCCCGCCGCCGCGGGGTCCCGCTGTGGTGCCACCTCACGGCGCTGGTGACCGTCCCGCTCGTCGGGGTCGGCGTGCTCACCGCGCTCATCGCCGGCGCGCGCTCGGCCGAGGTGGCCAGCGCGACCCGCGCGGAGGACGGGATCCGGGCGTTCGCCCAGCTCGACGCGCTGCGGACGGCCGCCGAGCAGGAGGTCCTGCCGGCGCTGGCGCTGACGGTGATCGACGACCCGGCGGCGGCCGCGCAGCTCGGCGTGCAGCCGTGGCTGCTGACCGGGATGCGCGGCACCGCCGAGCAGGCCCTCACCGAGCGCCGCGCGGTCACCGACCGGGCGCTGGCCGCGGTGCCCGCGGGCTCCCTGGGGTCGGGGGTCGCCGGCCGGGCGGCCGAGGCCCTGGCCTGGTGGCGGGCCCGCACCGACAGCGGCGGCGTGCGCCTCGAGCAGGTCTACCTGGGCTACCTCGACCTCTCCAACGAGATCATGACCGCCGAGCGCGCCGCCGCCTCGGCCGCCGTCTCCGAGGGGGTGCCGGCGGCCACCGTGCGCGCGGTCCAGGACGTCCAGACCGTCGCCCGGCTCGCGCAGGACGCCAGCCGGCAGATGCCGCTCTACCTCGGCTCGCTGTTCGCGGCCGACACCGCGCTCATCGGCTCCCGCCTGGCGTGGGAGACCGGCTGGCTGTCCTACACCGACGCGAAGCGGCAGATGGACGAGCTGTCCCAGGGCTCGCTGCGGCGGGCGTGGGAGGAGGTCCGCGACTCCGACCTCGTCACCGGCCTCGACCGGCTGCTCACCCCGTCCGACACCCCGCACGCCGCCTACGCGGCCGACGTCACCGGCATGGCCGAGCTGCTGTTCAGCAGCGGGGACCGCGACGCCCGGCTCGCCGGGCTGGTCGACACCGCGGTCGGCACGGTGCTGGAGCTGGCCGCGGCCGACCGCGAGGAGGCCGCCGCCGACCTGCGCACCACGCTGCAGGTCGGGGTCGGGCTGCTGCTGCTGTCCCTGGTGGGCGCGGTGTGGACCGGCCGCACCGTGTCGCGCGAGCTGGGCGTGCTGGCCGGCCAGGCCACCCGGATCAGCGAGGGCGAGCTCGTGGAGGTCGAGGTCGCCGGCCCGCGCGAGGTCCGGACCGTGTCCGCCGCCCTCGGGGACGCCGTCGCCGGGCTGCGCCGCATCCAGGACCAGGCCCGGGCCGTGGCCCGCGGCGACCTCGACGACGCGCTGCTCGACCGGCCCCTGCCCGGCCCGCTCGGCGAGGTCGTGCACGCCTCGATCCAGCAGATCGTCTCCTCGGTGCGCCAGCGGGAGGAACTGCAGTCCGCCCTCGCCCACCGTGCCACCCACGACCCGCTCACCGAGCTGCCCAACCGGGCCCAGGCGCTGACCCTGGTCACCTCGGCGCTGCACCGCGCCCGCCGCTCCGGGGAGATGACCGGCCTGCTGTTCGTCGACCTCGACGGCTTCAAGGCGGTCAACGACGCCCACGGCCACGCCGCCGGCGACACGGTGCTGCGCGAGGTCGCCGCCCGGATGCGCGCGCTGGTCCGCGCCGGCGACGTCGTCTGCCGCCTGGGCGGGGACGAGTTCGTCGTCCTGGTCGAGCCGGTCGGGGCCGAGCGCGACCTGCAGGACCTCGCCGAGCGGCTGATCGCGGGCGTGAGCGCGCCGATCGCGGTGGGCGGTGTCGCGGTGCGGGTCGGCGCCAGCGTGGGCATCGCGGTCAGCCGGGACGGCGGCGCCGACGCCGACGTCCTGTTCGCCGAGGCCGACACCGCCGCCTACCGCGCCAAGCAGCGCGGCCGCGGCCGGGCGGAGGTCTTCGACGAGGCGCTGCGGCGGCAGCTCGCCGTCCGCGCCGGGACCGAGGCGGCGATCACCGCCGCGCTGGCCGATGGCGACATGCGGCTGCACTACCAGCCGGTGGTCGACGTCGACGGGCAGCGGCTGCACGGCTTCGAGGCGCTGGTGCGCTGGCAGCGCGACGGCGCGTTCGTCCCGCCGGACGAGTTCGTGCCGGTCGCGGAGAGCTCCGGCCTGGTCTGCGAGCTGGACCGGTGGGTGCTGCACGAGGCCACCCGGCAGCTGGCCGCCTGGCGGGCCGAGGTGCCGCCGGTGCCGGGCGCGCCGGAGCCGACGGTCGCGGTCAACGTCTCCGGGCGGCACCTCACCGACCCGCGCGTGGTCACCGACGTCACCGACGCCCTGGCCGCCTCGGGGCTGCCGGCGCGCCTGCTGGTCCTCGAGGTCACCGAGACCGTCCTGGTCGACGACCCGGTCGCCATGACCCACCTCGCGCAGCTGCGGGAGATGGGCGTGGCCATCGCGATCGACGACTTCGGCACCGGCTACACCTCGATCGGGCAGCTCCGGCACATGCCGGTCGACACGCTCAAGATCGACCGGAGTTTCGTCACCTCGCCCGACCCGGGGCAGCGGGAGCTCGTGGCGCTGGTCATCCGGGCCGCGCACACCTTCGGCCTCGACGTCGTGGCCGAGGGCGTGGAGGAGCCGGGGCAGCTCGAGCGGCTGCGCGAGCAGGACTGCGACCTCGCGCAGGGCTACCTCATCCACCGCCCGCTGCCGCCGGAGGCCGCCGGGGCGCTGCTCCGGTCGGCGCCGGTCGGCGTGCCCGCCCCGCGCGGCGACGGCGCGCCGCGGGCGGTGCCGGCCTCCTGACCGGGCGCGCGGCCCCGTTGACCGCGGGGTCGCCGCCGGGGAGCCTCGCTGTCACGATGCCTGCCGCCGCCCGCCCGCGCCGCCCGGCCGCCGGCGTGCTGCTGGTGGCGGGGGTGCTGGCGGGCGGGTGCACCGCCGTCGTCCCCGGCACGGCGTCCCCGACGGGGACGGCGACCACCGACGCCACCGACGTCGAGGTGCGGGTGCACCTGGCCGAGGAGGGCGACCCGGCCGACCGGGTGGCGCGCAACGCGGTGGCCGACGTCCTCGCCTGGTGGGAGCGGACCTACCCGGAGGTGTTCGGCGGGCGGTTCGGGGGGATCGAGGGCGGCTTCTGGTCGGTCGACCCGGCCGAGACCGACCCCGCCGCCCTGCCCGACGGCGCCTGCTTCCCCGACGACGTCGACGACCTCGCCGACAACGCCTTCTACTGCGGCGACGACGACGCCGTCGTGTACGACCGGGCCTGGCTGGCCGACCTGGTCGGGGACTACGGCCCCTTCATCGTCGCCGAGATCATGGCGCACGAGATCAGCCACGCCGTCCAGGCGCAGGCCGGGCTGGACGACCCCTCGATCGTCGCCGAGACGCAGGCCGAGTGCTTCGCCGGCGCGTGGACGAAGTGGGTGGTCACCGGCCGGTCCGAGCACTTCGCGGTGCGGCCCAAGGAGCTCGACCCCTACCTGCTCGGCTACCTGTACTTCGGCGACGCCGTCGGCACCCCGCCCGACGCGGAGGACGCGCACGGGTCGCTGTTCGACCAGCTGTCGGCCTTCCAGGAGGGCTACGCCGACGGCGCGGAGGCCTGCGCCGCCTTCGACGAGTCCCGGCTGTACACCCAGCAGGAGGTCTCCCCGCGCCCGGGCGGGCACGACCGGTCCTACCGCGCCGTGGTCGACGGCGCCGACGACGTGCTGGCCGGCTTCTGGCAGCAGGCCCTGACCCGCGGCTTCCCGGGCACCGACCCGCTCGGCGGCCCGTTCGCCGCGCCCGAGGTCCGGGCCGCCGACGGCCCGGGCGCGGTGTGCACCGGCGAGGGCGCCGAGCTGGACCTGCAGTTCTGCCCCGAGGACGGGTCGGTCCGCTACGACGCGGCCGACCTGCTCGAGCCGGCCTTCGCCGACGTCGGCGACTTCGCCGTGACGACGCTGCTCGGCCTGCCCTACGCGATGGCCGTCCGCGAGCAGCGCGGGCTGTCGGTGGACGACCCCGAGGCGGTGACCAGCGCGGTGTGCGCCACCGGCTGGCTGGCCCGCGAGGCGTACCTCGGCGCGCTCGACGGCGCGCCGGTGGCGCTCGCGCCCGGGGACGTCGACGAGGCGGCGGTGGTGCTGCTGCAGTACGCCACCGAGCCGACCGTCGTCCCGGAGCCGGAGCTGTCCGGCTTCGAGCTGGTCGACTCCTTCCGGCAGGGCTTCGCCGACGGCGGCGACGCCTGCGGGCTCTAGGGCGCGTCCTCCCGGTCGGCGTCGAGGAAGTCCTCGACCACCGGCGCCAGCTCGTCGGCCTCGGTGACCAGCGCCAGGTGGCCGCCGCGGTACACGTGCAGCCGGGCGTCGGGGATGAGCCGGGCCATGACCCGGGCGTTGACCAGCGGGACGATCGGGTCGTCGTCGCCGGCCACCACCAGCGTCGGCTGCCGGACCAGGGAGAGGAACGGCAGGCTGCTCCAGCCCGAGCTCGCGGCCAGCTGGTAGTAGTAGCCGCGTCCCGGCCCCGTGCGCTCGTGCGCGTGCAGCGCCCGCGCGGCCCGCTCGGGGTCGGTGCGCACCGAGCCGCCGTAGATGACCGGGGCGATCCGCCGGGCGTACTCGGCGTCGCGGTGCCGCCGCGGCGTGAGCATGTGCGAGAGCACCCGCGGCGAGCCGGGCACCATCAGCGCGCCGGTGCCGGTGGCCGCGAGCACCAGCCGGCGGCAGCGGCGGCGGTGCTGGACGGCGAAGTGCTGCGCCAGGCCGCCGCCCCAGGACAGGCCCAGGACGTCGACCGGCCCGTCGTGGCCCAGCCGGCGCAGCACCCCGGCCACCACCGGCGTCAGCGTGCCCAGCACGTAGGGGACGACCGGCCGCGGGGACCCGCCCACGCCCGGGACGTCGAACCGGACGACGGTGCGCCGCGGGTCGAGCGCGTCGACGAAGGGCTGCAGCACCTCCAGGCTCGCGCCGATGCCGTTCATGAGCAGCAGCGGCGGCGTCGTGCCGTCGCCGGGCCGCTCGGCCACCCGCAGGGTGCGGCCGAGCACGGTCAGCGTGCGGACGGACTCACTTCTCGAGGACATAGGTCCCAGGAGCGTCCCCCAGGACCGGCAGTTCCGCACTCCCGAGCGACTCCGGCGCGGGCACCTCGTCCCCCGACCGCTCGCCCAGCCAGGCCATGAAGTCCGGCCACCAGGAGCCCTTCTCCTTCGTCGCCCGGGACAGCCACTCCTCCGGGTCGGCCGGGGTGTCCGGCGCCACCTGGAACGTCGACTTCGGGTTGCCCGGCGGGTTGACCAGCGAGGCGATGTGGCCGTTGGTGGACAGCACGAACCGGCTCTCCCCGCCGAGCAGCTGGGTGGTGCGGTAGCAGGCCTGCCAGGGGCAGAGGTGGTCGGCGATCCCGGCGGTGACGTAGGCGTCGACGTCGACGGCGGACAGGTCCACCGGCGTGCCGAGCATCGTGGCCGCGCCCGGCCCGGTGAGGGAGTTGCCGACCGCGACCTCGATGAAGTCCCGGTGCAGCGCCGCGCTCATCCGGGTGGTGTCGGCGTTCCAGAAGAGGATGTCGAAGGCGGCCGGTGGCTTGCCCTGCAGGTAGTTGTTGACCCAGTAGTTCCACACCAGGTCGTTGGGGCGCAGCCAGGCGAACACCTCGGCGAGCATCGCGCCGTCGAGGTAGCCCTTCCGGCGGGACTTCTCCGTCGCCTCCCGCACCGCCTCGGGGTCCATCAGGGCCGACACCGTGCCGGCCCGCGCCCAGTCGAGGACGGTGACGGCGAAGCTGGCGGCGGCCACCCGGTCCAGCCGGCCGGTGGCGGCGAGGTGGGCCAGCACCATCGCGGTGATGATCCCGCCGGAGCAGAACGCCTGGAGGGCCACCCGCTCGCTGCCGGTGACGCGCTGCGCGGCGTCCATCGCGTCCAGGACGGCCCGGCCGTACGTGTCCAGCCCCCAGTCGGCGTGCCGCTCGTCGGGGTTGCGCCAGCTGATCATGAAGACCTGCTGGCCGGCGGCCACGTAGTGCTCGACGATGCTGCGGCCGGGCGCGAGGTCGGTGATGTAGTACTTGTTGATCGTCGGCGGCACCATCAGCAGCGGGACGGCGCGGACGGTCTCCGTCGTCGGCCGGTACTGGATCAGCTCGAACACGTCGGTCCGCAGGACGACGGCGCCCGGGGTGACCGCGAGGTCCTCGCCCACGGTGAAGGCGTCGGGCTCGACCATCGAGGGCACCCGCGGCGGGGACACCAGGTCCGAGACCATCCGGCGCAGCCCGCTGACCGCGTTGCGGCCGCCGGTGTCGATGACCGCCTTGAGCGCCAGCGGGTTGAGGAACGGGACGTTGGACGGCGCCAGCGCGTCGACGACGTTGGTCATCGTGAAGCGGATCCGCTCGTCGTCCTGCCAGTCGAGGTCGGCGTCCTCGACCAGGCGCGCGGCGGCCTGCGCGGCGGCGATGTGCGCCTGCATGGTCCGCCGGAGGAACGGGTTGCCGGTCCAGGCGGGGTCGGCGAAGCGGCGGTCCTTCGGCGAGGGGGCGACCTCCGAGCGGCCCACCGCGATCCGGCCCAGCTCGCGCACCAGGTCCCCGCCGGTCCGGACGACGGTCTCGGGCCGGCGCGCCAGCGACGCACCGAACCGGGCGACCGTCCGGGCCGGCGGGACCATCCGCCGCAGCGGCCCGCGGGCGCCGTCGACCAGCACCATGTCCAGGCCGGTGACCGCCTCGGACGCCTCCGGGGAGGAGGGCTGGCCCCCGTCGGGGGCCGCGGCGGGACGCGGACGGGGCGGGGCGGACGGGCGCGGGGCGGTGGTGGTCATCCCGGCTCCTCGGGTCTTGAGGCCTCCTGTGACCCCAGTCACTCAACCACAGGAGGCGTCCCGCGGCAGACCTCACCGCGGACGGCCGACCACCAGCAGCACCACCGCCCCGACGAGCAGGCCCAGCCCGACGCCGCCGACGACGTCCAGCGGCAGGTGCGCCGCGGTCCACACCCGCGCCAGGCACACCAGCGCCGCCAGCACCACCCCGGCGATCCGCCCGTGGCGGCCCAGCCACGGCCAGGCCACGGTGAGCACGGCGACCACGACGGCCGCGTGCCCGGACAGGAACCCGCGGCCCCGCGCGGCCGCCCCTCGGATCACGACGTCGTCGAGCAGCCCGTCGGGCCGGCCGCGCACGACGACGTCCTTGATCCCCTTCGCCGCCAGGTAGGTCCCGACGCCGGCCAGCAGCAGCCCCAGCGCGAGCCGCCACCGCCGCAGCGCGGCCGCGACCACGGCGGCCGCCGGCACGACGAGGAAGTTCCCCAGCTGCATGACCGGCCAGACCAGCACGAACGGCACGACGTCGACCCCGTTGACCGCCCGGAACACCGCCGCCTCGGGCGCGGGCACCGACGTCCGCTCGACCGGCAGTGCGGCCAGCACGAGCAGCGCCGCGCCGACGGCGGCCAGGACCACCTCGCGACCGCCCCGGGCGACCGGCGGGCGCGGGCGGGTCGCCGTCCGCCCGGTCACGCCGTCTCCGGCACCAGCTCCGTGCGCGGTGCGGAGTTGGGCTCGCGCCGCCACGAGCGGTTGTGCCGCCAGAACAGGTAGGTGCCGATGCCGAGGGGGATGGGCAGCAGGTAGGTGAGGCCCCGGAAGACGAGCACGGCCGCGGCCACCAGCGACCGATCCCCGCCGTAGGCCGACATGCCGGTGATCAGGGCCAGCTCGATGACGCCGAGCCCGCCCGGGGTGAACGGGATCGCGGTGAGCAGGCGGGCGAAGGCGAACACCATGAGCGCCTCGACGACGCTGACCTGCTCGGCGGACACGCCCACCGCGCGCAGCGCGATGAGCAGCACGAGGAACAGGGACAGGTGGCTGACCACGGTGGCGAGGGTGAGCCAGTGCCAGCGGGCGCGCAGCAGCAGCGCGGTCCGGTCGCGGAACTTCGTCGTCGCCTTGTCCCAGCCCTGCACGGGCGGGCGGCCGAACGGCCGGATCAGCGCGGAGGCGACCCGCCCGCTGCCCCGGCCGATCCGGGCGGCGCCCTCCCGGCTGTGCAGCAGCAGGCCGAGCACGACCACGGCCGCGACCAGCCCGGCCACCCCGGCGATCCCGGCGGCCACCCGGCCGGGACCGGGAGTGGACGAGGTGAAGGCCATCAGCACGAGGGCGACCACCGGCAGGGCGAGCTTGGCGAAGTTGTTCCACAGCCCCGACAGCAGCAGCGACACCGACGTCCGGGACCGCGAGAACCCCCACGAGGAGTTCATCGCGTAGGTCAGCCCCAGGGAGATCGCCGCCCCGCCGATGACGGTGTTCGACACCGCGGTGGTGGTGAGGGTCGAGACCGTCGCCTCCCGCAGCCGCAGGCCGGGCATGGTCACGACCATCACGAACTGGTAGGTGGCCAGGTTCCAGGCGGCCGCGGCCAGGAGCAGCAGCAGCGACCCCCACGACAGGTCGACCACCGCGTCCCAGACCTGCGTCATGTCGGCGAAGCGCGGCAGGAACCACAGGAAGACGGCGGCGACCAGCGCGAGCGAGAACAGCGGGGCGAGCACTCGGCGCCACAGGGGCTTGCGCCGGGACGGCCGTGCGGGGGGCGCCTGCGGGGTCACGGCGGTCATGGCGGGTCCCCCTCGTCCTCGGGGCCGGCGGCGTCGGCGGGCGGCGGGTCGAGCTGCAGCCGGCCGCCGCTCTCCTCGTGCACCTCGCCGGCGAGCACCTCGCGGCTCACGACGCCCAGGCTCTGCGTGGCGAGCGCCAGGGGCTCCCCGCGGTTGTCGCCGGAGAGCGTGAACACGACGGTCAGGCAGCCGCCGGGGAAGACGTAGTAGCGGCGGCCCAGGTACTCCGGGGTCACCCGGACGACCCGCTCGAAGCGCTGGAGCCCGTCCCGCTCGCTGGGGATCTCGGTGGCGCCCGCGGTGTCGCAGCCGGCGGTCAGCCGCACCTCGATGGCGTGGTAGCCGTCGCGGTCGGAGTTCAGCCAGAACCGCGCCGAGCCCGAGTGGGCGTCGAGGCCGGCGAAGGTCCAGCCCACCGGGACGCTCTCCACGCACGGCACCCAGGTCGCCGTCGGCACCGCCTGGGCCATGAGCACGACGCCGTGGGCGGCCCGGTCGTCGTCGCCGGTGCGGCAGGCGGGCAGCTCGCCGCTGACGGTCGGGGTGCCCGGCGCGCAGCCCGCGGTCAGCAGGGCGGCCGCCAGCACCGCTGCGGCGGCCGGGCGCCGGGCGGCGCTCACAGCGGGGACCCGAGCAGGTCGACGGCGACGGCGAGGGTGAGGACGAGGGCGAGCGCGGTGACCACGCACAGCCCGGCCCGGCGCCAGGTCCACCGCTGGATGCGCACCGGCGGGAGCCGGTAGGGCAGCAGCTCGAGGAAGTCCCGGTGCAGGTCGCGGCCCTGCGCGCGCAGCATCCGGCGCAGCTGCGAGGGCATGGTGAGCCCGCGGGTGGCGGCGAAGGCCTCGGCCAGCTCCTCGTCGGAGAACTGCAGGCGAGCCCGCTCGTAGACGGTCCGGGCATCGGTGCGCAGCGCGAGGACCAGCAGCATGTTGGCCAGGTCCACCGCCTGCCGCCACGGGCTGGGGCGCACCTCGGCGAACGCCGAGTCGATGAGGAACAGCGTGCCGTCGCGCACCATCACGTTGGCCGGCTTGATGTCGCGGTGGGCCATGCCGATCTCCCACATCCGCCGCACCACGGCCAGCCCCTGGTCGATCACGGCGTCGTCCACGACGACCTCGGGGTCGCCGATCTCCCGCGCGCCCTGGAGGAACTCGGCGACCAGGAGGTACTCCCGCTCCGGGGTGATCTCCACGATCCCCAGCGGGTGCGGCACCGGCAGGCCGGCGTCGGAGAGCAGCCGCAGCACGTAGTCCTCGTACTGCACCAGCCGCCGCACGCTGTGGTACGGCTTCTCGTCCTCGAGCCGCCCGTAGAGCAGCGTGCGCCCCAGCTTGAACCAGCGGTCGGACCGCACGTGCGTGGCGGCGTAGAGCTTGCCGAAGACGCAGCTCTCCTCCTGCTCGGCGGCGTCGGTGGCCTTGACGGTGATCTTCAGCGGCGTGGACCCGCCCGACCCCGCCAGGCCGAACGGCTTCACCGAGGTGGCGACCAGCCCGAGCTGGTCCTGCAGCGCCCGGATGATGGCCTCCCCGCGGGCGCCGGTGACGTCGAGGTGCGCCGGGCTGCCGCGCCGGTAGCGGACCGGGTACACCTCGTTGGGCGTCAGCAGCCGGAAGGCGGCCAGCGGAGCGGCGACGCCGAGGACGACCCCGGCCAGGACGTCGGTGGGGTGGTCCTGGGCCAGGTAGAGCCGGGAGGCCGCGGTGACCAGCAGCAGGCCCCACACCACCCACTTGCCGATGTCCCGGAGGTGGCCCGCGGGCACCAGCGAGTAGAGGGTGCTGACGAGGAAGGTGGCCAGCACGGTCATCGGCACCGACGGCATCGAGAAGCCCGACCAGCTGCCGAGGATCTCCACCTCGTAGGGCCGGGGGCGCTGCAGGGTGGCGGCCAGGGTCGCGGCGGTGTTCACCACCAGCAGGCCGACCCCGATCCACACGAACAGGTGCCGCCAGCGGCGGAAGACCGCCAGCACGACGAGGTTGGCCAGCCACAGCAGGTGGATCGCCCGGCTGGTGCCCAGCACGCCGGCCACCTCGGCGACGTCGGTGAGGCCGGGGGAGCGGATCGCGGCGATCGCCTGCAGCACCCGGGTGTCGACCAGGTCGAAGAACGCCGCGCTGCCGGTGAGGAGCACGACGCCCCAGGTGACGACGACGCCGCCGCTGAGCGCCAGCCACCACTTGCCCGAGGCGTTGAGGTGCCGCGGCAGCGGCGGGGGCTCGCCGGAGGGCCGGCGCCGGCGGTGGACGTGCTGGATCGGCGGGAGGTCCGGTCGCCGGACCTGTCCTCCCGCGGGGTGCTGCGCCGCCGGCGCCGTCGCCGGTGCCTGCGGCGCCGGAGCGCGGTCTGGTGCCCGGGGCGCCGGGGGTCGCGCCGTGGCCGCCATGCCGCCCGATGCTGCACCGGTTGCGCTCGCGGGACCATCGACCTTGGTCCCGAGCAGGGCTAGCGTGGCCGTCCCCGCGCCAGTCCGCCCGCGGGGCGTCGCCTCCTGTCCGGGAGGGTCCGCGATGCGTCGTCGACCGCTCGCCGCGCTGCTCCTCGCCGCCGCCGTGCTGGGCGCCTGCGGCTCCCCGGCCGCGGACGCCGGCCCACCCGCCGAGGGCGTCGTCCGGGTGGCGTCCTACGACTTCCCGGAGAACCAGACGCTGGCCGAGGTGTACGCCGAGGCGGTCCGGCGGGCCGGCTTCGAGGTGGCGGTGCAGCACGGCATCGGCACCCGCGAGGTGGTCTTCCCGGCGCTCGAGCAGGGCGTCGTCGACCTCGTCGTGGACTACCTGGGCACCGCGTCGGAGTTCCTGGAGGCCGGCGCGGGGACGGCGTCCCACGACCCCGCCGTCCTGCGGGAGTGGCTGGCCGCCGCCCTCGCGCCGCGCGGGCTGACCGTCCTGGCCCCGGCCGAGGCCGAGGACCAGAACGGGTTCGTGGTGCTCACCGACCTCGCCGCCCGGCGGGAGGTGACGACGCTCAGCGACCTCGCCGCGGTCGCCCCGGAGCTGGTGTTCGGCGGCCCGCCCGAGTGCAGCGAGCGGCGGTTCTGTCTGCCCGGGCTGCGCGAGGTGTACGGCATCGAGTTCGCCGAGGTGCGCAGCATGCCGTCGCGGGCGGCCACGGTGGAGGCGCTGCTCACCGGGCAGATCGACGTCGGGATGCTGGAGACGACCGACGCCCGGCTGACCGACGCCTCGCTGCACCTGCTGCGCGACGACCTGGCGCTGCAGCCGCGGGAGAACGTGGTGCCGCTCGTGCGGACCGAGGTGGCCGCCGAGGGCGGCGAGCGGCTGGGCGCCGCGCTGGACGCGGTCAGCGCCCAGCTGACGACGATCGACCTGATCCGGCTCAACCGCTCCGTCGCCGTCGACGGGCTCACCCCCGCCGAGGCCGCGGCCCGCTGGTGGGACGGCCGGTGACGAGGGGTCCTGCCGCTCAGGTGATGGCGCTGGTGCCGGTGATCGCGCGGCCGACGATGAGGCTGTTGACCTCGCGGGTGCCCTCGTACGAGTAGATCGCCTCGGCGTCGGCCACGAACCGGCCGACGTGGTTCTCCAGCAGGATCCCGTTGCCGCCCATGAGCTCCCGCGCCCAGCCGACGGTCTCCCGCATGCGCATGGTGCTGTAGCCCTTGGCCATCGAGGCGTGCTCGTCGCGCAGCATCCCGCAGTCCTGCAGCTGGGACGCCCGCGCGCACAGCGCCGCCGACGCGGTGATGTTGCCGAGCATCCGGAACAGCAGGTCCTGCACCAGCTGGAACGAGGTGATCGGGCGGCCGAACTGCTCGCGGCCCAGCGCGTAGCGCAGCGCGTGCTCGTACGCGCCGCGCGAGCACCCGACCGCCGACCACGCCACGCTCACCCGGGTGGCCCGCAGGACGTTCGCGGTGTCGCGGAAGGAGTTCGCGTTCTGCAGCCGGTTCTCCTCCGGCACGCGGACGCCGTCGAGGGTGATGTGCGCGTTCTGCACCGCCCGCAGCGCGATCTTGTCCTCGAGGTCGACGGCGCTGAAGCCCGGCGTCGGCGTCTCGACGACGAAGCCGAGCACCCGGTCGGTCTCGACGTCGCGCGCCCAGATGACGACCAGGTCGGCGAAGCTGCCGTTGCCGATCCACTTCTTCTGCCCGTCGAGGACCCACTCGTCGCCGTCGCGGCGGGCGGTGGTCTGGATGCCGCGGGCGACGTCGGAGCCGTGCTCGGGCTCGGTCAGGCCGAAGGCGCCGATGGTCTCCATCCGCGCCATCCCCGGCAGCCAGCGCTCCTTCTGCTCCTCGGAGGCGCACAGGTGCAGGGTGCCCATGGCCAGCCCGCCGTGGACGCCCATGAACGTGGCCACCGACGGGTCCCCCCGGCCGAGTTCCATCGAGACCATGCCGTCGAACAGCGACGAGCGGCCGGGGGAGCCGTACCCGGAGTACTGCGCCCCCGCGATGCCGAGCTCGGCCAGGCCCGGGATGAGCTCGCGCGGGAACTGCGCCCGCGTCCAGTACTGGTTGATCACCGGCTCGACCTGCTCGTCCATGAACGCCCGGACGCGCATCAGCGTCGCCCGGTCCTCCTCGTCGAGGAGGGCCTCGAGCTCGTAGAAGTCCGACGTGACGGTGGGCCGGTCGGCCATGGCACTGCCTCCTCCGGGTGCCGGGACCCCGCTGTCCCGTGGGTCCGGCCTACCCCCGCCCCCGGGCGGCAACCCGCACCGGCGGTGCGTGTCGGTGACCCGGGGCGCCGGCCGTCGACGTCGTCCCCGGTCACAGACGCCACCGTGCGGTGCCCGGCCCCACCCCGCAGGGACGGGCCGGGCACCCGCGGGGTGAGGTCGCGCCCGCCCGGCGGCGGCATGGGGGCGGGGCGATCGGGGCAGGGACGGGCGGATCCGACCGCACCCGTTCCGAGGAGGGCCCCGTGCCCCGTTCCATCGCCGACCAGACCGACGACGAGCTGGGAGGTCCCGGCAGCGTCCTGGTCCGCCAGCGGGAGGACCACGTCGAGCTCGACCGGCTGCTGCACGGGCTCGACGGCACCGCCGGCCGCGCGCAGGAGGAGGTGCTGACGCGCATCGACCGGCTGGTGTTCAGCCACGCGTTCGCCGAGGAGACCGTGCTCTGGCCGGTGATCCGCCGGGTGCTGCCCGACGGCGACGCGCTGACCCGGCGGATCGAGACCGAGCACCAGGAGGTCAACGAGCTGGTCGCGGCGCTGGAGGAGGGCGGCCCCGACGACCCGGAGCGGCCCGCCCGGCTGGCCCGGCTGGTCGAGGTGCTGCGCGAGGACGTCCGCGACGAGGAGGACGTGCTGTTCCCCCGGCTGCAGGAACGGCTCGACCCCGCCGAGCTGCGCCGGCTGGGCCGCCGGTGGGAGTTGGTGCGCCGGATCTCGCCCACCCGCGCGCACCCCACGGTGTCCCGCCGCCCGCCGGGCAACGCTCTCTCGGGCCTGCCGCTGTCGCTGCTGGACCGAAGCCGCGACGTCGTCGACACCCTCGTCCGGCGGGCGCCCGCCCCGCTGGCCCCGGCCGGTCGGGCGGTCAGCCGGGGGCTGGCCGCGGTGGCCGCCGTCGTCGAGCGCACCCCGCCGGCCCGCCGCGGCGACGGCCCGCCCACCGCCCGCTGAGCACACGACGAGGGCCCCCTCCCGGGATGGGGAGGGGGCCCTGTGTTCGGCCTCCCTGCAGGGGCCCGCCGCGAGCGGAGCGAGTGGCGGGGGGCAGGGAGGTCCTTCCTCAGTGGGTGTGGCGGGGCTTGGGCTCGGCGCGGGCGTCGAGCTGGATCTCCTTGTCCGCCCCCGGGACGCCCTCCTTGAGCTCGGTCGTCCGCTCCTTCTCGGCGTCGAACTCGATGCCGAACAGCAGCGCCATGTTGATCAGCCAGAACCAGATGAGGAAGACGATGACGCCGGCCAGCGCACCGTAGGTCTTGTTGTAGCTGCCGAAGTTCGCCACGTAGAAGGCGAAGGCGGCCGAGGCCAGGACCGCGACGAGGATGGCCACGCCGGCACCGGGGCTGATGAACCGGAAGCCGCGCAGCTTGACGTTCGGCGTGGAGTAGTAGAGGACGGCGATCATCAGGGCCAGGACCACCAGGATCACGGGCCACTTGACGACGTTCCACACGGTGAGCGCGGTGTCGCCCAGGCCGATGGCCGAGCCGACGGCCTCGACGACCGGGCCGCTGAGGACCAGCATCGCCACGATGACGGCGGCGAACAGGATGCCGATCAGGGTGATCAGCAGCTGCAGCGGCTTGAGCTTCCAGATCTTGCGGCCCTCGGGCGTCTCGTAGACGACGTTGGACGCGCGGGTGAAGGCGCCCACGTAGCCCGACGCCGACCAGATCGCGAGGGCGAGACCGATGACGAGCCCGACGCCGGCGGTGCTCTGGTTGCCGGCGACCTGCTCGATGACCGGGCCCATCGTGTTCGCGGCGCTGGCGGGGACGACGGTGGTCAACGCGTCGGTGAGCTGCTGGGGGGTCGTCAGCAGGCCGACGATCGACGTCAGCGCGATCAGCGCCGGGAAGAGCGCGAGGACGCCGTAGTAGGTCAGCGACGCCGCCCAGTCGGTGAGGTTGTCCTCCTGGAACTCCTTGACGGTCCGCTTGACCGTGCCGAAGAAGGTCGGCGTGGTGTCCGCGCCGCGCGGCGCGTTGTCGAAGCGGGTGGAGTTGACCTTGTCGTCGTGCGGCGCGGGGTCACCGGCGGTGTTGCCGGAGAAGCGCGTCGGCTTCGCCGTGTCGGTGCTCGCGGCGCGGGAGCCGTGCGGGCGGGCCATGGTCGTCCTCCGGGTCTGGGGCGGGTCGATCGGACCGTGGTTTCCCCGGACGGGGCGCTTCCATGCGCGCGGTGATCATCCCGGCGCGTCGCGGGCGTCAGCGGATGCCGGAGACCGGGCACCACTCGCCGGCGCCGGCGGTGGCCCGCTCGACGTCGTGGAGGTCGTCGGGGCCGGCCGGCCCGCTGCGCCGCGCCTGCACCATCCCGGCCAGGCTGACCAGCGCGACCGCGCCCGCGGCACCCGCGCCGAGCAGGGCCACCGCGGTGAACCCGGACGCCCGCGGCAGGCCGGTGGCCGGGTCGAGGGTGGCGCCGAGCAGCGCCACGGTGAGCGTGCTGCCCACCGCCTGGCCCACCGCGCGGGCGATCGAGTTGACCGCGTTGGCGACGCCGGTCTCGCTGCGCCGCACCGCCTGCACCACGAGGGTCGGCAGCGCCGCGTAGGCCACGGTCACCCAGGCCTGCGACAGCAGCCCCGCGACGACCACCAGCGCCGGCTCGGACCGGCCCAGCGCGAACACCACGAACCCGGCGACGCCGGCGACCGCGCCGGTGAGCAGGGTGGGCAGCGCGCCGATGCGGTCGACGACCTTGCCGGCCAGCGGCGCCAGCAGGATGCCGACCACGCCGCCGGGCAGCAGGTAGACGACGGCGGCCTCGAGCACCGACGCGCCGAACCCGTAGCCGGCCACCCCGGGCGGCGTCTGGACGTACTGCATGACGGCGAGGAAGGACACGAACAGCCCGATGCCGGTGGTGAAGCCGGCGATGTTGGGCACGAGCATCCGCGGGTCGGTGAGCAGCGCCGGGCGCACCAGCGGCTGGGCGCGGCGGCGCTGCAGCAGGACCCAGCCGGTGAGGACGGCCAGCGCACCGGCCGCGCAGCCGAGCGTCAGCGGGGAGGTCCACCCCCAGGTGTTGCCCTGCGACACCGGCAGGAGCAGCAGCACCAGGCCGACGCCGAGGACGACGGCGCCGAGCCAGTCGACCCGCCCGCTCGCCGTCGCGGGGCGGCGGGGGAGCAGGACCGCGGCGAGCGCCAGGGACAGCAGGGTCACGCCCAGCCCGATCCAGAACGGCCGGTGGTAGTCCCCGCCGTCGCCGGTGAGCAGGCCCGCGGCGACCAGGCCGACGACGCCGCCGACGCCGAGGGTGCTGCTGACGACCGACATCGCCACGCTGAGGCGCTCCGGCGGGAGCTCGCGGCGCAGCACGCTGATCGACAGCGGGAACAGCCCGTAGGAGGAGCCCTGCAGGACCCGCGCGACCAGCAGCAGCGGCAGCGAGCGGGTGACGATCGCCAGCAGCGTGCCGAGCGCGACCGCGACCAGGATGCCGAGGATCACCGGCCGCTCGCCGCGGGTGTCCCCGAGCCGGCCGAGCACCGGGGTGAGGACCGCGGCGGCCAGCAGGTTGGCGGTGAGCACCCAGCCGGCCGCGGCCGGGGAGACGCCGAGCTGGTCCCCGATCGGCCCGAGCACCGGGACCACGAGGCTCTGCAGCAGGGACAGGGTCGTGACGCCGAGTGAGAGGGTCAGGACCAGCAGCGCCGGCCGCGTGCGGGCGGGCGGGGTGCCGGTGCCGGCGGGGAAGACCTCGGCACCTGCGGACACGACTCGATGACACCACGCGCCGGAGCCGGCGGCGCACCGGCCTCCGACGGCCCCGACGGGTGAAGTCGGTCACAGCCTGTCAGGTGAACACTGCGCAGCGACGATTGAGAGGGCGGTTCGCTGGGGACACAGTCCCCAGAGACGAGCCGCCGGGCCCGCCGCCCGGCCGGCGTCACGAGACGAGCAAGGGGACGTTCGAGATGCTTCTGTGGCCTGCAGTCACCCTGGTCGGGTTCCTGGTCCTGACCGCCCTGGTGATCGCGATGGGCACGTCGACCACGGCGCGGTACGAGCGCGAGCAGCGGGCGGCCGCCCGCCGCGAGACCGCCCCGACCGGTGCCGCCGTCGAGGCGGTCGGGATGGCCCGGGCGGCGTAGCAGCCGCCGGCCCCGAGACGCCCCGCGCCCCGCCGCTCCTCCCGGAGCCGCGGGGCGCGAGTGCGTTCAGAGGTGGGCGTCGGGGGTGTCGAGCACCGTCCGGTCCAGGGACTCCAGCAGGTCCAGCCAGGTGTGCACCCTGGGCAGCTCCCAGTGCTGGAAGTACCGCGCCGCGGCGCGCTTGCCCTCGTGGAAGTCGCTGGTCTCGTCGCGCGTGGCCAGCGCCTGCTCCAGCCACAGCCAGCCGACGACGGTGTGCCCGGCCGCGTCGAGGTAGGCGCTGGCGTTGGCCAGGGCGAGCGCCGGGTCGCCGGTGCCCCACAGCGTGCCGGTCACCGCGACCAGCCGGGCGATCGCGGCGTCGACGTCCGCGGCCAGGTCGGCGAACGGCGTCCCGGCCGCCCGCGCCGTCGTCGCCGCGATCGTCTCGGCCAGCAGCCGCAGCCCGGCGCCGCCGTGCATGGTGACCTTGCGGCCGAGCAGGTCCAGGGCCTGGATGCCGTTGGTGCCCTCGTGGATCGGGTTGAGCCGGTTGTCCCGGTAGAACTGCTCGACCGGGTAGTCGCGGGTGTAGCCGTAGCCGCCGTGCACCTGGATGGCGAGGTCGTCGGCGACCGGCCCCCACTGCGAGGGCCACGCCTTGGCGATCGGCGTCAGGGTGTCGAGCAGCAGGTGGGCGCGGCTGCGGTCGTCCTCGGTCTCGCCGGTCCGCTCCTCGTCGACCAGGCGGGCGCAGTACAGGCCGAGCGCCAGACCGCCCTGCGCGTAGCTCTTGGCGGCCAGCAGCATCCGGCGGACGTCGGGGTGGTCGACCAGCCGGACCATCGGCGACGACGGGTCCTTGCTGCTGGCGGCGCGGCCCTGGGTGCGGGTGCGGGCGTACTCCAGGGCGTGCAGGTAACCGGTGTAGCCGAGGACGGTCGCGCCCATCCCGACGCCGATCCGCGCCTCGTTCATCATGTGGAACATGTAGGAGAGCCCCTTGTGCGGCTCGCCCACGAGGTAGCCGACCGCGCCGGCCCGCCCGCCGGGGGTGTGCACGCCCTCGCCGAAGTTGAGCAGCGTGTTCGTCGTCCCGCGGTAGCCCATCTTGTGGTTGAGGCCGGCCAGGACGACGTCGTTGCGCTCGCCGAGCGACCCGTCCTCCTCGACGAGCACCTTCGGCACGATGAACAGCGAGATGCCCTTCACGCCCGCCGGGCCGCCGGGGATCTTGGCCAGCACCAGGTGGACGATGTTCTCGGTCAGCTCGTGGTCGCCGGCCGAGATCCACATCTTGTTGCCGGTGAGCCGGTAGGTGCCGTCGTCCTGGGGCTCGGCACGGGTGGTGATGTCGGCCAGCGAGGACCCGGCCTGCGGCTCGGACAGCGCCATCGTGCCGAACCAGCGGCCCTCGAGCATCGGCCGGACGAAGCGGTCCTTCTGCTCCTGCGAGCCGTGCGCGAGCAGCAGCCGGGCGTTGCCCATGGTCAGGAACGGGTAGCTCGAGGTCCCGACGTTGGCCGCCTTGAACCAGGCGAACGCCGCCTGCCCGACGGTCTGCGGCAGCTGCATGCCGCCGTACTCCTCGTCGAAGGTCCCGGCCATGATCCCGGACTCGCGGAACACCGCGAGCGCCTTCGCGACCTCGGGGATCATCTCCACCCGGCCGTCGACGAACCGCGGCTCGTTCTCGTCGGCCTTCCGGTTGTGCGGCGCGAAGTGCTCCGTGGCGATCTGCTGCGCCAGCTCCATCACCGCGTCGAACGTCTCGCGCGAGTGCTCGGCGAACCGGGGCCGCTTGGTGAGGGTCTCGACCTCGAGCCACTCGTGGAGCAGGAAGTCCAGGTCGCGTGGCGACAGGATGAGGTTGGGGGACACGGGGCCTCCACGGACGACGGCGGCGGGAGAGCCGGGCGCGCGGCCCGACCGGCCCACGATAGGCCGGGTCCGCGCCGGGCCAGCAGGCGCCGCGGCCCGCCACGGCCCGGCCCGCTCGTGTCGATCATCGGCTGCGTGCACGCGACACGGGACGACGCGCCGCCGCACCGTGCACGCGTCCGATGATCATCAGCTGCACGGGCTGTCCGGAGCGGGCTCACAGACGACGAGAGGCCCCTCCCCGGTGCGGGGAGGGGCCTCTCGGCTCAGTGCCTCAGGCGTGGTGCCGGCCCGCGGGCTCGGCGTCGCCGGGGCGCCCGACCGGGGGAGCCGTCGACGTCGGCGCCGCGGCACCGGCCGCCTGGGCGGCGTCCTCGGCGGTCCCGGCGGCCGGTGCAGCACCGGCCGTCTGGCCGGCCGCGGCCTGCGCCTGGATGCCCGACTGATCGCGCAGCTCGAGCTGCGGCAGGAACCACAGGACGAAGAAGCCGACCGCGACGACGAGCGCCGCCACCAGGAACACCAGGTCGAGGGTGTGGGAGAAACCGATCCGGAACGGCAGGACCAGCGCCGGGTACTGCTCGATCGCGCTGGTGTCGGACAGGACGCTCTCCGGCCCCGCCTGCAGGAGCGCACCGGCCTGCTGCGCGGCCTCCGGGCTGGACTGCGCGGCCTGGCGGATCTGCTCCGGCACCTCGGTGCCCAGCCGCGAGAACATGATCGACAGGAACGCCGCCGTGCCCATCGTGCCGCCCATCTGCCGGAAGAACGTCACCGAGGAGGTGGCGACGCCGATCTCCCGCGGCGACACGGCGTTCTGCACCGCGAGGATGACCGGCTGCATGTTGAAGCCCAGGCCCAGGCCCAGCAGGAGCATGAAGGGCACCAGCGTCCAGACCGAGGTCTCGGCCTCGACCACCAGGGACAGCGAGGCGAGCGCCAGGACCATGAGGACGACGCCCACGAGCGGGAACACCTTGTACTTGCCCGTCCGCGCGATGGTCTGACCCGAGGTCATCGCGCCGGTCATGATGCCGAGGACCAGCGGCAGCATCTGCAGACCGGCGATCGTCGGGCTGGACCCGTGGACGACCTGCAGGTACTGCGGCAGCAGCAGGATGCCGCCGAACATGCCGGCCCCGAGCACGATGCTGGAGACGCTGCTCACCGAGAAGGTCCGGTTGGCGAACATCCGCAGCGGCAGGATCGCGTCGTCCCGGTAGGCCCGCTCGGCCAGCACGAAGCCGATGAGCCCGACGGCGCCGATGGCGTAGCAGGCCAGGGCCCTGCCCGAGCCCCAGCCCCAGGTGCGGCCCTGCTCGGCGACGATCAGCAGCGGGACGAGGGCCACGACGAGCGCGAGCGCGCCGGGCCAGTCGATGCGGTGGTCGCGCCGCTCGTGGGGCAGGTGCAGCACCCGCATCACGACGGCGAAGGCGAAGACGGCCAGCGGCACGTTGATCCAGAAGATCCACCGCCACCCGTCGAGGCCGAGGATCGACGCCTGACCGGCGAGGAAGCCTCCGATGACCGGGCCGAGCACGCTGGACGTGCCCCAGACGGCCATGAAGTAGCCCTGGTACTTCGAGCGCTCCCGGGGCGGGACGACGTCGGCGATGATGGCCAGGGCCAGCGACATGAGGCCCCCGGCGCCGATGCCCTGGACGGCGCGGAAGGCGGCCAGCTCGTACATCGAGTCGGCGATGCCGCACAGCGCCGAGCCGATCGCGAAGACCGCGATGGCGAACAGGTAGAAGGGTCGCCTGCCGTAGATGTCGGAGAGCTTGCCGTAGAGCGGCGTGGCGATCGTCGAGGTGATCAGGAAGGCCGTGGTCGCCCACGCCTGCAGGTCGTAGCCCTGCAGATCGTCGGCGATGGTGCGGATGGCGGTCGAGACGACCGTCTGGTCGAGCGCGGCCAGGAACATGCCGAGCATGAGGCCGGACAGGATCGTGATGATCTGCCGGTGGGTGAACACGCCGCTGGCGTCGGGCGCAGCGGCCGCCGCACGGGCGTCCCGTCGGCCGTTCGCGCTGGCGCGGGTGGTCTGGCTCATGGCTTCTCTCTCGGGACGGGGAGGGCAGCGGGGGACCGGGGGTCGGACGGCAGCGCTGCCGTCAGGTCGTCGAGCAGGCGCCCGAAGAGCCCGGTGAGCGTGGCGAGGTCGGCGTCGGACCAGCCGGTGAGCATCGCGGCGAGCTGGGTGGTGCGCTCCTCGGCCAGCCGCTCGACGGCGGCCCGGCCGGCGTCGGTGACGACGAGGCGCGTGGCGCGGCCGTCGGTCTCGTCGGCCACGCGCTGCACCAGGTCGCGCTCGACCAGCCAGGCCACGTGCCGGCTGACCGTCGACGGGTCGGCGTGCACCAGCTCGGCCAGCGCGCTCTGCCGCAGCGGCCCGAGCCGGGTCAGCGGGAAGAGCAGCACCAGGGCCGCGCGCTCCCGGCCGTCGGCGGCGGACGGGAGGCTCTTGAACGCGTGCACCAGCCGCATGAAGCGCGGCATCTGCTCGGAGAGCCGGCGGACCTCCGCTGCGCGCTGCGGCGACGGCGCGGCCGGAGGGCCGGCGTCGCGGGACGCGGACGAGGACATGGAGGACTCCGGAGAACGGGAGGAGTGGATGCGTGCACGGTACAAGTGCGTGTGCGCTACACACAACCAGTTGCGCCGTGCATGCCTCGTGACGCGAGCGACAACGGGTCCACCTCCGGTACCCGCGAGTGCCGCTGGGTGCACCTCGGGCGGGAAGGGTCCGGCGCCCCCCCGCGTTGCACCCCCTGGCCCAGCAGCGCCGGACGTCCGGCGGCGCGGGCCGGACCTGCGATCCTGGGGGCGGTGGCCCCGGTCGCCACCCGTCCCCCCACCCCGGAAGGGAGTCGAGCGCGCCCGTGACCGCGACCCTCGCGGACCTCCGGTCCCGGCTGGCCGCGCTGACCCTCGACGACGAGCACCGGCTCGGCCGGCGGCTCGAGGGTCTGCGCCGCACCCGTGACGAGGCCGCACGCGAGCGGGCCCTCGGCACGATCGCCGCCGACGTCGCCGCCGCGGAGGAGCGCATCGCCCGTCGCCGGGCCGCCGTCCCCACGATCACCTACCCCGAGCAGCTGCCGGTCAGCGCCCGCCGCGACGACATCGCCGCCGCGCTGCGCGAGCACCAGGTGGTCGTCGTCGCCGGGGAGACCGGCTCGGGCAAGACCACCCAGCTGCCCAAGATCGCCCTCGAGCTCGGCCGGGGCGTGCGCGGGCGGATCGGGCACACCCAGCCGCGGCGGATCGCCGCGCGCACGGTGGCCGAGCGGATCGCCGAGGAGCTCGGCACGCCGCTGGGCGGGGCGGTCGGCTGGAAGGTGCGGTTCACCGACCAGGTCGGCGACGGCACGCTGGTCAAGCTCATGACCGACGGCGTGCTGCTGGCCGAGATCGCGCACGACCGGCTGCTGCGCCAGTACGACACGATCATCGTCGACGAGGCCCACGAGCGGAGCCTCAACATCGACTTCCTGCTGGGCTACCTCGCCCAGCTGCTGCCGCGCCGGCCCGACCTCAAGGTCGTCATCACCTCGGCCACCATCGACGTCGACCGGATCGCCAAGCACTTCTCCGTCGACGGCGCCGAGGTGCCCGTCGTCGAGGTCAGCGGCCGCACGTACCCGGTGGAGGTCCGCTACCGGCCGGTGGTGGACCCCGACGACCCGGACGCCGATCCCGACCGCGACCAGGTCACCGCCATCGCCGACGCCGTCGAGGAGCTGGCGCACGAGGGCCCGGGCGACGTCCTCGTCTTCCTCGCCGGCGAACGCGAGATCCGCGACACCGCCGACGCCCTGGCCGAGCGCTTCCCCGGCGTCGAGGTGCTGCCGCTCTACTCCCGGCTGTCGGCGGCCGACCAGCACCGGGTGTTCCAGCCGCACACCGGCCGCCGGGTCGTGCTGGCCACCAACGTCGCCGAGACGTCGCTGACCGTGCCCGGCATCCGCTACGTCGTCGACCCCGGCACCGCGCGCATCTCCCGCTACAGCGCGCGCACCAAGGTCCAGCGGCTGCCGATCGAGCCGATCAGCCAGGCCTCGGCGCGGCAGCGCTCGGGCCGCTGCGGCCGCGTCGCCGAGGGCGTCGCGATCCGGCTCTACACCGAGGACGACTTCGACGGCCGGCCGGAGTACACCGACCCGGAGATCCTCCGCACCAGCCTCGCCTCGGTGCTGCTGCAGATGGCCGCGCTCGACCTCGGCGCCGTCGAGGACTTCCCGTTCGTCGACCCGCCGGACCGGCGCGCCGTCGCCGACGGCCGGGCGCTGCTCGAGGAGCTCGGCGCACTCGACGACGCCGGCCGGCTCACCGACACCGGGCGGGCGCTCGCCCAGCTCCCGCTGGACCCGCGGCTGGGCCGCATGGTGGTCGAGGCCGACCGGCGCGGCGTGCTCGAGGAGGTGCTCGTCGTCGCCGCGGGCCTGACCATCCAGGACCCGCGGGAGCGGCCCACCGAGCACCAGCAGGCCGCCGACCAGATGCACGCCCGGTTCGCCGACGAGCACTCCGACTTCCTCACGCTGCTCAACCTCTGGCGGTACCTGACCGAGCAGCAGGAGGCGCTGTCGGGCAGCGCGTTCCGCCGCACGGTCAAGCGCGAGTTCCTGCACTACCTGCGCATCCGCGAGTGGCAGGACCTGCACGGCCAGCTGCGCAGCACCGCCCGCCGGCTGGGCATGACCCCCGGCTCGCTCGCCGCCGAGCCCGACGAGCGCGGCATCACCACCGCCCTGCTCGCCGGCCTGCTGTCGCAGGTCGGCCTCCAGGTCGAGGACCTCGCAGGGAGGAAGGACGCATCCCGGCGCCGCGGCGGCCGCGAGTACCTCGGTGCCCGCGGCGCCCGGTTCGTCATCGCCCCCGGCACCCCGCTGGCGAAGAAGCCGCCGCGCTGGGTCGTGGCCGCCGAACTCGTCGAGACCAGCCGGCTGTTCGCCCGCACCGTGGCCCGCGTCGACCCCGACGACGTCGAGCGGCTGGCCGGCCACCTGGTCCGGCGCGAGTACTCCGAGCCCCGGTGGGACGCGAGGCGCGGCTCCGTCGTCGCCACCGAGCGGGTCACCCTCCACGGCATCCCGCTCGTCGTCGGCCGGCGGGTGCAGTACGGCTCGATCGACCCGGTCGTCTCCCGCGAGCTGTTCATCCGGCACGCCCTCGTCCAGGGCGAGTGGACGACGCACCACCGCTTCTGGGCCGACAACCAGCGCGCCATCGAGCGGGTCGCCGAACTGGAGGAGCGGGCCCGCCGCCGGGACATCCGGGTCGACGACGAGACGCTGTTCGAGCTCTACGACGCCCGCATCCCCGCCGACGTCGTCTCCACCCGGCACTTCGACCGCTGGTGGAAGCAGGCCCGCCGCGAGACCCCGGACCTGCTCACCCTCACGCCGGAGGTGCTCACCGACGCGGCCGCGGCCGGGCAGGTGGACCCCGCGGACTTCCCCGACGAGGTGCCGCTGACGCAGGGACTGACCCTGCCGCTGTCCTACGCCTTCGCCCCCGGCGCGCCGGAGGACGGCGTCACCGTCGACGTGCCGCTCGCGGTGCTCGACACCGTCGCCGAGCGGACGTCGGGGGAGTCGCTGGCCTTCACCGTGCCCGGCCTGCGCGAGGAGCTGGTGACGGCGCTGCTGCGGACGCTGCCCAAGCAGCTGCGCCGGGCGCTGGTGCCGATCCCCGACCGGGTCCGCGAGGTGCTGCCGCACATCGGCCCCACCGAGCCGCTGCTGCCGGCCCTGGAGCGCGAGCTGCGCCGGGCCGCGGCCGTCGTCGTCCCGCCGGACGCCTGGCGCCCGGCCGAGGTGCCGGCGCACCTGCGGGCCACCTTCCGCGTGCTCGACGACAGGCAGCGGCCGCTGGCCACCGGCAAGGACCTGCAGGCGCTGCGCCGCGAGGTGGCGCCGGCCAGCCGGGCGAGCCTGGCCCGCGCCGCCTCGGACCTGGAGCGCACCGGGCTGACGGCCTGGACGATCGGCGAGCTGCCGCGCACCGTCGAGGTCCGCCGCGGCGGGCACGTGGTCACCGCGTACCCGGCGCTGGTCGACGAGGGGACGACGGTCGGCGTCCGGGTGGTGGCCACCGAGACCGAGGCCACCCGGCTGACCTGGCGCGGCGCCCGGCGGCTGCTCGTGCTCGTGGCCGGCTCGCCCGCCCGGCAGGTGGTCAGGGGGCTCTCGCCGAAGAGCCGGCTGGCGCTGCAGTTCAACCCCGACGGCGAGATCCCCGCGCTGGTCGACGACTGCGTGGACGCCGCGGCCGACGAGCTGGTCGCCGCCGCCGGCGGGCCGCCCCGCGACGAGGCCTCCTTCGCCGCCCTGGTGACGACGGCGAAGCAGCAGCTGCTGCCGCTCACGCAGGACGCCGTGCGGCGGGTCGAGGCGGTGCTGACCCAGGCCCGCGAGGTCGCCGTCGCGATCGGCGCGGCGCCGGGGCGCCGGGTGCCCGAGGCGGCGGTCGCCGACCTGCGCCGGCAGATGACCGGGCTGCTGCACCGCGGCTTCGTGGCCGACGCCGGCCGGCGGCGGCTGCCCGACCTGGTCCGCTACCTCAAGGGCATGGCGCTGCGGCTGGAGAAGCTCCCGGCCAACGCGGTGCGCGACGCGCTCTGGACGGAGCAGGTCGCCGCGGTCACCGCCGAGTACGAGCAACTGCGCCGCGGGGTGCCGCCCACCGGCGCCCCCGACGACCCGGTCACCCGCATCCGGTGGATGGTCGAGGAGCTGCGCGTGGGCCTGTTCGCCCAGCAGCTCGGCACGCCCCGGCCGATCTCCGAGCAGCGCGTCTACAAGGCCATCGACGCCCTGAGCGCCTAGGCCGTCGCGCCGTCCCGGCCGGCGGGGCCGGGCTGGTCCCGCAGCAGGGCCGAGATGCGCTGGCGGGTGACGCCGAACATCCCGGCGATGCGGTTGATGCTCACGTGCTCGGCCTGCAGCGCGCGGGCCTGCGCGCGGCGCCACGTCGACCCGGCGCCGGCCAGGGCGCCGAGGACGGTGGTGATCCGCTCGACGACCAGCGGGCGGGACTCCTCGGTGACGATGTCGAGCCAGCTGTCCCCGGAGCGGCGCTGCGACAGCAGCTGCTCGGCGCGGGTCCGGGCGTCCTGCAGCTCGGCCGCGCACCGGTCGATCTCCCGCACCAGCTGCTCCAGGGCCGCGACCGCGTCGTCCCCGGGTGCCGGCGGGGCGCTCACCGACGGTTCTGTGGTCACGGGGCCTCCTCGCAGTCGGGCGGGCCGCGCCCGCGACCGGTCCCGCCCGATCGTAGGGAACGGGCGTTGCGTGCAAGGGGAGTTGCGCTGCCGACGGCGGCAGGCGCGTCCGGTCCGTCCTCGGCGGGTGATGGGGGCCCGAGTTTGACCACGGGGCGCGCCGGGGAGGGCTGGAGGGACCGAAGCCGTTCGACGGAGGAGATGGGATGAGCGAGCCCACCAGCCACACCGAGGCCGCGGGCGAGGGCCTGTCCGACGAGGAGATGGCGCAGACCGTCGCCGACCAGACCGACAGCGCCTCCGGGCACGCCTACAAGGCCGGCAAGGACTGGGACGGCGACGCCAGCCAGGCGCCTGCGCCCCCGGACACCGAGTCCTGAGCTGACACACTCCTCTCGCCCGGCGCCCGCCGGGCGGGAGGTGCTGTGACGACGACGTCCCGGCGGCCGGACCGGACCGCCGCCGAACCCGCGACCCCGTCCGCGAGGGCGCGCCTGCTGCGCCCGGCCCGCACGGCGACCCGCTACGCGTTGGGCCACGGCCTCCCGGCCCTGTACCTCGCGCGCGCCGCCCGCCGGGGCGACCCGGTCGGCCGGCTGCTGCGCGACCCGGCGGCCCGCGAGGACCCCTACGGCCTCTACGACCAGCTGCGCGCCCGCGGCCCGCTGTCCGGCGGCGCGCTGGGCCCGGTCACCGCCTCGCACCCCGTCGCCACCGCGGTGCTGCGCTCGGACGCCGCCGGCGTGGGCTGGGACCGGTCCCGGGCGCCGGCCCTCGTCCGGTGGGCGCTGCGCTTCGGCGACGAGCTCGACGCCACCGGCGTGGCCGAGCCGCCGTCCATGCTGGTCACCGACCCGCCCGACCACACCCGCTTCCGCCGGCTGGTCAGCCGCGCCTTCACCCCGCGCGCCACGCTGGCCTCCGAGCCGATGGTGCGGCGCACCGCCGAGGCGCTGCTGGACCGGCTGGCCGGCCGCGGTGACGTCGTCGACCTGGTCGACGCCTACGCCGCGCAGCTGCCGGTGCTGGTCATCGCCGACCTGCTCGCCGTCCCTGCCGACCGCCGCGAGGACTTCCTGCGCTGGGGCGCCGCCGCGGCCGCCACCCTCGACCCCGGCCTGCCGCTGCGCCGCTACCTGGCCGCCGAGCGCGGGCTGCGCGCCATGCACGCCTTCCTCCGCGGGCACTTCGCGCGGCTCCGGGCCGACCCGGGCGAGGACCTGGTCAGCCGGCTGGTCACCCTCCCCGACGACGAGGCGCTCTCCGAGCGGGAGCTGCACGCCACGGTGATGCTGCTGCTCGGCGCCGGGTTCGAGACCACGGTCAACCTGCTCGGCAACGCCGTCGTGCTGCTCGACGCCCACCGCGACCAGTGGGACGCCCTCCGGGAGGACCCGGCGGGCTGGGACGGCGCGGTGGAGGAGGTGCTGCGCCACGACAGCCCGGTCCAGCTCACCGGCCGCAGCACCACCCGCGACACCGAGGTCGCCGGGGTGCCCCTGCCGGCCGGCACGCGGGTGACCCTGCTGCTCGGCGCGGCCAACCGGGACCCGGCGGTGTTCGCCGACCCCGCCCGCTTCGACGTCACCCGGCCCAACGCCCGCGAGCACCTGGCCTTCTCCGGCGGCGTCCACTACTGCCTGGGCGCGGGCCTGGCCCGGCTGGAGGGCGTCGTCGGGCTGCGGACGCTCACCGAGCGGTTCCCGCGGCTGCGGGTGGCCGGCCGCCCCGTCCGCCGCGACCTGCAGACGCTGCGCGGCTTCGAGGTCCTCCCGGTACGGCTGACCTGAGGTTCAGCGGTGGGGCGGGAGCATCCCGGCGCCGACGGTGGCGTTGGTGGCCTCGTCGACGATGATGAACCGGCCGGTGACCCGGTTGCTGTTGTAGTCGTCGACGAACAGCGGCTGGGTGGTGCGCAGCTTGACCCGGCCGATGTCGTTGAGGCCGAGCTCGGTGGCCTCGAGGTCGCGGTGCAGCGTGTTGACGTCGAGCCGGTAGGTCAGCTCCTTGACCACCGCACGCACCGAGCGGGTCGTGTGCTTGACCGCCAGCCGCTGCCGCAGGCGCAGCGGCTCCTCGGCCATCCAGCACACCAGCGCGTCGAGGTCCTGCGTCACCTGCGGCACGTTGCCCGGCCGGCAGATCAGGTCGCCGCGGGAGACGTCGACGTCGTCGGTCAGGCGCACGGTCACCGCCATGGGCGGGAAGGCCTCGGCGACCGGGCCGCGCGGGCCGTCGATGCCCGCGATCGTGGTGGTCAGGCCGCCGGGCAGCACCTGCACCTCGTCGCCGGGGCGGAGCACGCCGCTGGCCACGGTGCCGGCGTAGCCCCGGTAGTCGTGGAAGGCGTCGGACTGCGGCCGGACGACGTACTGCACCGGGAAGCGGGTGTCGACGAGGTTGCGGTCGCCGGCGACGTGCACGTGCTCGAGGTGGTGCAGCAGCGAGGGCCCGCCGTACCAGGGCGTGTTCTCCGACCGGGTCACCACGTTGTCGCCGTGCAGCGCCGAGATCGGGACGACGGTGAGGTCGTGGATCGACAGCTTCGTCGCGAACGCGGCGAACTCGTCGCGGATGCCCTCGTAGACGTCCTCGGACCAGTCGACGAGGTCCATCTTGTTCACCGCGACGACCAGGTGCGGCACCCGCAGCAGCGACGCGAGGAAGGCGTGCCGGCGGCTCTGCTCGACCAGGCCCTTGCGCGCGTCGACCAGCACGATCGCCAGGTCCGCCGTCGAGGCGCCGGTGACCATGTTCCGCGTGTACTGCACGTGGCCGGGGGTGTCGGCCAGGATGAACGTCCGCCGCGGGGTGGCGAAGTACCGGTAGGCGACGTCGATGGTGATGCCCTGCTCGCGCTCGGCGCGCAGGCCGTCGGTGAGCAGCGCGAGGTCGACGTAGTCGCCCTTGCTGGCCCGCTCGATCGCCGCGTACTGGTCCTCGAACACGGCCTTGCTGTCGTAGAGCAGCCGGCCGATCAGGGTGCTCTTGCCGTCGTCGACCGAGCCGGCGGTGGCGATGCGGAGGATGTCCTTGCGCGCCGTCGCGATCTCGGCCGCCTGCTCGGCGGCGGGGGAGTGGACGTCGACCGCGGACTGCTCGGACATGGCCCCCATCGTCCCAGCCGCGGCACCGGGGCCCGCGATCGGGGACGCTGGTGTGAGCGGGACCACCCGGTCCTGCGGGGAGGAGCGGTGCGTGGGCGGCTTCGTGTTCCTCGTCCCGGTGCTGCTGGTCGTCGTCGCGGGGTACGCGCTCGGCTACGTCGTCGCCGAGGCGCTCGGGATGGCGGCGCCCGAGGCGGTGGCCTGGCCGGCGGGGCTGCTGCTGCTCGCCGTCACCGTCGTCGCCCTGCTGCGCTTCCGCCGCCGGCGACGCGCTAGAAGTAGCCCTCCTTCTTCCGGTCCTCCATCGCCGCGTCGCTGACCTTGTCGTCGCCGCGGGTGGCGCCGCGCTCGGTCATCCGGGTCACCGCGATCTCGGCGATGACCTCCTCCACCGTGCGCGCCTCCGAGCGCACCGCCGCGGTCAGGTTGGCGTCGCCGACGGTCCGGTAGCGCACCGTCTCGCGGGACACCCGCTCGCCCTCGCGCGGGCGCACGAACTCGTTGACCGCGTACAGCATCCCCTGCCGCTCGACGACCTCCCGCTCCTGCGCGAGGTACAGCGGCGGGATCTCGATGCCCTCGCGGGCGATGTACTGCCAGATGTCGAGCTCGGTCCAGTTCGACAGCGGGAACACCCGGATGGACTCGCCCAGGTGGATGCGCCCGTTGTAGAGGTCCCACAGCTCCGGCCGCTGGTTCTTCGGGTCCCACTGGCCGAACTCGTCGCGGAAGGAGAACACCCGCTCCTTGGCCCGCGCCTTGTCCTCGTCGCGCCGGGCGCCGCCGAACAGGGCCGTGAACCCGTGCTCCTCCACCGCCTCGAGCAGCACCGGCGTCTGGATCCGGTTGCGCGAGCCGTTGGGCTCCTCGCGGACCAGGCCGCGGGCCATCGCGTCGGGCACCGAGGCGACGACGAGCTCCACGCCCAGCTCGGCCACCCGCTTGTCCCGGAACTCGAGGACGTCGGGGAAGTTCAGGCCGGTGTCGACGTGCATCACCGGGAACGGGATGCGCGCCGGCGCGAACGCCTTGCGGGCCAGCTCCAGCATGACGATGGAGTCCTTGCCGCCGGAGAACAGCAGCACCGGCCGCTCGAGCTCGGCGGCCACCTCCCGGATGACGTGGATCGACTCGGCCTCGAGCGTCTCCAGCTGCGTGAGCCGGTAGTCGGGGGTCGTCACCCCACCAGTGTCCGTCACCGGGTCGAGCCCCCCGGCCCGGCCCCTCGCCCGGCGCTCAGCGCACGGCGGCCAGGAGGTCCGCGGCCAGCTCGGGGCGGCAGACCAGCAGGTCGGGCAGCGAGGGGTCGGGCTGGTTGTAGCGCAGCGGCGACCCGTCCAGCCGGACCGCGGTCAGCCCCGCGGCCAGCGCGACGGCGACCGGCGCCGCCGAGTCCCACTGGTACATCCCGCCGGCGTGCACGTAGGCGTCGACCTCGCCGCGGACCACCGCGGTCACCTTGAACCCGGCCGAGCCCAGCGGCACCAGCTCGCCGCCGACCGCCGCGGCGGCCGCGTCGGCCTGCGCCGGCGGCCGGGTCCGGCTCACCGCGATCCGCGGCGGGCGGGTCACCGGCGGTGGCAGGGCCGGCGCCGGGTCGGTCACCAGCACCTCCCCGACGGCGGGCAGCGCGACGGCGCCGGCGGCCAGCGTCCCGCGGACCCACAGCGCCACGTGGACGGCGAAGTCGGACCGCTCCGTCTCGCCGTACTCGCGGGTGCCGTCCAGCGGGTCGACGATCCACACCCGCCCCGCCTCCAGCCGGCTGCGGTCGTCGGCCGCCTCCTCGCTGAAGACGACGTCGTCGGGGCGCTCGGCGGCGAGGACGGCGGTGATCGCCCGCTGGGCCGCGGCGTCGCCGGCGTCGCCGAGGGCGCGGCCGGTCAGCCCGCCGGCGCGCAGGTCGGTCAGCGCGTCCGCGGCCGCCCGCGCGGCGGCCGCGGCGACCTCGACGTCCCTCACCCGGCACCTCCGGGGGCGGTGGCGTCGGTGGGGCGGGAGGGCGGGGCGTGCCGGCCGGAGGCGTCGGTGACCCGCGCGAAGTACTCGGCGCGCAGGTCCTCGCGCGGCAGCACGAACACCGCCCGCGCCTCGACCAGCGGCCGGTCGGGCGCCTCGGCGAGCGCGATGGTGCCGGTGACCACCGACTTGCGGCCGCCGGCCTCGGTCACCCGGCCGCGGCAGACGACGGGGGTGTCCAGCGGCACCGGCCGCCGGTAGTCCAGCTCCAGCCGGGCGGTCATGCCCCACAGGCCCGCGCGGATGGTGGCCGCGCCCAGCACCTGGTCCATCACCAGGCCGCTCATCCCGCCGTGCAGGAAGCCGGGCGGCCCCTCGTAGGTCAGGCCGAAGGACACCTCGCCGACGACGCCGCCGGGCTCCTCGCGCAGCCGCAGCGGCGGGGCGAAGGCGCTGCCGACCCCGGCCACCGGGTTGTAGACGCGCCGGAACCGCACCGGGTCGTCCAGCGCCGGCAGCTGCCCCGGCGGGCGGACCGCGGCGGTCAGCCGGCCGGTGGCGGCCCGCACCGCCGCGGCGACCTCCTGCAGGTCCGCGGCGGGGACGGCGGTGCGCACCGAGGCGTCGACCAGGCCGCGCAGGGCGTCGCCCAGGTCGGCGACCGCGCTCATCAGCGCGGCGTCGTAGGGAGCTCCTCCGCTGTCAGTGGTCACCGGCGGACGGTAGCCCCGCCGGTTCGGCGGGCTGCCCGGGGGGACCGGCGGCCGCGGACCCGGGCGCCGCGCCGGGTGCGCCGCCCGGGACGCCGGGCACCTCGGGGCCGGAGCGGGGGAGCCGCACGGTGAAGGCCGCCCCGCGGCCGGGGGCGGTGTCCAGGGCGACCTCCCCGCCGTGCGCGGCGACCAGCGAGGCCACGATCGACAGGCCCAGCCCGGTGCCGCCGGCGGCCCGGCTGCGCGAGGCGTCGGCCCGGTAGAAGCGCTCGAACACCCGGGCGGCGTCCTCGGGCGCCATGCCGGGGCCCTCGTCGGCCACCCGCAGCACCACCACGTCCCCGCCGCCGCTGGTGTCCTCGCCGATCGAGACGGTCACCCGGGCGGTCTCCGGCGTGTGCACCAGGGCGTTGGTCACCAGGTTCCCGACCACCTGGCGCAGCCGCGCCTCGTCGCCGAGGACCACCGGCACCTCGGTGAGGGAGTCGTCCAGGTGCAGGGTGACCGGCCGGTCCGGCTGCAGGACCCGCGCGTCGTGCACGGCGTCGCCGGCGACCTCGGCCAGGTCGACCGGCGCGATCGACAGCGGGCGCTGCATGTCCAGCCGGGCCAGCTGCAGCAGGTCCTCGACCAGGATGCCCATCCGGCCGCCCTCGCTCTCGATGCGCTGCATCAGCCGGGCGGTCTCCTCCGGGTCGGTGACGGCGCCCTGCCGGTAGAGCTCGGCGAAGCCGCGGATGGAGGTCAGCGGCGTCCGGAGCTCGTGGCTGGCGTCGGCGACGAACCGGCGCATCCGCTCCTCCGACGCCCGGGCCTGCTCCTCGGAGGCCCGCTCGGCGCGGAACGAGTCCTCGATCCGGGCGAGCATGCCGTTGAGCGCCTGCGACAGCCGGCCGACCTCGGTGCGGCTGTCGCCCGGCGCCACCCGCTGCGAGAGGTCCCCGGCGGCGATCGCCTGCGCGGTGCGCTCCACCTCGGCGAGCGGGCGCAGGCTGCTGCGCACCAGCCAGTACCCGGCCACGCCCAGGGCGCCCAGCACCACCAGGCCGACGACGACCTCGATGGCCACCAGCCGCGCGATCACCCGGTCGTCGCGGTCGAGGTCCCCACCGACCACGAGCACCAGCCCACCGGGCAGCTCCGCGGCCGTGACCCGCCAGTAGGTGTCGCCGTCGCCTGAGGCCACCGTCTCCGCCAGCGACCGGCCCGGGCCGCCGTCCTGGGGCGGTCCGCCGGGTGCCGCGGCCCGGGCCGCGATCGCGGTGACGTCGTCGGAGTCGAGGGCGGGCAGGTCGTCCTCGTCGTCCGGGCCGGAGAGCACCACCGGCTCCTCGTCCCCGGGCACCACGCACGCCAGGTAGTTGCCCGGGGCCAGGTAGCGCTGGCGGCTGCCGAACAGGCAGTCGGTGAGGTAGTCCTGCGAGCCCGCCGTCTCGCGCAGCGTGCTCTCCAGCTGCTGGTCCAGCTGGTCGACCAGGTAGCGCTTGAGCAGCGACGTCGCCGCGACCCCGGTGGCGACCAGCGCGAGGGTCACCAGGACCAGCAGCATCGCGACGAGCGTGATCCGCAGCGGCACCCGCGGGAGGCGGGGGCCGCTGCGGAGCGCCGCTCCGGGAGGAGGACCCGGGGGAGTGCTCACGCGCCGCGGGGCAGGCGCAGGGTGTAGCCCACCCCGCGGATGGTGTGCAGCAGGCGCGGCTCGGTGGTGTCTACCTTGCGCCGCAGGTAGGAGATGTAGGACTCGACGACGTTGGCCTCGCCGTTGAAGTCGTAGTTCCACACGTGGTCCAGGATCTGCGCCTTCGACAGCACCCGCCCGGCGTTGGCCATGAGGTAGCGCAGCAGCTTGAACTCGGTGGGCGACAGGCTCACCACCTGGCCGGCCTTGACCACCTCGTGCGACTCCTCGTCGAGCTCGATGTCGGCGAAGGTGAGCCGGCTGGTCTCGACGGTGCGCTGCTGGCCGGCGCTGCGGCGCAGCACCGCCCGGATGCGGGCGAGCACCTCGTCGAGGCTGAACGGCTTGGTCACGTAGTCGTCGCCGCCGAGGGTCAGCCCGGAGACCTTGTCCTCGGCCGCGTCCCGCGCGGTGAGGAACAGCACCGGCGTGTGCCGCCCGCTCTCCCGCAGCCGGCGGACGACGCCGAAGCCGTCCAGGCCCGGCATCATCACGTCGAGGACCAGCAGGTCGGGGCGGAACGTCGAGGCCAGGGCGAGCGCCTGCTGGCCGTCGGACGCCGTCGCCACCTCGAACCCGGCGTAGCGCAGGCTGGCCGAGAGCAGCTCGCGGATGTTGGGCTCGTCGTCGACCACCAGGAGGCGCGCCTCCGGGGCGACGGGTCGAGCGGTGCGGGCTCCCGTCACGACAACTCCCGTCGGACGCCTGGCTGCTGTCGTCATGCCCCGAGGCTGTGCCGCGGAACTGCAGTCCCCCTGGACGCTACCTGTGAGTTCCCTGCGGGTGACCCCACTAGCCGGCGGGCGCCATGGCGCGGCCGCGCCGCCAGTAGCCGATCGCGTGGTGCTGGGCGCGGCTGAGCCCCCAGCGGCCGCGCAGGTCGGCGCGCACCGCCCGGACGGCGGCCGACTCGGCGGCCACCCACGCGAAGACGTCGTCGCCGGCCGGGCGCTCCGTCGCGGCCACGGCGTCGGCGAGCAGGGTGCTCTCGCCGGGCGGCGTGCCGCCGCGGTGCAGCCAGCGGACCTCGATGCCGGCCGGCGCGGCGAGCGGCTGCTCCTCCTCCGGCCCGGCGACCTCGAGCAGCGCCGTCCCGACGGTGTCCGGGCCGGCCGCGGCCAGGATGCGGCTGATGGCCGGCAGCGCCGTCTCGTCGCCGGCGAGGAGCAGCGTGCCGGCCGGCCGGTCGCCCAGCGGGCCGCTGCCGGCCACGCCGAGCAGGGCGCCGGGGGCCGCCGCACCCGCCCAGGCGGCGGCCGGGCCGTCGCCGTGCAGCACGAAGTCGATCTCCACCTCGCCGCGGGCGGTGTCCTGGCGGCGGGCGGTGTAGCTGCGCAGGCTGATGCCGTGAGCCCCGGCCGGCCACACGACCCGGCCGTCCCGGGCGACCGCCGGCCACCGCGGCTCCGGGTCCCCCACGCGGGGCACCAGCAGGTTGACCGTGGGCCCGGCCGTGGCGACGGCGTCCGGGGTCCCCGAGAGCACGACCCGGCGCACCGACGGGGTGACGTCGGTGACGGAGACGACGGTGAGGACGTCGACGGGGCGGGGGCTGCCCGGCAGGTGGTCCCCGTCAGCGGGAGCGGGCGGGCCGGCGGGATCGGTCACGCCGGCGAGCGTAGGGACCGGGCCTGCAACGGGGCCGACCCGGCCGACCCCGGGGGAATGGGGTCGACCGGGCCGGCGATCGAGGACGGGGCGCCTCACCGAGCGTCACCGCTGCTCGACTCTCAGCAGGAGGTTCGCTCGTCCGGCCCCCGTCACCGGACACGCTACGTGAGCGCGGCGATCCTGCCACCGCACGAGCGGGTGATGCCGGCCCTCCGGAGGGTGATCCGCGTCGCTCCGGGTGCCGATGTGTGTGCGCTCCGGCCGCCGGGCACGGGGGAGGGACGACCCGACGACGTGGAGGCTCGGACGATGGCCGACGACTTCGACAAGGGTGACCACGTCACCTGGAACAGCCACGGCAGCAAGGTCGAGGGGACCGTCACCCGGGAGATCACGGAGGAGACGGAGGCCGGCGGCCGGAAGGTGAAGGCCAGCCCGGACGACCCCCAGTACGAGGTGAAGAGCGACAAGAGCGGCAAGACGGCGGTGCACAAGCCCTCCGCGCTCGACGAGAAGTAGTCACAGGGACAGGGAGACGATCGTGAGCGAGATGGACGACGGGTTCGCTGGTGTGTCGTCGCGCAGCAACAAGCACAACCCGCGGCTCGACGAGGAGCTCGAGCACGAGATCCAGGGGATGCTGAAGGCCGAGCGGGCCACCCGGGCCGAGGAGTTCCGGGAGGTCGAGCCGGTCGCCGAGGGCGAGCCGGACATCGCCGCGAACCCCGCGGGCACCCTGGTCGGCGGCGTCCCCGTCGGGATGACCGAGGACGCCGTGGTCGCCCGTGCGGAGCTGGCGCGCTGGCTGGTGCGGGCCGACTTCCCGAACGACGGCCCGGGGCTGGTCGAGGCCGCGCTCGACCACCGGGCGACCGACGCGGTGGTCGACGAGCTGCGCCGGCTGCCCGAGGGCGAGACCTACGAGCGGATCGGCGACGTCGCCCGCGCGCTGGGGTACCCGACCGAGACCTGACGGCGGGACGAGCGGGACCCGAGGGGGCTCAGGAGCCGGTGCGCTCCTGGGCCTCCTCGGCGCTCTCGTCCTCGGCGATCTCGTCGCGGCCGCGCCGGCGGAACAGCCGGGAGCCGGGGAAGCCCTTCACCACCTCGCGGATGTCCTGCATGGTGTCGACGAGGTCGTGGACGTCGGTGCCGACGTCGCCCAGCGACTCCAGCACCGGCAGCATCGTCTCGTCGAGGTGCGTGACCAGGTCCGGCAGCCGGTCGACCAGCCGGACCAGCGCCTCCACCTCGTGCGGGTCGAGCGTCTCGGCCAGCCGCCGCACCGACGGCGCCAGCCGTGTCAGCGGCTCCTCGTAGCCGGCCAGCAGCGGGTCGATCCGCCCGACCAGCCCCTCGGCGGCGGTGACCGCGCCGTCCGCCCGCCCCAGCGTGCCCTCGGCGCGGTCGACCGCACCCTCGGCCCGCCCGACGGCGTCCTGCGCCCGCTCGATGGTGCTGCCCACCGCCGCGATGGCGTCGTCGGCCCGCCGCTGGGTGCCCTCGACGGCCTCGATCGCGCGGTCGGCGCGGGCCTGCGTGCCCTGGACGGCGCCGATCGCGGCGTCCGCGCGGGACTGGGTCTGCTCGACGGCGCCGATCGCGGCGTCCGCGCGGCGCTGGGTGCCCTCGACGGCGCCGATCGCGGCGTCGGCCTTCTGCTGCGTCCCGCCGACCGCGGTGATCGCGGCGTCGGCGGCCTGCAGCGTCGACCCGGCCCCGGCGACCAGCTCGTCGGCGCGCTGCCGCGTCGAGTCCAGGGCGGCCACCGCGCCGTCGACCCGGTCGACCAGGCCCTCCGCGCGGACCACGACGGCGTCGACGCGGTCCAGCAGCCCCTCGAGCCGCCCGACCGCCGCGGCCACCCGGGGCACGAGCGCGAGCGCCTCGGCGACGCCGTCGCGCAGGCTCTCGACGGCGGTGAAGACGTCGGAGGGACCGGGGATCGAGGGCAGCCGCACGCGCCGACGCTACGTCCGCGCGCCGGACCCCGCCCGCCCGCCGACCACCCCTCCCTCGTTCGTGGCCTGCGACGACGCGACCCGCCCGGCGGGTCACGCCGCGCGCAACCGGTCGAGGGGGCCTTCCGCCCGTATCGTTGAGTACTGCCGCGCGTGCGGTGTGCAACGGCACGGACCACGACGATGGGATCGACAGCGGTGCGGGACGAGCGGGGGGACGACCGGGCCGAGGGCGGCGACGCGCCCGGTCCGGTGACCGTCGAGCAGTTGCTCGCCCGCCAGGGCGGCGCCACCGGCCGCCGCGCCGCGCGCCGCACCGGGGAGGTGCCCATCCCGCTGGAGCCCGGTGAGTCCCTGCCCCCGCACCGCGGGCCGAAGCCGCCCGTGCCCGGCACCGCCGCCCCGCCGCCGGCCGCCGCGTCCCCGGCGGCCGTGGAGCCCCGCCGCGGGCTGCCGCCGGTCCCCGCCGCGCCGGCCGGCGTGCAGCACTCCCGCCCGGTGCCACCGCTGCCCGGCACCCCGCCGACGGGCGTCCCGCGCCCCGCCGCGGTCCCGCCGGCCGGCGTGCAGTACTCGCGCCCGGTGCCGCCGCTGCCCGGCACGCCACCCGTGGGCGTGCAGTACTCCCGCCCGGTGCCGCCGCTGCCCGGCCGCCCCGCGCACCCGCCGATCCCCGGCCTCGACGGCCCGGCGATGTCCGGCGCCGGCAGCACCCGCCGGCCCGTGGCCTCCCGCCCGCCGCGCAGCCCCGGCCACCGCCGGCTGGTCCGCGCCGCCGTGGTCCTCGGCGTGCTGCTCGGCCTCGTGGTCGGCTACCACGCCGGCCTGTACGCCTACGTCGACCGCAGCATCGCCCGCGTCGCCGCCCTCGCCCCCGAGGGGCCGGAGGTCATCGCCCCGCAGCTGCAGGACGGGTCGACCACCTACCTCGTCGTCGGCACCGACCTCCCCGGCACCGACGGGCCGGCCTCGGTCACCACGCTGCTCGTGCACGTCGCCGCGGACGAGCAGCGCGCGGTCCTGGTCAGCGTCCCGCCGACGGCGTGGGTCGACACCCCCGCCTGCCGGACCGACGACGGCGCCGCCCGCGAGCCCGTCTCCGAGGCGTTCGCCGCGTCGCTGCTGGCCGGCGGGCCCTCGTGCATGGTCCGCGCGGTGCAGCAGCTGTCCGGGCTGCGCGTCGACCACTACCTCGCCGTCGACCTCGGCCGTCTCCCGGCGATGGTCGACGCCGTCGGCGGGGTCAGCGTCTGCCTGCCCACCGCCGGGCCCGCCGACGCCGCCTCGGCCGCGCCGCTGCCGGCCGGCACGTCGGAGCTGACCGGGGCGCAGGTCGGCCGCTACCTCGCGCCCGGTGACGCCGGCTCCGACGTCACCGGGGTCGCCGCCGCCGAGCGCACCCAGCTGCTGCTGTCGGCCACGCTGCGCTCGGCGATGACCGTCGGCACGCTGGCCAACACCTACGAGCTCACCCGCTTCCTCACGCGGTCCGCCGACGCGCTCACCGTCGACGAGCAGACGACGCTCGGCGACCTCCGCACGCTGGCCTCGGCGCTGGGCGACCTCGAGGGCGACGCGGTCCAGCGGGCGAGCCTGCCGGTGGCGCAGGTCGGCTACGTGCCGGCCGGCAGCGACCAGGCCTACGTGCTGCTCGACGGCCCGGCCACCCGCACGCTGTTCGACGACGTCATCGAGGACAGCACCGTGCCCGACGAGCTGGCCACCCCGGTCGCCGCGGCGGCCACCGCCCCGGCGGACCCGGCCGCGGCGGAGACCCCGGCGGCCGACCCCGCCGCCGCCACCGCGCCCGAGCAGCCGCCCGCCAGCCCGGCCGCCCAGCCGCTCACCGTGGCGCCGGCCGCCGTCACCGTCGACGTCCTCAACGGCACCGCCACCACCGGGCTGGCCTCGACCGTCGGCGACCTGCTGCGCCAGCAGGGCTTCACCGTGGGCCAGGTGGGCAACGAGCGCGGCACGGTCAACCAGACCGTCGTCCGGCACGGCCCGGGGGTGGTCGAGCAGGCGCGCACCGTGGCCGCCGCCGTCCCCGGCGCCGTCCTGCAGCCCAGCGACGCCATCGGCGACACCGTGCAGCTGGTCCTCGGCCCCGGCTACACCGGCGTCGTCCCGGTGCAGGTGGCCCCCGTCCCCGCCCCTGCCCCGGCCGTGGCCGCCGCCCCGGCCCCCGAGACGCCGGCGGCGCCCTCCACCACGGCTGCTCCCGCCACGCCCGTCAGCTGCTGACCCAGGCGCTCCGCCGGGTGGGGCCCCGCCCCGCCGCTCGTGCTCTGGTCCGCATCGGGGGCAGAGCACGAGCGGGGCGCAGGGCCGGATCCGGACGCCGGACGGACGCGGGCCCGGTCAGCTGGCAGCTGACCGGGCCCGCGAACGGAGCAGGGGGGATCACCCGAAGCGGCCGGAGATGTAGTCCTCGGTCGCCTTCTGGTCGGGGTTGCTGAAGATCTTCTCGGTCGGGTTGAACTCGATGAGCCGGCCGGGCTGGCCCACGCCGTTGAGGTTGAAGAAGCCGGTGGACTGGCTCACCCGCGCCGCCTGCTGCATGTTGTGCGTGACGATGACGATGGTGAACCGCTCCTTGAGCTCGGTCATCAGGTCCTCGATGGCCAGCGTGGAGATCGGGTCCAGGGCCGAGCAGGGCTCGTCCATGAGCAGCACGTCGGGCTCGACGGCGATCGCTCGGGCGATGCACAGCCGCTGCTGCTGACCGCCCGACAGGCCCGAGCCGGGGCGGCCCAGCCGGTCCTTGACCTCGTCCCACAGGTTGGCGCCGCGCAGCGAGCGCTCGACCAGCTCGTCGGCCTCGGACTTCTTCATCCGCTTGTTGTTGAGCCGGTTGCCGGCGATGACGTTGTCGTAGATCGACATCGTCGGGAACGGGTTGGGCCGCTGGAAGACCATGCCGATCTGCCGGCGGACGTCGACCGGGTCGGTGTCGGCGCCGTAGAGGTCCTGGCCGTCCATGACGACCTTGCCCTCGACGCGGGCGCCGGGGATGACCTCGTGCATGCGGTTGAGCGAGCGCAGGAAGGTCGACTTCCCGCAACCCGACGGCCCGATCAGCGCGGTGATGCTGCGCGGCTCGATGGAGACGTTCACGCCCTCCACGGCGAGGAAGTTGCCGTAGTAGATGTTGAGGTCGGAGACCTCGATGCGCTTGGCCACGGGGGGATCCTCCGGGTCGGGGGGTCGGTCAGCGACCGGTCTTGGGGGCGAAGAAACGGCTGATCAGGCGGGCGACGACGTTGAGGACCATCACAAGGATGATGAGGACGAGCGCCGCCGTCCAGGCCCGGTCGAGGAACGCCTGGGTGTCGGTACCCGGCTGCGTGAGCTGGTAGTAGGCGAACACCGGGAGCGTCGCCATCCGCCCGTCGAACGGGTTGAGGTTCGTGCCGGTGATCAGGCCGACGGTGATGAGCAGGGGCGCGGTCTCGCCGATCACGCGCGCCACCGCGAGGGTGATGCCGGTGCCGAGGCCGGCGACGGCGGTCGGCAGGACGACCTTGACGATCGTCCGCCACTTGGGCACGCCCAGGGCGTAGCTGGCCTCGCGCAGCTCGTTGGGGACGAGCTTGAGGACCTCCTCGCAGGAGCGGACGACGACCGGGATCATGAGCACCGAGAGGGCCGCGGACCCCATGAGGCCGAGCCGGACGTCGTTGCCGAACAGCAGCGTGAACAGCGCGAAGGCGAACAGGCCGGCGACGATCGACGGGATGCCGGTCATGACGTCGACGAAGAAGGTGATCGCCTTCTTCAGCCGGCCGGTGCCGTACTCGACGAGGTAGATCGCGGTCAGCAGGCCGATCGGCACCGAGATCACCGCGGTCACCGCGGTGATGATCAGCGTGCCGAGGATGGCGTGGTAGGCGCCGCCGCCCTCACCCACGACCCGGAACATCGAGTTGGTGAAGAACATGGCGTCGAAGCGGGCCAGGCCCTTCTCGAGCACCGTGTAGACCAGCGACACCAGCGGGATCATCGCGATCGCGAAGGCGGTGGTCACCAGCGCGGTGACCAGGCGGTCGGCGGCCTTGCGCGACCCCTCGACGACCCGGGACCCGACGTACACGGCCAGCGTGCCCAGGACGGCGCCGTAGACCACCGTCAGCGCGACGCTGAAGCCGGTGAGCGCCGACAGGAGCGCCCCGACGGCGATGCCGGCGGCGTAGAGCCCCAGCGGGGCGAACCGGGGGAGGCGGGAGCGGCGGGGGACCGGGCCGGACGGGTCGGGGGCGACCTGCAGCGTCGACTGCGTGGAGGTGCTCATCAGTTGGCTCCGGAGAAGTCGGCGCGCCGGTTGACGATCCAGCGGGCGAGCATGTTGACCGCGAGGGTGATGACGAACAGCACCAGGCCGCTGGCGATCAGGGTGTTGATCCCCAGGCCCGTGGCCTCGGGGAAGCGCAGGGCGATGTTCGACGCGATCGTCGAGGGGTTCGAGCTGCTGATCAGGTTGAGCGTGGCGCCGGCGCCGCCCGACAGCACGATGGCCACCGCCATCGTCTCGCCGAGCGCGCGGCCCAGGCCCAGCATCGCGCCGGCGATGACGCCGGACTTGCCGTAGGGCAGCACCGCCATCTTGATCATCTCCCAGCGCGTCGCGCCGAGGGCGAGCGCGGCCTCGCGGTGCAGCGCCGGGGCCTGGCTGAAGACCTCGCGGGAGATGGCCGAGATGATCGGCAGGATCATGACCGCGAGCACCAGGCCGACGGTGAGCATCGTGCGGCCGCTGGTGGAGGCCGGGCCGGCGAAGAACGGGAGCCAGCCCAGGTTGTCCGCGGCCCAGACGTGGAACGGGACCAGCGCCGGCGCGAGGACCGCGAGCCCCCAGAAGCCGTAGACGACGCTCGGGATGGCCGCGAGCAGGTCGATCACGTAGCCGAGTCCGGCCGCGATGCGGCGCGGCGCGTAGTAGGTGACGAAGAGCGCGATGCCCACCGCGAGCGGCGTGGCCACGACCAGGGCGAGGACGGCGCCGAGGAGCGTGCCGAGGATCAGGGGGGCGATGTAGCTGCCCAGGCCCTTGCCGCCCGGGATGTCCTCCGCCGGCGCGGTGAGGGCGGGGACCGCCTCGCTGATGAGGAAGGCGGCCACGCCCGCGAGCACGAGCAGGATGAAGACGCCGGAGCCCTTGGCGCTGCCGGCGAAGATGCGGTCCCCCGCCCGGCGCACGGCGCGCTGCTGTGACGGGGGTGGGGTCGGGGCCTTCGTGGCGGTCACCGTTGCTCCGGGTGGTCGATCGGTGGTGCGGGGAGCCCGTCTCCGGGTGGGGCGGCGGCCCGGGGCGTCGTCGACGCCCCGGGCCGCCGGGGGATTGCTGTGTCAGCCGGCGGCCGAGATGGCGTCCACCGCGGGCTGGGCCTGCTCGCGCAGGGTGTCGGAGATCGGGGCGCTGCCGGCGTTGTCGGCGGCGGCCTGCTGGCCGTCCTCGCTGATCACGTAGGACATGAAGGCCTTGACGTTGTCGGCGGTCGCCTGCTCGTCGTACTCGACGCAGCCGATGTGGTAGCTGACCAGGACGATCGGGTACTCGCCCGCGCCCTCGGTCTGCCGGTTGACCTCCACGGCGAAGTCGTACTCGCCGCGGCCCTCGACCGCGGGGGAGTTCTCGACGACGGCCGCGGCGGCCTCGGCCGACGGGGCGACGAACTCCTCGCCGACGCCGACGCTGGCGACACCGAGCTCGCCGGCGCGGCTGGCGTCGGCGTAGGTCACGGCGCCGGCCGTGCTCTCGACGACGCCCACGACGCCGGAGGTGCCGTTGGCGGCCTCGCCACCGGGCAGCGGCCACACGCCGTCGGGCTCGGAGGTCCACACGTCACCGGCGGCCTGGAACAGGTAGTCGGTGAAGTTGTCCGTGGTGCCCGAGTCGTCGGCGCGGTGCACGGGGGTGATCGCCGTGTCGGGGAGTTGGGCGTCCGGGTTGGCCTCGGCGATCGCCGGGTCGTTCCAGGTGGTGATCTGGCCGGTGAAGATGCGGGCGATCACGTCGGGCGAGAGGTTGAGGGAGTCGACGCCCTCGAGGTTGAAGATCACCGCGATCGGCGAGATGTAGTTCGGCAGCTCGAAGACCTCGCCGCCGCCGCAGCGCTCCTGCGCGGCGGTGAGCTCCTCCTCGTCCAGCGCGGCGTCGGAGCCGGCGAAGTCGGCCCGGCCCTCGATGAACTGCTCGCGGCCCGCGCCGGAGCCGGCCGGGTCGTAGCTGAACTGGACGTCGGGGTACTCGCCCTGGAAGCCGGCCTGCCAGGCCTCCATCGCCGCCTGCTGGGCGCTGGAGCCGGCGCCGACGAGGTCGCCGCTGAGCTCGGCGGCGCTCGCGCCGCTGCCGCCGTCGCTGCCGCCCGAGGAGCTGCCGGACTCGTTCGCGGCGCCACACGCGGCGAGCGCGAGGGTGCTGGTCAGCGCGGTGCTGAGGACGACGGCGCGCGACCCGGTGCTGAGCTTCAAGCCAGTGCCTTTCCGGAGGTGCCCGGACCTCGATGCCGGGCAGGGGAGGACCAACGGAAGGGGACGGTAGGCAGCCCAGGTGGCCGGGCCCGGGTCGCTCGATGAACGCCCGGTGAACGCCGGTCGAGCCTTTCCCGACCGGGTGAGGACAGCATCACGGCCGCCAGGTGAACGAGCGCGCGTCGGGTGGCGGCGGACACCTCGGGTGGGGCACAAAGGGACGTTTGCGCCTCGTTCCCCGGGTCAGGGGACGCGGCGCCAGGAGACGTCGACGGCGTGCCGCGTGAAGCCGGTGCGCCCGTAGAGCGTGACCGCCGCGGTGTTGTCCTCCTCGGTGTAGAGGAGCACCTCGTCCAGGCCGCGGGCGCGCAGGTGCGCCAGGCCGCGCCCGGTCAGCGCCCGGCCGAGCCCGAGCCCCTGGGCGTCGGGGTCGATGCCCAGCACGTACACCTCGCCGACGGCGTCCGGGCCGGCGTCACCGGGCGGGTGCACCTTCGTCCAGTGCGCGCCGAGCAGCGTGCCGCCGGCGTCGGGGTCGCCGCGCCAGGCGAGCAGGAAGCCGGCCGGGTCGAACCAGGGCTCGGCCTCGCGCAACCGCAGGTCCTCCGGCGTCCAGGCGCCCTGCTCGGGGTGCGCGGCGAAGGCCCGCGCGTTGAGCCGCAACCAGGCGGCCTCGTCCCGGCCGGGACGGAAGGCGGCCACGGACACGTCCGGCGGCAGCGGGGCGGGCGCGTCGAGGTCGGCGTCGGTGAGCGGGCGGCGCATCTGCAGCAGCACGCGCGCCCGGGTGTAGCCGCGGGCGCCGGCCAGCGCGGTGGCGGCCGGCAGGTCGCCGTGCGCCCAGACCCGCAGCGGCCGGCCGGCGGCGAGCTCCTCGAGCCGGGTCAGCAGCGCGCCGCCCACCCCGCGCTCCCGGGCCGCGGGCGCGACGACCAGCTCGGCCTCGGCGTCCCCGGTGCCGTCGCCGAGCTCGAGCCGGGCGTAGCCGGTCAGCCCGCCGTCGTCCTCGGTGGCGACGACGTCGCGGCCGCCGGGCGGACCGCCGTGCTGCAGCCGCAGCTCGGCCTCCTCGGACAGCGGGCGCACGCCGTCGGCCGCCGCGGCCGCCCGCAGCAGCGCGAGGACGGCAGCGGTCCGCGCGGCGTCGAGCCCGGCGGAGTCGGAGACGGCGGCGGCGCTCAGAGCAGCGGGGCGGTGGTGGGGGAGGCGTCGGCCACCGTGTTCGCCGACCGCTCGGCCTCGGCGCGGGCGGCCGCGGCGGTCGCGTCGGCCACCTGCTGGTCGAGCTTGTAGCCGACGTTGCGGACGGTGCCGATCAGCGCCTCGTGCTCGGTGCCGAGCTTGGCGCGCAGCCGCCGCACGTGGACGTCGACGGTGCGGGTGCCGCCGAAGTAGTCGTAGCCCCAGATCTCCTGCAGCAGCTGGGCGCGGGAGAACACCCGGCCCGGGTGCTGGGCGAGGTACTTGAGGAGCTCGAACTCCTTGTAGGTGAGGTCGAGCGGGCGGCCGCGCAGCTTCGCCGAGTAGCTGTGCTCGTCGATGACCAGCTCGCCGGCCTGGGTGACGCCGCCGTCGGCGCCGTCGGCCGGGGTGGTCGCGGCGAGCCGTCGGGCGGTGGCCCACTTCAGCCGGGCGTCGACCTCGGCCGGGCCGGCGGTGTCGAGCAGGACGTCGTCGACGCCCCAGTCGGCCGACAGCGCGACCAGCCCGCCCTCGGACAGGACCGCGACCAGGGCGGAGGCCACCCCGGTCGAGGACAGCAGGCTGCACAGCGTGCGGGCCTGGATGAGGTCGTGGCGGGCGTCGACGAGCACGACGTCGCCGGAGTCGCCGTCGAGCAGGCTGGACAGCTCGGGGGCCACGACGCGGACCTGGTGGCCGAGCAGCCCCAGCGCGGGCAGCACCTCGGTGGTCGCCTGACGCGCCGCGGTCATGAGCACGAGTCGCATGTCGTCTCCTCGGGGAGGGCATCGACGGCGCTGTCGAACCGAGACCGCAGGATAGCCGACGTGCGTCCCGTTCCCTCCGAGGTCACCCGTGCGCGTCCGGTGACGGTCCGCACCGAGGACGGCGTGCGGCTCGCGGGCGTCGTCGTCCCGGCCTCGGGGCCGGCGACGGACCTCGTCTTCGTCGTGGCGCACGGGTTCACCAACTCGACCGCCTACCCGCCGTTCCGGCGGATGGCCGGCTGGCTGTCCCGGTTCGGCGAGGTGCGCGCCCTGGACTTCCGCGGGCACGGCCGCTCCGGCGGCGGCACGGGGGCCGGGGGCGACGACGAGCTGCGCGACGTCGACGCGGCGGTGGCAGCCGCGCGGGCCGACGGCGCGGGCGCGGTGGTGACCCTCGGGCTGTCGATGGGCGGCGGCGCGGTGCTGCGGCAGGCGGCGCACGGCCGGCACCGGCCCGACGCGGTGGTCGCCGTCAGCGCGGTCAGCCGCTGGTACGTCCGCGACACCCTGCCCATGCGCCGCGTGCACTGGCTGCTGGAGACGACGCTCGGCCGGCGGGCCGGCGCGCGCCTGCTCGGCGTCCGCCTGGCGCCACCGTGGGAGACGGTGCCGTCCTCGCCGCTGGAGGCGGTCGCCCGGATCGCGCCGACGCCGCTGCTGCTCGTGCACGGCGACCGGGACGCCTACTTCCCGCTCGAGCACGCCCGCGCGCTGGCGCGGGCGGCCGGCCCTACGGCGACCGCGTGGGTGGTCCCTGGCTTCGGACACGCCGAGAGCGCCCTCACCGCTCCGCTCGTCGAGCGCGTCGGCCGCTGGGCGTCTGCGACGATCGGGGGCGAGCGGGACGTGCCGGCGCCGACGGGGGTGCCGGGCGGTCCCGGGCAGGAGGGGACGTGACCACGGCGCTGGACTCCCCGCCGGCCGCCCGCGCGCGGCACGCCGCCGCGGCCGTCGTCGCCGGTGCCGCCGTCGCCCTGGTGCTGCTCGCGCCCGACCTGCTCGGGGAGCACGGCCGCCTGGCCGCCGTCCTCGTGCTGCAGGTCCTCCTCGTCGCGGGCTGGGGAGCCGCCACGGCGCCGGCCGGGGCGGCGGGCGTCGCGGTGGTCGGGGCCGCGGCCGCCGTCGGCGCCGACCTCGCCGTGGACCTGCTCGACGGCGACGGCGACCGGCCCGGCCCGGGGCTGCTGCTCGCCGTCGTCGGGCCCGCGCTGATCGTCGCGGTGCTGCACCAGATGCTGCGCCGGCCGCCGCGCACCGACGTCGTCGGCTCGCTGGGCAGCGTGGCGGTGCTGGTCTCCGCCGTGTGCGCGCTGGCGCTCCTGCTGCTGCCCGACGTCGTCGGCGACGACGGGGACGTCGCCGCCGCGCCGCTGCTGGCCGCCGGCGCCGCGCTGGTCGTCGCGCACCTCGCCGACGCCGTGCTGCCCCGCCCCGCGGTGGCCCCCGGCGCCGACCGCGGCGTGGCGGGGCTGCTGCTCGCCGTGGCGACCGGGGTCGTCGTCACGCTGGTCGCGCGCGGCACCGGGGGGACGGCCGACGTGGTCGGCGGCATCGCGACCGGCCTGGTGCTCGGCCTGGTCGCCGGGCTCGCCGGGACCGCTGCCTCGTTCGCGGTGGGCGACGCCGGGGAGCGGCGCCGCGGTGCGGCCGTCGCCGGGGTCGCGGTCGAGGCCGTGCTGCCGCTGGCCGTCTGCGCGCCGGTGCTGCTGGCCCTCGCCGCCGTCTGAGGCCCGGTGCGCGCGCTCCTCGTCGTCCTCGCGCTGGTCGTCGTCCTCGCGCTGGTGGCCGACCCGGTCGCCGAGGGCGTCGCCGAGGACCGGGTCGCCGAGGCGCTGCGGGACGCCGGTGGGCTCGCCGGGACGCCCGACGTCGACGTCCGGGGCTGGCCGTTCCTCACCCAGGCGGTGTCGGGCACCTACGACGACGTCCGCATCTCGCTGACCGCCGCCGAGCTCCGGCAGCCGGAGGGGACCACCGCCGACGTCCGGCTGCGCGGGGCGCACGTGCCGCTGTCCGACGCGCTGTCGGGGGCGGTGCGCGAGGTGCCGGTGGACCGGGTCGACGGCACCGCGACGCTGTCCTACGCGCTGCTCGCGCAGCAGCTCGGCGGCGACACCACCGTGGCCCGCGAGGGCGACGGGCTGCGCGTCACCCGGACCGTGGAGGTGCTCGGTCACACCGTCCCCCTCACCGCCGCGGGCACGGTGTCGCTGGACGGCCAGGACCTCGTGGTCGACGTCGAGGATGCCGACGCGGCCGGCGTCGACGTGCCCGACGTCGTCGTCGACCGGGCGGGCGACCTGCTCGACCTGCGCTACCCGGTCGAGCTGCCGTTCGGGCTGGAGTTGACCGGCCTGCGCCCGGCCGACGCCGGCGTCGAGGTCACCGCCGAGGCCACCGACACGGTGCTGCGCGCGCCCTGAGCCCGCCGGGAATGCGCACCGGAGCGGTCGGGTTGGTGCGGGGGACGAGCGGGACGGCTCAGGACGGAGGAGGCACCCGTGGGCGGACCGACCCCGGTCCTCGAGGGGCTCGGCGTGCGGCCGGGCGAGGCGGACCTGACCGTCGTCCAGTTCTCCACCGCGTTCTGCGGGCCGTGCCGCACCACCCGCGCCCGGCTGCAGCACCTGCAGGCCACCCGGCCGGGCCTGGCGTACGTGCACGTCGACGCCGAGAGCCACCTGGAGGCCGTCCGCGAGCTCGACGTCCGGCGCACCCCGACGCTGTTCTACCTGGACCGGTCGGGCCGGCTGCTGGGCCGCAGCAGCGGCGCCCCGCGCCCGGAGGAGCTCACCGCCCTGGTGGACGCGCACACGGACACCCGGTCGTGATCGGCTACCCTCGCCGCATGGGCACCCTGCTGACCTCGCGCCGCACAGTGGACCTGTGCCGCGTCGGCAGCTGCCTGTGTCGCGCCTCCTGAGGGCGGCCCCGCTCCGCCCAGACGTGCCCTGACCGCCGTCCGGAGAGCCTCGTCGATGTCCCTGAGTCCTGCCCGCACGGTCGACGTGCGCGGCCCGCGCCCTGCCGCGCGGGTCCCCGCCGTGGGCGCGGCCGCCGACCGCGGGTACGTCCTCTCCACGGTGCCGTCCCGCACTCCCGCCGCCCCCGGTGCGGCGGGGTCCTCGGCCGGCGCGCAGGGGCCGCCCTCGTCGCGGCCCCGCTCGACGCGGCCACCGGCTCCCACTCCGGCGGCGAGCCGCACCTGACCGTCCGGCGGGCCCACCCGGCCCGCACCACCTGATCGTCCGCACACCCACCACAGGGAGGAAGACCCCCATGAGCCGCAACGACGTGCTCGTCACCGCCGACTGGGCGCAGGAGAACATCGGCGCCCCCGGCATCGTCTTCGTCGAGGTCGACGAGGACACCAGCGCCTACGACAAGGGCCACATCGAGGGCGCGGTCAAGCTGGACTGGAAGACCGACCTGCAGGACCCGCTGCGCCGCGACTTCGTCGGCAAGGAGCAGTTCGAGGAGCTGCTGTCCGCCAAGGGCATCGGCAACGACGACACCGTCGTCCTCTACGGCGGCAACAACAACTGGTTCGCCGCCTACGCCTACTGGTACTTCAAGCTCTACGGCCACGACCAGGTCAAGCTGCTCGACGGCGGCCGCAAGAAGTGGGAGCTCGACAGCCGCCCGCTGTCCTCCGACGCCGTCGCGCGCCCGGGGACGCAGTACCGGGCCCAGGAGCCCGACACCTCCATCCGCGCCTTCCGCGACGAGGTCGTCGCCGCGATCGGCCAGCAGAACCTGGTCGACGTCCGCTCGCCCGACGAGTTCGCCGGCAAGCTGGTCGCCCCCGCCCACCTGCCGCAGGAGGGCGCGCAGCGTCCCGGCCACATCCCGACCGCGGTGAACGTGCCGTGGAGCAAGGCGGCCAACGAGGACGGCACCTTCAAGAGCGACGACGAGCTGCGCAAGCTCTACGCGGACGCCGGCCTCGACGAGTCCAAGGACACCATCGCCTACTGCCGGATCGGCGAGCGCTCGAGCCACACCTGGTTCGTGCTGCGCGAGCTGCTCGGCCAGCAGAACGTCAAGAACTACGACGGCTCGTGGACCGAGTACGGCTCGCTGGTCGGCGTCCCGATCGAGAAGGGGGCCTGAGCGTGTGCGGCGCCCCGAAGCAGGGCGGTGCCCTCGCCGGGATCGACCTGGACACCCAGACGGTGATCCAGGGCCAGGTGTGGCACGACGGCGCGCCGGTGGCCGGGGCCTACGTCCGGCTGCTCGACGCCACCGACGAGTTCACCGCCGAGGTGGTGACCAGCCCGGAGGGCGAGTTCCGCTTCTTCGCCGCCCCGGGCACGTGGAAGCTGCGCTCGCTGGCCCCCGTCGGCCGCGGTGAGCGCGTCGTCGAGGCCGAGGTCGGGCTGACCGAGACGACCGTCGTCCTCGAGAAGTAGTCCGCGCGCACGGCGCCCCTCCCGGCTGCGGCCGGGAGGGGCGCCGTCGTGTCCGGGGCCGGCCGCGTCGGGGCGGTCGCGTCGGGGCCGGTCGTGCCCGGCGTCAGGACATGCCGGGCGGGAGCCGGCGGGGGCCGGCCTCCGGGGGGCGGGGCCGGTCCTCCGGGAACGCGCGGACGGCGACCAGCGCGACGTCGTCGGCGCCCGCCGTGGGCACCATCCGGGCCAGCACGGTGTCGCACAACTCCTCCAGCGGGACCTCGCCGAGGTCGCGCAGGGCCTCCCGCAGCGCCGCCAGCCCGGCGTCGAGGTCGGCGTCGCGGCGCTCGACCAGGCCGTCGGTGACGAGGAGCAGGGTGTGCCCGTCCTCGAGCTCGGCGGTGTGGTCGGTGCGCCGCGTGTCGGGGTCGACGCCGAGCATGCGGTCGGGGCGGGTCTCCAGCAGCGTGGTGGTCCCGTCCGGGGTGAGCAGGACCGGCGGGAGGTGGCCGGCGTTGCTCCAGCGCAGCACGCGGGTCCCGGCCACCGGCACGTCCGGGTGCCGCTCGACGCGGGCGAGCGCCACGGTGGCCAGGGTGCCCACCGCCAGGCCGCGCGCCGCGCGCTCGGTCCGCGTCAGGGTCGCCGACGGCGGCTCGTGCTCGTCCCAGGCCAGCGCCCGCAGCAGCCCGCGCAGCTGGCCCATCGCCGCCGCGGCGTCGCTGTCGTGGCCGACGACGTCGCCGATCACCAGCACCGTCGCGCCGTCGGGCTGGAGGAAGGCGTCGTACCAGTCGCCGCCGACCCGGGCGCCGTCGGCGGCCGGCCGGTAGCGGACGGCGATCTGCAGGTGGTCCGGCTCCGGCGGTGGGGTGAGCAGCGCCTGCTGCAGCCGGTCCGACAGCGCCCGCTCGACGGCGGCCTGCTCGGTGACCCGCCGCAGCTCCTCGGCCTGCCGGCGTGCGGCGAGCCGGTCGGTGAGGTCGCGGAAGGAGACGACGACGCCGGTCACCCCGCCGTCCTCCACCATCGGGACGGCGATGAGCTCCACGGGCACCGGCGTGCCGTCGGTCCGCCAGAACACCTCCGCGTCGGCGGCGACGGTCCGGCCGGACCGCAGCGCCTGCCAGACCGGGCACTCCTCGCGGGGGTACGGGGAGCCGTCGGGCCGCCGGTCGTGCATGAGCTCGTGCTGGTCGTGACCGAGCTGGTCGGCGGCGGGCCGGCCGGTGATCCGCTCGGCGGCCGGGTTGACGAACTCCACCCGCCCGGCCCGGTCGAGGCCGTAGATCCCGTCGGCGACGGTCGCGAGCACCCGTTCGTGGCGGGCCGCCGTCCGGGCGAGCTCGGCCTCCACCTCGTGCAGGGAGGCGCCGTCCGCCGTGGTCCGTGGGTCGATGGCGCCGTCCTCCTCCGCTCCGCCGGGACGTGACCCCTCCAGCGTGCCCGACGCGCGCGGGAGCCTCAGGAGCGGGCGGGGAGCCGCCGCGCGGTCCAGACCAGCGCCAGCACCACGGCGACGCCGAGCGCCGCGCCGCCGCCGCTGAACGCCGCGGCGACCCAGGCCGACCGCAGGTCGGGCGCCCCCGCGGCGGCGATCGCGCCGACGGCCGCCGCCGCGCCCGCGAGCACGGCCCACGGCAGCCACCAGCGCGGGTGCGCCGCCGCCGGCCCGGCGGGCGTGCGCCGCCACCACAGCGCCAGCCAGACCAGCAGGACCAGCGCGCCGGCGGCACCGCTGAGGTCCTGCGCCCAGGCGTGGCCGGGGTACCCGGCCCACGAGCGGGCGAGCGCGGGCACGTGCTCGGCGCCCCACCGCCCGGGGTGGGTGAACGCGTCCCAGACGACGTGCGTGGCGGCGCCCGCGGCCAGTGCGGCGACGACCCGGAGGGCGTCCCGCGGCGAGCGCAGCCGCCGGCGCAGCCCGGGCGCCGCCGCGGCCGGCAGCCGGGCGGCCAGGGCGCGCGGTGCCCGGGACAGCGCCGGCCGGGACAGCAGGCCGTGCCACAGTGCCCACAGCAACGCCCCCAGCGCGATGTCGGTGCTGACGACGGCGAGCGCGGTGTGCGTGCGCACGCCGAGGCCGACCGGCAGGTAGAAGGGCAGGTCCGGGGCGAGGCTCCCGGCGACGAGCGCCGATGCGGGCAGGCCGGTCCGCAGCAGGGGCAGCACCGCGGCGGGGTGGCTTCCCGTGAACGGCACGGCGCCATCCTCCCCGTGGCGGCGGGTCCCGCGGCGCGGCGCCGGGCGGGTGCCTACCGTGGCGTCGTGGTCGCCGCCTGGGTCCTCGTCGCGCTCGCCGTGCTCCTGGCGGTCGGGTGCGGCCTCGCCGCCCGGCGGCTGGCCCGGCGGCCGGCCGAGCGGTCCCGCCGCGTGCCGCCGTCGCCGCCGGGGCGGCCCGCCCGCGGGCGCTGACCGCCGCGGGAGCGCAGGTCGGGGCCGGGCTACGGTGGCGGGCATGTCTCCCCGGGACGCCGGCCGGTGACCGGCCCGACCGAACTGCCCGTCGCCGACACCGTCGACGTCCGCGAGGGCCCCGAGGTGGCGCACGGCCTGCTGTCGGTGCTGCCGCTGCTGGGGGAGTGGCACGGCGAGGGCGTGCTCGCCGGCGGGGACGCCGGCGACCGGCGCTTCGGCCAGTGGATCCGCTTCGCCCACGACGGCCGCGACTTCCTCGCCTACGAGTCCCGCACCTGGCTGATCGGCGACGACGGCCGGGTCGAGGGCCCCGCGTCCCGCGAGTCCGGCTTCTGGCGGCCGCGCGGCGAGGACGACGTCGAGCTGCTGGTGACCAGCGCCGAGGGCGTGCTCGAGCTGTACGTCGGCCGCGCCCGCACGACGACGAGCTGGGAGCTCACCACCGACGTCGTCGCGCGGACCCAGGACGCGCCGGACACCACCCGCGCCGTGCGGCTGTACGGGATCGTCGACGGGGCGCTCATGTACGCCGTCGACCGCGCCGGCGCGGACACGCCGCTGCGGCCCACCATGTCGGCCCGCCTGGAGCGGCTGCGGTGAGCGCCACTCCCCGCGAGGTGGCCGACCGCTACGTCGACGCCGTCTGCGAGCTCGACCCGATCGTCGCGACGTCGCTGGGCACCCGGCCCGGCGACGACCGGCTGCCCGACCCCAGCCCCGCCGGCCTCGAGGCCGAGGCCGAGCTCACCCGCGCCACGCTGGCCGAGCTCGACGCCGTCCTCGGCGCCGACCCGGCGCTGGACGAGGACCCGATCGAGCGCCGCTGCGCCCGGCTGCTGCGCGAGCGGCTGGGCGCCGAGCTGGCCGCGCACGAGGCCGGCGAGGGCTTCCGCGCGCTGTCCAACCTGTTCAGCCCGGTGCACTCGATCCGCCAGGTCTTCCTGCTCATGCCGACGGCGACCGACGACGACTGGGGCGTCGTCGCCCGCCGGATGGCCCGGGTGCCCGAGGCCTACCGCGGCTACCTCGATACCCTGCGCGAGGGCGCCCGGCGCGGGCTGTTCGTGGCCCCGCGGCAGGTGTCCACCGTCGTCGGCCAGCTCGGCGAGTGGCTGACCGGGCCGTTCTTCGGCGGGCTGGCCGCCTCCGGCCCCGACGCCGTGCGCGGCGACCTCGACGCCGCCGCCCGCGCGGCCGACGCCGCCGTCGCCGAGGTGCGCGACTTCCTGCGCGACGAGTACCTCCCGCGGGCCGAGGGCACGCCGGACGCCGTCGGCCGGGACCGCTACGCCGTCGCCGCCCGCCGGTGGAACGGCTCGGACCTCGGCGCGGGGCGGGGCCTGGAGGAGGCCTACGCCTGGGGCTGGGCCGAGCACCGGCGGCTGCTGGCCGAGCAGCGGGCCGAGGCGCAGGCACTGCGGCCGGGGTCCGAGCCGTTGGAGGCCATGGCGTGGCTCGGTGAGCACGGCCCGGCCGTCGACGGCGTGGAGGCCATCCGGCAGCGGCTGCAGGCGATGATGGACGAGGCGATCGCCGCCCTCGACGGCACGCACTTCGACCTCGCCGAGCCGGTGCGCCGGGTGGAGGCGATGATCGCGCCGCCCGGCAGCGCGGCGGCGCCGTACTACACCCGCCCGGCGCAGGACTTCTCCCGGCCCGGCCGCACCTGGCTGCCGACGCTGGGCCGCGAGCGGTTCCCCCTCTGGGACCTCGTGTCGATCTGGTACCACGAGGGCGTCCCCGGCCACCACCTGCAGCTGGCGCAGTGGGCATACGTCTCCGGCGACCTGTCCACCTACCAGACGTCGCTGGGCTCGGTCAGCGCCAACGTCGAGGGCTGGGCGCTGTACGCCGAGCGGCTCATGGACGAGCTCGGGTACCTCACCGACACCGGCGCCCGCATGGGCTACCTCGACGCCCAGCAGCTGCGCGCGATCCGGGTGGTCATCGACATCGGCATGCACCTGCGGCTGCCGGTCCCCGACGACGCCGAGGGCGTGCTGGCCGGACACCGGGGGCAGCCGTGGACGCCGGAGCTCGCGCGGGCGTTCGCCGGCGAGCACCTGGGCAGCGACCCGGCGTTCCTCGACAGCGAGCTGGTCCGCTACCTGGGGCTGCCCGGGCAGGCGATCAGCTACAAGCTCGGCGAGCGCGCCTGGCTGGCCGGGCGGGCCGCGGCCCAGCGGGCGCGCGGTGCCGACTTCGACCTGAAGGCCTGGCACATGGCGGCGCTGTCGCAGGGCTCGCTCGGCCTCGACGACCTCGAGGCGGAGCTGGCCGCGCTCTAGTCCGCGGTCAGCCCGACCAGCGCCGCCAGCTCGGCCACCGCGCGCTCGAAGTAGGCGTCGGCGTCCTCGACCGACCCGGCGAGGTGGCCGAACAGCTCGAAGCTGACCGTGCCGTACAGCGCGCTCCAGGCCAGCAGGGCGCGCACCCGGACGGCGTCGTCGATGCCCGGGGCGTCCTGGCCCAGGATCTCGACCGCCACGTCGCCGAGCAGGCCGGGCACGCGGCCGCCGTGCCCGTGCAGCCGGCCGGCCCGGGCGGCGTCGCCGAGGACGCGGCCCAGGACGACGCCGACCCGCGACGCGGCCGGGACGGTGTCGCGCGGCGCGGTGTACCCGGGCACGGGGGAGCCGTACAGCAGCGCCCACTCGTGCGGGTGCGCGCGGGCCCGGTCGCGCACCGCCGCGCACACCGCCGCCCAGCGCCGCTCCGGCGCCGCGGCCGGGTCGTCGGCGGCCTCGGCCGCGGCGCCGAGGGCGTCGTAGCCGTCGATGATCAGCCGGGTCAGCAGGTCGTCGCGGCTCGGGAAGTACCGGTAGACCGCCGACGACGCCATGCCCAGCTCCCGCGCCACCGCGCGCAGCGACAGCCCGGCCGCCCCGACCTCGGCCAGCTGCCGGCGGGCGGCCTCGGTGATCTCGGCGGTCAGCTCGGCGCGGACGCGCTCGCGGGCGGTGGGCACCCCCGCCATGCTCCCCGACGAGAGCGTCGCACACAAGAGAGAGCACTGCTCTTGACAGTCGTCCGCCTGGTGGGAGAGCGTCGTCCTCGAACGAGAGCACTGCTCTCGCCCGAGCGACGAGGAGATCGCCATGGCACTGCACGTGATCGTCGGCAAGGGCCCGGTGGGCACGACGACGGCGGAGCTGCTGGCCGCCCGTGGCCACCGGGTGCGGGTGCTGTCGCGCAGCGGCGGCACCTCCACGGGCGCGGTGGAACACCGCCGGGTGGACGCCGCCGACGCCGCGGCCCTGACCGCCGCCACCGAGGGCGCGGCCGCCCTCTACAACGCGGTCAACCCCGCCTACCACCGCTGGACCACCGACTGGCCCCCGGTCGCGGCGGCCCTGCTCACCGCGGCCGAACGGACCGGGGCGGTGCTCGTGACGATGGCCAACCTCTACGTCTACGGCCGGCCCACCGCGCCGATGACGCCGGAGAGCCCGCTCGCCGCCACCGACACCAAGGGCCGCGTCCGGGTGGCCATGTGGCGGGAGGCGCTGGCCGCGCACGAGGCCGGCCGGATCCGGATGACCGAGGCCCGCGCCGCGGACTTCGTCGGGCCGCAGGTGCCGGCCGCGCAGTCGCACCTGGTGCGCCAGCTCCCGGCGCTGCGCCGCGGCCGCCGCGCCTGGGTGGTCGGGGACCCCGACGCGCCGCGCAGCTGGGCGTACCTGCCCGACGTCGCCGCCACGCTGGCGACCCTCGGCACCGACGAGCGGGCGCTGGGCCGTGCCTGGCACGTGCCGAGCACGCCGCCCCGCTCCCAGCGGGAGGCCCTCGGCGACCTCGCGCGGGCGATGCGCCGGGAGCCGGGGCCGGTCAGCGGCATCCCGTGGCCGGTGCTCCGCGTCGCCGGCGTGTTCTCGCCGGTGATGCGGGAGGTCCTCGACGTGCGGCACCAGTTCGACCAGGAGTACGTGGTCGACGCGACGGCGACCACCGCGACCTTCGGCCTCACCGCCACGCCGTGGGACGAGGTGGTCGCCGCGACCGTCGGCGCGCCGGAGCCCGGGGGGGGGGGGGGGGCGGGGCGGGGGCGGCCGGGGGGGGCCGGGGGGGGGGGGGGGGGGTGGGGGGGGGGGGGGGCGGGAGGGGCGGGGGCCCGGGGCCGCGGCCCCCGCGACGCTGTCCTACGCGCTGCTCGCGCAGCAGCTCGGCGGCCACACCACCGTGGCCCGCGAGGGCGACGGGCTGCGCGTCACCCGGACCGTGGAGGTGCTCGGTCACACCGTCC
>NZ_JBJGZJ010000022.1:0-74116 GCF_054050435.1 Geodermatophilus sp. SYSU D01036 | reverse complement strand
CCGGACGCCGCTTCCCCGACGGCGTCCGGACGACCTGGTCTGCAGCCTACGACGAGGAGGCGGGGTGCCCCACCTCGTGTGCCCTGATCGTGACCTGCGCCTTCGCCCCGGACCCTCAGACGACCTGGTGCAGCCAGGTGGTCTGGCTGCCGTCGCCGGCGTAGCGGTAGACCTCGAGGTCGGCGTCCCAGGCCGCGCCGAGGAGCTGGTCGACGCCGTGGCGGAACGCCTCCGCCGAGGTGGCGGTCGCCGCGAGCGTGCGCAGCTGCTGCTCGGTCACCACGATGTCGCCGTTGGCGCTCGTGGGGGCGCGGAAGACGCCGTGCCCGGGCACGTAGGACATGCGCTCGCCGTCGTTGCCGTGGCTGGCCTCCTCGGTCACCTCGAAGCGCAGCATCGGCCACGCGCGCAGCGCGGCGACCAGCTTGGCGCCCGTCCCGGGAGAGCCGGTCCAGGCGACCTCGGCACGGTAGGCACCGTGCGCCGCGGGCTGGTCGGCCCACGACAGGGAGACCGGCGCGCCGATGACGCGTTCGAGCGCCCACTCGACGTGCTGGCAGAGCGCCTTCGGGCAGGAGTGCACGAAGACGACACCCTGGGTAGACCGTCGCTGCACGAGGCACCTCCATCGACTCGATCGGTCTCGTCTTCCCCAACGGACGATCGATTCGGTGACAGGCTGTGGTCAACGGCGGCGGACCAGGGCTTCCGGTGACAGTGTGCACGATGAGGTGCCGGTCGCGCCAGTGCGGATGCAGCGACTGTTCCGGATGTGACCACACCCGCCCCGCGCGTCACGGAAGTGCAGGTCAGCGCCATACCACGAGCACCGGCGCGGCGTCCAACCCGGGGTCGGACCGCCCCGACGGTACACCGTGGCACCCGTCACGGGCCGTTGCGGGGCCCCGCGTCGCATACGGAACTCCGCCGACCGCCGGTCACGTTCGGTGAGCAGTGCGCGGGAGTGTCGGTCACCCTGCGAGATCGGCGACCCGGTCCCCGCCGGCCGCCTTGGCCCGGTACATGGCCTCGTCGGCGCGGTGCAGCACGCCCGCGACGTCGTCGTCGGGGTGGACGAGGGCGCAGCCCACGCTGGCGGTCACCCCGCAGCCGGCCCCGACCTCCGCGACGGCGGCCCGCAGGCGGTCGGCGAGCAGGACGTCGTCGGCGGGCAGGAGGGACCCGGCGAGGACGGCGAACTCGTCGCCGCCGAGCCGGGCGACGGTATCGGTCTCGCGGACCACCCGGCCCAGCGCGGCGGCGACCGAGCGGAGGACCTCGTCACCGGCGGCGTGGCCCCGCAGGTCGTTGACCGCCTTGAAGCCGTCCAGGTCCACGATGCAGACCACCGCCCGCTCGCCCCGGCCGGCGAGGCGCAGGGCGCGGCCGACGCGGTCGAGGAAGACCCGGCGGTTGGGGACGCCGGTGAGCGGGTCGGTGGTGGCCAGCGCCTCCTGGGTGCGCAGCAGCAGCACCTGCCGGTCGTGGGCGGCCCACTGGTTGGCCGAGGACAGCGTGCAGATCAGCGTGACCGTCCCGAGGACGGTGGCCACCAGCAGGGAGTGCGCGTCCGGCGGGCCGGCCACCAGGGTCGCGTACGCGGTGGTCATCAGCGTGCCGGTGAGCACCACGCCGGCCGGCGGGTAGGCCACCGCCATGTAGACGAGGACCAGGAAGAAGACCGCCGACAGCGGGCTGTCGGTGCCGCCGTCCAGGCGCGCGGCGGTGGCGACGATGGCCGTCACCGCCGCCGTCCAGGCGTAGAACAGCAGCGGGCCGCGCAGGTCGCGGACGATCCGGTGCAGCGGCAGCAGGAGCAGCAGGGGCGTCAGGACGACGACCGAGCCGGCCAGCGTCAGCAGCACGGGGTGCCGGTGACCGGGGGTCGGGGTGGTCAGCGTGTAGACCAGGCAGGCCCAGCCGGCGATCTCGCTGAGCAGCACGCCGGTGTGCACGTGCCGGACCCAGAAGCGGGCGCGCTCGTCGTCCGCGGCCAGCGGCCGGTACAGGCCCGCGCCGAGCCAGGCGGGCGCGGCACACCGCGGCCGGCGCAGGGTCCCCGCCCCGGTTCGCCGCGCTCCTGCCCCGTCCACGGTCCGGTTCTCGGCCGTTTCCGTTCCGTTCTCCACCCGGACGCACGTGCCGCTCCCCCGACGGGGTGGGTAGGGGCCCGGGCATGGGACGGGACGACGCGACGCACGGGATGGCCGACGCCGGCCGGGACGTGGTGGGGCCGATGGTGCTCGGCGCCTGGGACGCCTTCCTCGAGCAGGCGGCGGCGGTGGACCTGACGCGGCCGACGCGGCTGCCGGGCTGGCGGGCGCACGAGGTGTGCGTGCACCTGGGCTGCTGGCCCGACCACGCCGCCCTGGCCGACCTGGCGGACTCCGCCCGGGCCGGCGGCACCGGGACGCCGGCCGACGTCGACGCGACCAACGCCCGGGTGACCGCCGCCCACCGCGACGCCTCGCGGGAGGAGGTCCTCGCCGCGCTGCGCCGCAACCGGGAGGCGACCGAGCGCTACCTGACCGAGGAGCCCACCGGGCTGGACGCCGCGCCCGCCGTCTCCACGGTCGGGCGGCTGCCGATGCTGTCGGTGGTCCTCGGCCAGGCCTACGAGCTCGCCGTGCACGGCCTGGACCTGGTGCCGCTGGGCGCTCCCCCGGTTCCGGCGCCGGTCCTGGACGCCGGGCTGGCCGCGCTGGCCGACGTCACCGGCGCGCTGGCCGCCGCCTCGGGCATCACCGGCGGCGCCGCCCTGGTCACCCCCGGCGGCGGGTGGGTCTTCGCGGCCGACCCGCCGGGCTGGACGGTGCGCCGGGTGGGCGGCGCGCGCCCGCGCGGCGCCGTCGTGGAGGCCGCGGCCGACGTGCTGCTGGAGGCGGCGTCGGGGCGGACCAACCCGGCCGCGGCGCTGGTGCGGCGCCGGCTGCGGGTGCGGGACCTGCCGGAGCTGATGCGGCTGGCGCCGATCGTCGAGTCGGCGCCGGGCATCCCCGGCGGGCCGATCCTGGCGCTGGCCGCGCGGACCGTCGGGGGCGCCGGCGACCTGCTCGGCCGGTTCCGGGGGCGCCGCTAGCAGGCGCCGCCCAGCGAGATGCCGTGCGCCTGCAACCACGGCATCGGGTTGACCCGGCTGGCGTAGAGCCCGCCCTCGTGCACCTCGAAGTGCAGGTGCGGCCCGGTGGACTGGCCCTTGTTGCCGACCTCGGCGATCTGCTGGCCGGCGCCCACGACCTGGCCGGCCGAGACGAAGAACCGGTTGACGTGGCCGTAGAGGGTGATCGAGCCGTCGTCGTGCTGGACGTAGACGGCCTGGCCGAAGCCGCTGGCGGGACCCGCCTGCAGGACGACGCCGCCCTCCGGGGCGAACACCGGGGTGCCGATCGGGGCGGCGATGTCCACGCCCTGGTGCATGGTCCCCCAGCGCGGGCCGTAGCAGGAGGTCACGCGGCCGGTGGTCGGGGCGATGCCGCCACCGGCGGTGGACTGGACGTTCACCGCGGCCTGCTGCTCGGCGGCCTGCTGGGCCTCCCAGGCGGCCTCGGCCTCGGCGATGCCGCGCAGCCGCAGCAGCTCGACCTCGGCCGCGCGCAGCTGCTCGTCCAGGCGGGCCTTCTCGCCGGCCAGGGCGTCGTAGTCCCCCTGCGCCTGGGCCAGCCGGGCGTCGGCGGCGGCCTGGGCCTCCGCGGCGGCCGCGGCGGCCGCGTCGCGCTCCTGGACGGCGGCGCGGGCGGCAGCGTCGGCCTCCTCCTCCTGGGTCTCGAGCAGCTCGTACTGCTGGAGGGTCTCGGCGCGCTGGGCGCCGAGCAGGTCGAGGGTGGCGGCGCGCTCGAGGACCTCGCGGGGACCCTGGCTGTCCAGCAGCACCGAGGCGGTGCCGCCGAGGTCTCCCCCGCTGCCCATGTAGGCCTCGCGGCCGAGCTCGACGACCTCGTCCTGCGCCTGCGCGACGGCGTCGCGCGCGGCCTGCAGCTCGGCGGCGGCCACGGCGGCGGCCTCCTGGGCGGCGGCGAGCTCGGCCTGGGCGACCAGCGCGGCGTCCGCGGCGGCCTCGGCCTCGACGGTCATCCGCTGGAGCTGCTCCTCGGCGGCGGTGACCGCGCCCTGGATCCGGCTCACCTCGGCGACGAGGGCGGCCTCGGCGGCCTCCGCCGCGGCGACGTCGTCCTCGGGGTCCGCCATCGCCGGGACGGGCGCCGCCAGCAGGACCGCGGCGGCGCCGACGGCGAGCACGGCGCGGCGCAGCCGGCGGGAGGCGTGGCGGGCGGTCCGGTGGTGCACGGTCGCCAAGAGGGCGGCTCTCCCTTTCTCGCGACCGCCTGCCGGTCGGGGCCCGTCCGGGACGGGCGACCTGCCCGCGCACGGCGTCCGCGGGCGCGACCGAGCCGGGGACCTCGGTGCGGTCCCCGCGTCCGGCGCGTGCCGGGACGGTCAGGCGGAGTCCGGCCGGGGTCCCCGTCGGTCCGAGGCGCAGCGGCCCGGCAGGACCGCGGGCGAAGGTACTACGGATGGGACGGGTGAGGTCACGGGGACGTAACGGTCCCCGCGTGTCCGCTTGCGCTCTCAACCGTTTTCCCACCTCCGCGACCTGCAGGTCTCACCATCCGTGCCTGAACCGGCACTCCGTGCCACTCCCGCCCCTGAGGCATGTCTCACGGTGCCCGGGCTCACAGGTCCGTCACAGGAACCGCGGGCAGGCTGGCCGACCGGACCGGCTCTCGTGGGGAGGAGCGACATGGACGGGACCCCGATCCCAGGACCGACGACGCCGTTCGACGGCCGGGCGCAGTACTCGGCCGCCGTGAACGGCACGGCGCGGCCGGGCGCCGCACCGCAGGCGCCGCCGGTGCGCGCGACCGACGCCGACCGCCTCGCGACGGTGCACCGGCTGCAGGACGGCGTCGCCCGGGGGGCGCTCACGCCCGACGAGGGCGGGGACCGGATGGCGGCCGCCTGGGCCGCCGTCCACCTGCGCGACCTCGCGCCGCTGACCGCCGACCTCCCGCCGATGGCGGCCCGGCCGGAGGTGACGGCGCCGGGCTGGCGACCCCTGGGGCTCATGGCCTGGGAGCAGGTGCGGACCACCGTGGCCGGGGCGCGCGCCGGCCGCCCGGCGGCGGTGCGGATCGCGCTCGTGGGCCTGGTGACCCTGCTGGTGCTCGTGGCGTTCGGCTCGCTGGTGCTGCACGGGCTGGCGGAGGGCCTCGGCGGCGGTCCGGACGGGTTCGGCGACGGTCCGGACGGGTTCGGTGGCGGGCCCGGCGGCTTCGACGGCTTCGACGGCTTCGGCGACGGGCCCGGCCGGGGCTGACCCCCGGGCCGGGGCCGCCCGCGGGGGCAGGCGCCGTCGTCGAGGCCGGGCGGGGTCGGAGGCTGTGCGGCGACCGCGCGCCCGGGACCGCTCCGGCGTCAGCTCCAGAGCGCGTCGAGGGTGACGAAGCCGTACCCGGCAGCCCGCATCCGGTCGATCATCGTGGGCAGGGCGGCGGCGTCCAGCGTGGAGCCGTCGTCGGGGTGGGCCCCCACGTGCATGAGGACGATCTCCCCCGGGCGCAGCGCCCCCAGGGCGCGGTCGACCACCGTCTGGACCGACCGGCCCCCGCTCGTGCCCTGCCAGCCCAGGGTGTCCACCGTCCACCGGACCGCTCCGTAGCCGGCGCCGTTGACGACGGCGATCGTGTGTGCGGTGCGGTCGCCGAAGGGGAAGCGGAACAGCGGCCGCGGGTCGGCGCCGCCGGCGCGGATGGCCCTCTCGGCGTCGAGCAGCTCCTGGCGCATGGCCGCGTCGGTGGACGCCGGGAAGTGCGGGTGGGTCATCGAGTGGTTGGCGACACGGTGCCCGGCATTGCGGATGGCGGCCACGCCCGACGGGTTGGCGGCGGCCCACCGCCCGGTGAGGAAGAACGTCGCCGGGACCTGCCGGCCCGCCAGCGTGGCGAGGATGCTGGCCAGCCCGGCGGAGTCGCCCCCGGCGTCGAAGGTCAGCGCCACGACGCGCTGAGTGGTCGGGATGACCTCGAGGTCCTGCCCGCGCAGCACGAGGGGCAGGCCGCCCAGGGACCCGCTGGCCCACACCGGCGTCCAGTCCGGCCGGTAGATGACCAGGTTCCCGTCGTCCTGCATGACGAGGCGGGTTCCGCCGCCGCCGTAGGTCCCGGTGTGCCACACCGCCCGGGCCCCGGGCGCGTAGCCGACCAGGTTCCCGTCGGCCTGCATGTCCAGCACGGTGCCGGGGACGAAGCTCCAGCTGGCCCAGGTCGCCCCCCACGGGCCGTACACGACGATGTTCCCGTCGTCCTGCATGGTCAGGCGGTAGGCGCCGCTGCGGGAGTGGACCGACTGGCCGACGCCGAGCCGGTGCCCGCTGACCAGCGCGTCCGACGACGCCCAGGTGTTGGTCGACCAGACCGCGCGACCGTCGGGCCGGTACAGGACCAGGTTGCCGTCGTCCTGCACCACGAGGCGGGTCGCACCGCTGCCGTAGGTCGCGGTGTGCCACACGGCCCGTCCGCCCGGCGCGTAGGCCACCAGGTTGCCGTCGGCCTGCATGACCAGCACCGTGCCGGGGACGAACGTCCAGCTCCCCCACATCGCGGCCGGGCCGTACAGGACGACGTGCCCGTCCCCCTGCATCACCAGGCGGTACGCCCCGCTGGGCGACACGATCTCCTGGCCGACGGCCAGCTGCTGGCCGGCGAGCAGCTCGCTCGTGACCGCGACGACCGCGGTGCGGGCGGCCACCGGACCGCCTCCTGCCACCGCGGGTGGCGCCCAGAGCAGTGCGGCAACGAGGGCGAGCGCCGCGAGTCCCGATCCGAGTGCTCCCCGGTGACCGTGCATGGCGACATCGCCGTCCTCCCGCCGCCCCCCGCAGCACGGATCGCACCAGGTGAGCCGCTCCCCGCGCTGGGGTCCTCGGTCACCTCCCGGCAGGTCCTCGGTCGTCCCCGCGGCCGGGAGGAGTCGGGGCCAGCCGGGGCGTGCGGCCGGGCGGCCGGCGTCTGGCAGGCTGGACGCCGTCCGGGGCGGTAGCTCAGCCGGTCAGAGCACGGGACTCATAATCCCTGGGTCGTGGGTTCGAGCCCCACCCGCCCCACCTACGGACCCGCAGCCCAGCGCGTCGTCGGGGTGCTCAGCCGACGGGGCGCTCGAAGGTCACCAGGATGCCCTCCACACTGCCGGGCCCGATGCGGCCCTTCACGTCGACGGAGGTGATCGCCTTGAGCTGCCAGCCCTCGCGGGCGTGCTCGTTGAGCACCCTCTCGAGCTTGTCGCCGGACATCTTGCCGCCGATCATGCCCTCGCGGAGCTCCTCGACCTTGTACTCGTAGCGTCCGGCCATCGACTGCTCCCCTCGTCGGCGCTGGGCAGATCAGTCTGTCGGGCCGGACGGCCGGGCGTCCACGACCGCGCCCGCCGCCGCCCGGGCGGACGGGGAACACCGAGGACGCACCCCGTGGACGCGACGGTGGCCGGCGAGTAGACCGGACCCCTCACCCGAGTGGAGGGAGCGGCACATGACCACCACCAGCGGCCAGGAGGCCGGGCAGGTCACCGGAACCCAGGACAAGGACTACAACCTCATCTGGTTCACCGAGCAGTGCCTGAGCAACGCGCTGCGGCTGGAGACCTACATCCAGGACGCCGACCGCGACGGCGACGGCGAACTCGCCGAGCTCTTCCGCAAGGCGCAGGCGGACAGCCGCAAGGGCGCTGAACAGGGCAAGCAGCTGCTCAGGTCCCGGCTCGGCGGCTGAGCCGGCCGGGCGCACGCCCCGCGGGAGACCCGGCGCGGGCACGGCGAGGGCCGTGCCCGACGGCCGGGACTCCTGAGGGCACAGCGAGCCGGGACCGCCGCGGCGGGGCGGGTGGACGGCCCGCCCTGCCGCGGGCGGGTCAGCCGTCGAGCTCGGCCAGCAGGTGCAGCATCTCGGCGATCTCGGCGGTCCGGCCGTCGCGGATCGACTCCGCCAGGACGATCGCGTCGGCGTCCTGCCCGTCGGCGATCTCGGTCTCGGCCATCTCCACGGCCCCTGATCGCCTCAGCGGGACACCGGCTCCGGCTCGGGCGCCGGAGCCGCGGCCGCGGGCTCAGCCGGGGCGGCGGGCAACCGCAGTCGCTTGAGCAGCAGCGCGTTGACCGCGACGAGGAAGGACGAGCCCGACATCGACAGCGCGGCGATCTCCGGCCGCAGCACCAGGCCGAAGGCCGGCTCGAACACCCCGGCCGCGATCGGCAGCGCGACGGCGTTGTAGCCGATGGCCCAGCCCAGGTTCTGCCTCATCTTGCGCAGGGTGCCGCGGCCGATGGTCAGCGCGGTCGGGACGTCGAGCGGATCCGAGCGCATGAGGACGACGTCGGCGGTCTCGATGGCGACGTCGGTGCCGGCGCCGATGGCGATGCCGAGGTCGGCCTGCGCCAGCGCGGGGGCGTCGTTGACCCCGTCGCCGACCATCGCCACCCGCTTGCCGGACCGCTGCAGCTCGATGATCTCCGCGGCCTTGTCGCCGGGCAGGACGTCGGCGATGACGGTGTCGATGCCGAGCCGGCCGGCGATGCGCCGGGCGGTGGCCTCGTTGTCGCCGCTGAGCATCACGACCTCGACCCCGGTGTCGTGCAGCGCGGCCACCGCGGCGGCCGAGGTGTCCCGCGGGGCGTCGGCCAGGGCGATCACACCCGCGGCGCGGCCGTCGACGGCGACCAGGACGGCGGTGCGCCCGCTGCCGGCCAGCTCGTCCCGGCGCTCGCCGAGCGTCCCGAGGTCGACGCCCTCGTCGGCCATCAGCCTGACGTTGCCGACCAGCACCCGGCGTCCGGCGACCTCCGCGGACGCCCCGTGGCCGGGGACGTTGCGGAAGCCGGCGGCGGTCAGGGCCGGCACGCCGAGGCTGTCGGCGTGCCGGGCCACGGCGGTGGCCAGCGGGTGCTCGGACTCCCGCTCGACGGCGGCGGCCAGCGCCAGGACGTCGTCGGGCGCCATCCCGTCGACGACGACGTCGGTGACCTCCGGCTCGCCCTTCGTGAGGGTGCCGGTCTTGTCCATCACCACGGTGTCGATCCGGGCGGCGGCCTCCAGCGCGGTGGCGTTCTTGAACAGCACGCCGCGCTGCGCGCCCAGGCCGGTGCCGACCATGATCGCCGTCGGGGTGGCCAGGCCGAGTGCGTCCGGGCAGGTGATCACGACGACGGTGATCGCGAACAGCATCGCCGTGGCGAACGAGGCCCCGGCCAGGAGCCACACCGCCAGGGTGAGGCCGCCGCCGACCAGCGCGACGAGGACGAGCCAGAACGCGGCCCGGTCGGCCAGCCGCTGGCCGGGCGCCTTCGAGTTCTGCGCCTCCTGCACCATCGCGACGATCTGCGCCAGCGCGGTGTCGGACCCGACCCTCGTCGCCCGCGCCCGCAGCGTGCCGGTGGTGTTGACCGAGGCGCCGATGACCTCGTCGCCGGGTGACTTGTGCACCGGCAGGCTCTCGCCGGTGACCATCGACTCGTCGACCTCCGAGTCGCCGTCCTCGACCCTCCCGTCGACGGGGACCTTGGCGCCGGGACGGACCAGCAGCAGGTCGCCGACGACGACCTCGGCGGTGGGCACCTCCACCGGCTGCCCGTCGCGGAGCACGACCGCACGCGGCGGCGCGAGTTCCAGCAGGGTGCGGATCGCGTCGTTGGCACCGCCGCGGGCGCGCATCTCGAACCAGTGCCCGAGCAGCACGAACGCGGTGAGCACGGTGGCGGCCTCGTAGAAGACCTCCCCGCCGCCGGTGAGGGTGATCACCAGGCTGTAGAGCCAGCCCGCGCCGACCGCGACGGCGACCAGCACCATCATGTCCAGCGTCCTGGCGCGCAGCGCCCGCCAGGCACCGTCGAAGAAGATCCAGGCCGCCCAGAGGACCACCGGCAGCGACAGGACCAGCGAGAGGACGTCGTCGCGCAGGCCGAACGGCGCGGGCGCGGTGAAGCCGAGGACCTCCCGGCCGATCGGCGACCACAGCAGGATCGGGATCGACAGGAGGGCGGCGACCAGGAACCGGTTGCGCATGTCCCTGGCCATGTCGTCCATCGACATGCCGGCGTGGTGTCCGCCGTGACCCATCGCGTCCTGTGGCGTCATCCCGTCGTGTCCGCCGGAGCCGGTCGCGTGCCCGGCGGGGGCAGCCTGGCCGTGGTGCGTGTGCGGCTCTGCGGCGGGGTCACACACGTGCCGGGGCACCGACTGCCCGGCGCAGTGGTAGCCGCAGTCGCGGATCCAGCCGGCGAGGTCGGCCACCGACGTCCGCGTCGGGTCGTAGGTGACGGTGGCGGTCTGACCGACGGGGTTGGCCTCGACGCCGAGCACGCCGGGGCGCCGGCCGAGCACGCGCTCCACCGTCGCCTTCTCCGACGCCCACTGCACGCCGGCGACCTCGAGCACCACCGTCTGCAGGTCCGTGGTCATCGTCCCCTCCTCGGCCCGCGGGTACGTCTGGGGAGACGATACCCCTGGGGGGTATCTGGGTCCAGGCCGTCCCCGTCCTCGGGCGGTCCCTCGCCCCGCGTGGGCGTCGAGCCGCCGGGCCCGAGCGGGTCGCCGGGTACGGGGACCGGGCCGCGCCCGTCGCGCTGCCGCTCGACGGTCAGTCGGTGCCCGGCGGGCCATCGAGCACCGTCGGGACGTACTCGAGCAGCTGCAGCCGGCCGTCGAACAGGCGGCTGTCGACCAGGTCGAGGGCGACGTCGGGATAGCCGTCGAAGACGCGGTCGGTGCCGGTGGCGCCGGTGATGACCGGGAAGACGACGACGCGGTAGCGGTCCACCAGGCCGGCGGCGAGCAGCGACCGGCACAGGCTGACGCTGCCGACGGTGCGCAGCGGGTGCGTGCCGCGCCGCTTCATCTCCCGCACGGCGGCGACGGCGTCGCCGTCGACCAGCCCGGTGTTCGCCCACGACAGCGGCGCCCGCAGGGTGGAGGAGAACACCACCTTCGGCATGGCCGTCAGGCCGGCGAGACCGGGGTCGTCGGGGATCTCGGCGGCGAAGCCGGACATCAGCCGGTACGTCGTCGCCCCCATGAGGACGGTCTGCTCCAGGGCGCCGTCCTGCTCCAGCCAGCCGAGGTACTCGGGGCCCTCCATGCCCCAGTAGCCGGGCCAGCCCTCGGCGGCCCCGCAGCCGTCGAGCGAGACGATGAAGTCCACCATCAGGTCGGGCATCGGCCCCTCCTCCCGTCGGCGGGACGGCTGCCCGCGTCCCGTCCCCAGGGGCGACCGACCGCGGGACGGGAACTCATCGCCGGGTGCATCCGGGACGCGCCCCGCGCACGAAGACCGTCCGTGAGCACGATGCCGGCGGACCCGCGGTGGGTCCTGCAGCCGTTGACCGACGCGGGCCTCGCGAGCGACCAGATCAGCGACCTCGTCTTCCGCCTCGCCTTCGACACCGTCGTCGACCCCGGCCGGCTCGCCCCCGCACACCTGGGCTCCCTGGTCGCCGACCAGCCCGTGCACGTCCGCCGGGCGTGGCTGGAGGTACTGGACCGGATGACGACGGAGTCCGTCGGCTGACGGGAGCGGCGCGGGGTTCCTCACCGGGCGTGGGACCGGCGGTGACACGACGCGCGTCGGGCGGAGACGGACGTCGACGAGGGAAGGTGGCACCCGCGTCGCTGCCGGCGTTCTCGACCGCGTACGCGCAGGTGCAGTTCTCGCTGGTCTGGTCGGCGGTCGTGGTGGTGACCGCGGTGTCGCTGGTGCTCTACACCCTCGTGCAGATCGTCGAGACGATCGTCCTGACCCGGATGGGGACGACGCCCCGCGAGGGCGCCTGACGCGAGGGCACCTGAGACGGGGGGCTTCCGCTCCTCCCACCTCAACGTATAACCCGCCCCGGGGCTTGCGGCAAGACCCGGGGCGGGGCCCACACTCGCCCGCCGTGAGCCCCCTCAGCACCGCCGTCTTCGCCCTCCCCGACGACCTCGCGGCCAAGGCCGACCCCGCGCTGGTCGCGGACGACGTCGCGCACTTCACCACCGTCGCGGCGAGCCTCGAGCGGACCGTCGCCGAGCTGACCGACCGCCTCGACGCCGAGCGCCGGTCCCCCGGCGGGCACGGCCAGGCGGCGCTGGACCGGGACCTGGAGGTGCACCGGCTCACCGCGCGGCTGCGGACGCTGCGCCGCTTCGGCCTGGACCTGTGCCTCGGGCGCACGGTGCCCGCGGACGGCGGCGAGCCGGTCTACGTCGGGCGGCTCGGCCTCACCGACGGCGCGGGCCGCCGGCTGCTGGTCGACTGGCGCTCGCCGGCCGCCGAGCCGTTCTTCGGCGCCACCCACGCCGACCCGATGGGGCTGGCCAGCCGCCGCCGGTACCGCTGGACCCGCGGCCGGATCACCGACTACTGGGACGAGGTGTTCACCCCCGAGGGGCTCCGGGGGCACGCCGCGCTCGACGACCATTCCGCGTTCGTCGCCAGCCTCGGCAGCGACCGGTCGGACCGGATGCGGGACGTGCTCGGCACCATCCAGGCCGACCAGGACGCGATCATCCGCGCGGGCTCCCGCGGCGCGCTCGTCGTCGACGGCGGCCCGGGGACGGGCAAGACCGTCGTCGCGCTGCACCGCACCGCGTACCTCCTCTACTCCGACCCGCGCCTCGGACACCACCGGGGCGGGGTGCTGTTCGTCGGCCCGCACGAGCCCTACCTGGCCTACGTCTCCGACGTCCTGCCCAGCCTCGGCGAGGAGGGCGTGCGCACCTGCACGCTGCGGGACCTGGTGCCCGAGGGCGCGACGGCCGGGGTCGAGGCCGACCCGCGCGTGGCCGGGCTCAAGGCGTCCGCGCGGATGGCCGAGGCCGTCGAGGCGGCGGTGCGCTTCCACGAGGAGCCGCCCCGCCGCGGGACGACGGTCACGACGCCCTGGGCCGACGTGCGGCTGGGCCCCGACGACTGGGCCGAGGCGTTCGAGGCACCCGATCCCGGCACCCCGCACAACGAGGCGCGCGGGCAGGCGTGGGAGGCGCTGGTCTCCATCGTGGTCGACGCGCACGACGACGAGGACGCCGAGCCGGACGAGGTGCGGCGGGCGGTGCGGCGCGACGGCGAGCTGCGCGCGGCGTTCGGCCGCGCGTGGCCGCTGCTGGAGGCCGCCGACGTCGTCGGGGACCTGTGGTCGGTGCCGGCCTACCTGCGCCGGTGCGCCCCCTGGCTCACGGCCGACGACGTCCGGGCGCTGCAGCGCGCGGACCCGCGGGCGTGGACGGTGTCGGACCTGCCGCTGCTCGACGCAGCGCGCCTGCGCATCGGTGACCCGGAGGTGGAGCGGCGGCGGCGCCGGCACGACGCCGTCGTCGCCGCCGAGCGCGAGCGGATGGCCGGCGTCATCGACGAGCTCGTCGCGGCCGACGACTCCGAGCTGCTGCTGATGACCAGCCTGCGCCACCAGGACCTCCGCGACGCCCTGGTCGACGAGGCCGCGCTCCCCCGGGCCGACCCGGACGTGCTCGCCGGCCCGTTCGCGCACGTCGTCGTCGACGAGGCACAGGAGCTGACCGACGCGGAGTGGCAGGTGCTGCTGCGCCGCTGCCCGTCCCGCAGCCTCACCGTCGTCGGGGACCGCGCGCAGGCCCGGCACGGCTTTCCGGAGTCGTGGGAGGAGCGGCTCGGGCGGGTCGGCCTCGCCGACGTGCGGGTGTCCTCGCTGACGATCAACTACCGCACGCCCGAGGAGGTCATGGCCGAGGCCGCGCCGGTCATCCGGGCCGCGATCCCCGACGCCGACGTGCCGACGTCGATCCGCAGCACCGGCGTCCCCGTCACGCACGGCTCCACCGCGGACCTGCGGGCGGTCGTGGACCGCTGGCTGGCCGAGCACGCCGAGGGCACCGCCTGCGTCATCGGCGACCCGGCGTTCCCGGCGACACCGCGCGTCCGGTCGCTGACGCCGGCGCTGGCGAAGGGGCTCGAGTTCGACCTCGTCGTCCTCGTCGACCCCCACCGGTTCGGCGAGGGCGTCGAGGGGGCGGTCGACCGGTACGTCGCGATGACCCGGGCGACCCGGCGGCTCGTCGTCCTCACGAGCCGCTGAGCGGCGGTGTCGATGACGAACCGGTAGCGCACGTCGGAGGCGAGCACCCGCGCGTAGGCGTCGTCGACCCGGTCGGCGGGGATGACCTCGACCTCGGCGCCGATCCCGGGCGCGCCGCAGGAGTCGAGCATCTCCTGGGTCTCGGCGATGCCGCCGATCATCGAGCCGGCGGAGGTGCGTCGGCCGCCGATCAGCGACATGGCGTGCAGGCTCAGCGGCTCGGCGGGCGCCCCGACGTTGACCAGCGCGCCGTCCACGGCCAGCAGCGACAGGTACGCGTCGACGTCGAGATGCAGCCGACGCCGACGAGGTCGCCGACCCGGTGCCGGGTGACGTCGGCGCCGACCTCGGCGACGACACCGACGATCTCGTGGCCGGGGACGACGGGGAACGGCTGTGGCCCCCGGTCGCCGTTCACGGTGTGGATGTCGGAGTGGCAGATGCCGGCGTACCGGATCTCGACGAGGACGTCTCGGGGGCCGACGTCGCGGCGCTCGATCGTCGTGGGGGCCCGCGGGCGGCCGGCGGCGGGGGCGGCGTAGGCGTTGACGCGCATGCGGGTGTGCTCTCCGTTCGGGGGTGGGTCGTCGCCGTCGGTCGACGGCGGGAGCGGCGGCGATCGAGCCGCGGGTGGTCTGCCCGGGGTCTCGCCCTCAGGGGCGCAGCAGCGCCTTGATCGCGCGGCGCTCGTCCATCGCGGGGTAGCCCTCGGCGGCCTGCTCCAGCGGGAGCTCGAGGTCGAAGACCCTCGACCCGTGGGCGCGCGACTACTACGGGGACCGGGAGCTCGCCGCCAACACCACCGTCGCGCTGCTGCGCGGGGAGGCCGGCCGCCGCCCGTTCGACGCGCAGCTCCGCGAGCTCCTCGGGGAGCTGTCCACGGTCAGCGAGGAGTTCCGGGTCCGCTGGGCGGCGCACGACGTCCGCATCCACCCCAACGGCGCCACGCAGTTCCGCCACCCAATCGTCGGCACGCTCGACCTCGGCTACCACACGTTCGACCTGCCGGCCGAGGACTCCGCGGACCTGCGCATGACCGTCTACACCGCCGAGCCCGGCACCCCGTCCGAGGACGCCCTCGAGGTCCTCGCCAGCTGGGCCGCGACCGCGGGCCAGGAGCAGCCCGGCCCGGCGGCCGACCGCGTCTGAGCCGCCGGTGTCGTCCGGTCGGCCGGCCGGACTGCCGATGCGGTCGCCGTGGACAACGAGCAGCGCACCGTCCTGGTCACCGGGTGCTCCTCCGGGCTCGGCCTGGAGACCGCCGTCGAGCTGGCCCGCCGCGGCCGGCACGTCGTGGCCTCGATGCGCGACCCCGGCCGGCGGGCCACGCTCGACGCCCGCACCCGGGAGGCGGGGCTGGAGCCGCTCGACGTCGTCCAGCTGGACGTGACCGACGCGGAGTCCTCCCGGCGGGCGGTGGAGGAGACCCTCGCGCTCACCGGCGGCCGGCTCGACGCGCTGGTGAACAACGCCGGCACCGCGAGCGGGGGGGCGTTCGAGGACACCGACGAGGACGAGTGGCGCCGGGTCCTCGACACCAACCTGCTCGGCGCCCTCCGGCTCACCCAGCTGGTGCTGCCGGTGATGCGGCGGCAGCGGGCCGGGCGTCTGGTCCTCGTCTCCAGCGACTCCGCCCGCTACGGCAACCCCGGGCTGTCGCTGTACTGCGCGTCGAAGTGGGCGCTCGAGGGCTGGGCGGAGTCGCTGGCCTACGAGGTCGAGCCGTTCGGCGTCCGGGTGGTGCTGGTCGAGCCGGGCAACTACGACACCGCGATCTGGGCGACGACGCCGCGCACCACCCCGCCCGGCAGCCCCTACCGCGGCCTGCTGCAGGCCGTCGAGCGGTTCGTCGAGGAGGAGCACCTCCCCCGCTCGCGCGACCCCCGCGAGGTGGCGCGCGCCGTCGCCCGGGCGCTCGACTCCGACCGCCCGCGGTTCCGGGTGACCGTCGGGCCGGACGCAAAGCTGGCCGCGGTGCTCGACAAGGTGCCGTACCGGGTGGCGGCCGCCGCCGTCCGCCGGGTCACCGGCCTGCACCGCTGGAAGCCCTGAGCCCCGCGGGCGGGCCCGCCGCCGACGGCGCAGGCTGGGCCCGTGCGACGTCCCCTGCTGACCTCCTCGGCCGCCGTCGGGCTGACCGCCCTGGTCGGCTCGGCCGGGACCGACGTCGGCTCGTCCTGGTACCGCGGGCTCGACAGGCCCCGCTGGCAGCCGCCCGGCCCGGTGTTCGGGATCGCGTGGACGGCGCTGTACGCGCTGCTGGCGTTCGCCGGCGGGCGCCTCCTGGAGCGGGGCGACCCGGCGGACGCCCGGGCCCTGGCCGGCAACCTCGTGCTCAACGCGGGCTGGACGTGGGCCTTCTTCCGCGCACACCGGCCGCCGCTGGCGACGGCGGAGGCGGCGCTGCTGGCGGCGTCGACGGCCGACCTCACGCGGCGCACCGGCCGCGTGGACCGTGCCGCGGGCCGGGCACTGCTCCCCTACGCGGCCTGGACGGCGTTCGCGGCGGTGCTCAGCGCCGAGATCGCCCGCCGGAACCGGCGCTGACCGGCCTCATCCGCCCGCGACCTCCGCGGCGACGTCCACGAGCGCGTCCAGCACCCGGCGGACGACCAGCCGCTCGGCGGTGTCCGGCCGCAGCAGCGCGTCGACCTGCCGGCCGGCCCGCACCCCCACCAGCGGCAGCAGCCGCACGCCGGGGTGGCCGCCGCCGGTGAACCGCGGCAGCAGCGAGATCCCGTGCCCGGCGGCCACCAGCGCCTCGACGACGGAGAAGTCGTTGATGCGGTGGGCGATCCGCGGCGCGGTGCCCGACCCCGCGGCGACGGCGGCCAGCACGGTGGCGACCGGGAAGCCCTCGCGCACGGCGATCCAGTCCTCGTCCACCAGGTCCCCGGGGCGCACCTGCGACCGGCCGGCCAGCGGGTGGTCACGGGGCACGGCGACGTCGAGCGGCTCCCGCAGCAGCGGGACGACGCGCAGCCCGGGGGTGGGCCACTGCGCGCCGTCGGGCCGGTGGGCGACGACGACGTCGACCCGGTCGGTGAGCGCGGGGAACTCGTCGAGCGCGACGTCCTCGTCCGAGCACTCGACGGTGATCCCGCCGAGCTCGCGCACCCGGGTGAGCAGCGGCGGCAGCAGCAGCTGGGCGCCGCTCTGGAACGCCGACACCCGCACGGTGCCCTCGGGGCGCTCGAGGAAGGCGGCGCAGGCGGCCCGCGCCCGCTCGACGGCGACCGCGACGTCGACCGCCGCCTCGGCCAGCGCCTCCCCCGCCGCGGTCAGCCGCAGCCCGCGCCCGACCCGCTCGGTGAGCGGCACCCCGGCCTCCCGCGAGAGGACGGCCAGCTGCTGCGACACCGCCGACGGCGTCAGGTGCAGGACGGCGGCCGCGGCGGTGACCCCGCCCTGGGTGCGCACGGCGCGGAGGGTCTCCAGCGCGCGGACGTCCATGCAGCGACGCTACATCGTCACGTGAGGAACTTGCGCTGGTGTCGCACGGTTGCAGGATGCACGCTCGACGCCGTGCCGACCCGCGACCGCCTGCTCGCCCTCCTCGTGGCCGTCGTCTGGGGACTGAACTTCCCGGCGATCCACCTGTCGCTCGAGCAGTTCCCGCCGTTCTTCCTCGTGGCGCTGCGGTTCGCGCTGGTCGCCGTCCCGACGGTGCTGCTGGTGCCCCGGCCCGGCGTCCCGTGGCGGTGGGTGCTCGGGTACGGCGCCGGCTTCGGCGTCCTGCAGTTCGTGTTCCTCTACGTCGCGATGGACACCGGCATGCCGACCGGCCTCGCCTCGCTGGTGCTGCAGTCCTCGGCGCCGTTCACGGTGGTGCTGGCCGGGCTGCTGCTCCGCGAACGGCTGACCGGTCGGCAGGCGGCCGGGGTGGGGCTCGCCGTCGTCGGCCTGGCCGGCATCGCCGCCCACCGGGCCGGGCTGGACGGCGGCGCCACGCTGCTGCCGGTGCTGCTCACGCTGTGCGGCGGCCTGGGCTGGGCGCTGGGCAACCTGTGCAACCGGCAGGCGCGACCGGCCCGGCCGTTCCGGCTCATGCTCTGGATGACCGTCGTGCCGCCGCTGCCGATGCTCGCGCTGTCGCTGGCGACCGAGGGCCCGGCCCGCATCGGCACGTCGCTGGCGACGCTCGGGACGACGACGGGGCTGCTCGCGCTGGCCGGCCTGCTCTTCACCGTCGTGGTCGCCACGCTGCTCGGCTCCGGCATCTGGACGGCGCTGATGAGCCGGCACCCCTCGGGCACCGTGGCGCCGTTCTCGATGCTGGTGCCCGTCGTCGGCATGGGCTCGGCGTGGCTGTTCTTCGGCGAGCGGTCGCCGCTGGTCGAGCTGGCCTGCGGCGCGCTCGTGGTGGCCGGCGTCCTGTTCGGCAGCCGGCCGCCCCGGACGCGGCCGGCACCTCGCGTGCTGGAGCACTCCACCGCCTGACCGGACCGACCCTGCACCGGGCTCCGGGCCGACTCGACCGGCCGCGTCCCGGGCGCCCGGTCCCGGGCCGCCACCGGGGAGATCTCGCGACACACGGGTGAACGGCGCCGGGATGCATGGACGAACGGAACGCCCCGGGTCAGGATGGGCGGGCTGTGACAGCTCAGGGGGAAGCATCCATGGACAGGAAGCGGCGCGGGGTCCGGTCCGCCCGGTTGATCCCGGGGCTCGGCGCCAGCGCGTGCGCGCTCGGGATGGCGGCCGCGTTGGCGGCGGTCTCCGGGCCGCCGGTCGCGGGCGCGGTCGGGGCGGACACGACGTCGGCCGAGGCTCGGCGGGGCAGCGCCGGCGACGGGCCGGGCGAGGGCGGCCCGCTCGTGATGCCGAGCATCGGCGTCACCGCGCCCGGGTTCGAGGACGGCTGGGCCCCCGCGGCCGCCACCCGGCCCGCGCCGGACGAGGACGCCGACGACTCCTCCCCGAGCTTCCTCCCCCGGGGCTCCTTCCCGCGCGGGTCGTCCACCGACCACCGGTCCCTGCCGACGGAGGTCCCGGCCGAACCCGCGCCGGTCGCCCCCGCTCCCCTCGCCCCCGCTCCCCTCGACCCCGTTCCTCTCGACCTCGCACCCGCCGCCCCGGCTCCTGCCGCGCCGGCGCCCAGCCTCCCCGCCCCGGCTCCCGTGGCTCCCGCGGCTCCCGTGGCTCCCGTGGCTCCCGCGGCCGAGGCGCCGGCGCCCCCGCCGCCTCCGGTCGAGCAGCCGCCGGCCGGGCAACCGCCCGCCGGGCAACCGCCCGCCGAGCAGACGCCCGCCGAGCAGACGCCCGCCGAGCAGACGCCCGCCGAGCAGACGCCCGCGCCGGCGGACCCCGCCCCGCCGGCGTCGGAGCCTGCCGAGGAGCTGCCCGCGGACCAGCCGCCGGTCGAGCAGCCCGCGGTCGAGCCGGCCCCGGTCGAGCAGCCGCCCGTCGGGGAGCAGCCCGCCGAGGAAGCGCCGGCCGAAGAGCCGCCGGCCGAGGAACCGCCGGCCGAGCAGCCGTCGTGCGGGGACGCCGACGCCGGGACCTCGACCGCCCCGGCTCCCGACCCTGCGGCCGCCCCGGCCACGGAGGCGACGACGGCCCCGGCGACCGCGGAGTCCCCCGAGCCGACGGCGCCGGAGGAGTGCACCGCGGCGGAGCCCTCCGCCACCGAGGACGTCCCGGCTCCCTGAGCCGGGCGCGGGTGCCTCAACCCAGGTCCCGGACGTACCAGACCTCGCGCAGCCGCCGTCCGGCCCAGTCCCGCTCGAGCACCTCGCCCGTCGGCCGCCACCCGGCCCGCTCGTAGAAGGCGCGCGGGCCGGCGTTGCGCTCCTCGGTGCGCAGCCGGGCCCGGTCCCACCCGGCCGTCCGCAGCAGGTCCAGGACGGCCGCCAGCAGCGCCCGCCCGGTGCCCCTGCCCTGCTCGTCGGGGTCCACGTAGAGCAGCGCGACCTCACCGGTCGCGACGTCGGCCCGCCCGAACCCGACGACGACGCCGTCCCGCTCGGCCACGAGGAACCCGTCCGCGGGGACCCGCTCCCGCCAGAGGGGCACGTCCGGCTCGGCCAGGACGTCGCCGAGGAACGCCGACCACGCCGCCCGCCCGGCCCGCGCGTGCACCCTCGCGACGGCGGCGGCGTCCGCGGGCCCCGCCGGCCGGATCACCACCTCGCCCACGACGGCAGTCTGACCCCGCCGGGCGGCCCGAGCGGCCGCAGCCGAGGATGGGGCGTGCCCATCGACGCCACCACGAACTACACCGCCGCCCCCGACCGCGTGTTCGCCGAGCTCACCGACGAGGTCTTCCTGCGCGAGGTCGCCCAGGCCCTGGACGCCGACGTGCACGAGGTCTCGAGCCGGGCGAACGGGACGGGCAACACCACCCGCGTGCGGCTGTCGGCGCCGACGACGGGCATCCCGCCGGTCTTCGCCCGCTTCGTGGGCAGCACCGTCCCGGTCACCGAGACCACCACCTGGCAGCCCGACGGCGACGGCGGCTACCGCGGCGCCCTCGACCTGCGCGCCGAGATCCTGGGCCGCGAGGCACGGGTCACCTGCGAGCGCCGGCTGACCCCCGCATCCGGCGGCGGCACCCGCGCCACGGTCACCGGCGACGCCAAGGTCGACGCGCCCTTCATCGGCCGCCAGGCCGAGGGCGCGGTCCGCGACCTGGTCACCCAGGTCGTGCTGCGGCGCGAGCACGAGGTGCTGCAGCGCCGCCTCGGGGAGGGCTGAGCTCAGGGCGCGTTCGAGCCCCAGCGCGCCACGTCGCCGCCGGCGTCGTCGACGAGCACGTACTCCGCGGCACCGGGCGGGTCGTCCGCGCGGTGCCGGGCGACGACGTCGACGGCCTCGGTCTCGGCGGCGGTCGCGTCGGCGGCGTCCCACTCCTGCAGGACGGCGCCGTCTCCGGTGGTCAGGCGGAACTGCGGCATGGCCGGACGGTAGCCGCGGGCGCCGCCGGCCGCCCGCTCACGCGAGCCCGGCCAGGGCACGGACCAGCACGTCGCGGGTGTCCGCGGGGTCGACGACGTCGTCCACCTCGAACGCCGACGCCACGTTGAGCGCCTTGCCCTGCGCGTAGGAGGCGGCGACCAGCTCGGCGAACCGGGCGTCACGCTCCCCGGGCGGCAGGGCATCCAGCTCGCGCCGGTACCCGAGCCGCACCGCGCCCTCCAGGCTCATCGGCCCGAACTCGCCGGTCGGCCAGGCCAGCGTGAGCAGCGGGACCTGCAGGTCGCCGCCGAGCATCGCCATCGCGCCCAGCCCGTACGCCTTGCGCAGCACCACCGCCAGCAGCGGGACGCCGAGCTGCGCCCCGGCCACGTACAGCCCGCCGAAGCGGCGCACGGTGCCGGTGCGCTCGGACTCCGGACCGACCATGAACCCGGGGGTGTCCACCAGCGAGACCACCGGCAGCCCGGTGGAGGAGCACAGCCGCAGGAGCGCCGCGGCCTTGTCCGCCGACTCGCCGTCGATCGCCCCGCCGAGGTGCCGCGGGTCGTTGGCCACGAACCCCACCGGCCGCCCGTCCAGGCGGGCCAGCGCGGTGACGATCCCCCGCCCGAACGACGGCCGCAGCTCCAGCACGCTGCCGGGGTCGGCGAGCGTGGCGACCACCGGCCGCACGTCGTAGCTGCGCACCCGGTTGGCCGGCAGCGCCGTCCGCAGTGGCCGCTGGTCGGCGGCCTCCGCCGGCACGACCCGCCCGGTCAGCAGCCCGACCGCCTGCCGCGCGGCGGCCACGGCCGCGGCGTCGTCGGGCACCACGACGTCGACGACGCCGTTGGCCGCCTGCACCGCCGTCGGCCCGACGTCCTCCGGCGCGACGACGCCCAGCCCGCCGGCCTCGATCATCGCCGGGCCGCCCATCCCGATGCTGCTGTCCTCGGTGGCGATGACGACGTCGCAGCAGCCGACCAGCGCGGCGTTGCCGGCGAAGCAGTACCCGGAGACGACGGCGACCGTGGGCACCTTCCCGGCCAGCCGCGCCATCGTGGTGAAGGTCGGGACGTCGAGCCGGGAGAAGCCGCCGCCGTCGGTGTCGCCGGGCCGCCCGCCGCCGCCCTCGGCGACCAGCACCACGGGCAGCCCGCGCTCGGTGGCGACCTCGAGCAGCCGGTCGGTCTTGCGGTGGTTGGTGCGGCCCTGGGTGCCGGCCAGCACGGTGTAGTCGTAGACGAGGACCGCGCACGGCACCCCGCCGACCTCGCCGATGCCGGTGACCATGCCGTCGGCCGGCGTCCGCGCGACCAGCTCGGCCAGCGTCCGCCGCGCGCGCTGGGCGGCGATGCCGAGCTGGCCGTACTCGACGAAGGTGCCCTCGTCGACCAGCGCGGCCACCGTCTCCCGCGCGGTCATCCGCCCCGCCGCGTGGCGGCGGGCGACCGCCTCGGGCCGGGCGTCGTCGAGGGTGGCGGCGCGCCGCTCCTGCAGCTCGGCGAGCTCCGGGCGGATCGCACCGGGGTCCTCGGAGGACGGCCCGCCGTCGGCGCCGCCGGCCTCACCGGGGACGACCCCGCCGAGCACCGTCCCCGCCGTGACGACGTCGCCGACGCGCACGGCCAGGCCGGTGACCACGCCGGCGGCCGGCGCGGCCACGACGTGCTCCATCTTCATCGCCTCGAGCACCAGCAGCGCCGCCCCGGCGGCGACGGCGTCGCCCTCGGCGGCGGCCACCTCGACCACCGCGCCCGACAGGGGCGCGGTCACCGGCAGCACGCCGTCGACGGCCGCCGCGACCTCGGCCGGGCGGTCGGGCACCAGCCCGGCCAGGCGCGCGTCGACGACGTCGGTGGTCGCGCGGCCGTCGGCCACCTCGGGGAGGTCGAGCAGCGCCGCGAGCAGGTCCGCGTTCACCGGCACCCCGACGACGTCGAGCTCGGCCAGCGCGCGGCGGCAGCCGGCCAGCGCCCGCGGCAGGTCCCGGTCGGCGACGACCACCTTGGCCAGCAGCGAGTCGTAGCGCGGGCCGACCTCGTCGCCGGCGACCACGCCGGTGTCCACCCGCACGCCGCGCCCGGTCGGCGGCACGAACCGCTCCAGCCGCCCGGCCCCGGGGTGCACGGTCCCGTCGGGCAGCAGCGTCTCGGCGTTGACCCGCGCCTGGACGGCGGCCCCGCGCGACGGCGGCGGCGTGGCCAGGCCCAGGTCCGCGAGCGTCGCGCCCTCGGCCAGCCGGATGCCGACCTCGACGAGGTCCAGCCCGGTGACCTCCTCGGTCACGGTGTGCTCGACCTGCAGCCGCGGGTTGACCTCGAGGAAGGCCACCTCGTCGCCGCGGACCCCGTCGTGGCGGACGAGGAACTCCACGGTGGCCAGCCCGCGGTAGGCCAGCGACCCGCACAGCGCGGTGGCGTGCGCGGCCAGCCGGGCGCGCAGGCCGTCGTCGAGCCCCGGCGCGGGGGCGACCTCGACCAGCTTCTGCCGCCGCCGCTGCAGCGAGCAGTCGCGGTCGCCGAGGGCCACCACGGCCGCGCCGTCGCCGGCCACCTGCACCTCGACGTGCCGCGCGCCGGTCAGCAGCCGCTCGACGTAGACCGCGCCGTCGCCGAACGCCGCCCGCGCCTCCGAGCGGGCCCGCTCCAGCGCGGCGGGCAGCTCGGCGGCGTCGCGCACCGGGCGCATCCCGCGGCCACCGCCCCCGGCCACCGCCTTGACCATCACCGCGCCGCCGTCGCCGAGCCCCGCGAGGAAGGCGGTCGCGGCGGCGAGGTCGGTGTCGCCGTCGGTGGCAGCCAGCACGGGCAGGCCCAGCTCGCCGGCGCGGGCGCGGGCGGCGGTCTTGTCACCGAGCAGGGCGAGCGCGGCGGCGTCCGGTCCGACGAACGCGACCCCGGCGTCCGCGCAGGCGCGGGCCAGGTCGGGGCTCTCGGCGAGGAAGCCCCAGCCGGGGTGCAGCCCGTCGGCGCCGGCGCGGACGGCGGCCCCGACGACGGCGCCGACGTCCAGGTAGGCCGCCGGCCCGGTCCCGGGGAGGCGGACGACCTCGTCGGCGCGACGGGTGTGCAGGCTCCCGGCGTCGTCCTCCGGCGCGACGGCGACGGTGGACAGGCCCAGGGCGGCGGCGCTGCGGAACACCCGGGCGGCGACCTCGCCGCGGTTGGCCACCAGCAGGCGGGTGATGCTCATCGGCGCCGGAGTCTAGGTGGCGCCGGTCACGCTCCCAGCCCCGGCGCCGCCCCGCCGAGCCCGGCGTCGCGGGCGCGGGCCACGGCCTCGGCCCGGCTGCCCACCTCCAGCTTGGCGAGGACGGTGGAGACCACGTTGCGCACGGTCTTGTCCGACAGGAACAGCCGCCGGGCGATGTCGCCGTTGGACAGCCCGCCGGCGAGCAGCCCCAGCACCTCCCGCTCCCGCTCGGTGAGGGTCGGGAACGCCGACAGCGCGTCGCCGCGGGGCCGCAGGTGCGCCAGCGCCGACCCGACGCCGCGGCCGAGGATCGTCTCGCCGTCGGCGACCGCCTCGATCGCCCGGGCGATCTGCGCCCGCGACGCGCCCTTGACCAGGTAGCCGCGGGCGCCGGCCCGCAGCGCCGCGGCGACGGCGTCCTCGTTCTCCACCATCGTGAGCACCAGGACGGCGGTGTCCGGCAGCGCCTCGGTGATCCGGGCGGTGGCGTCCAGGCCGTTGCCGCCGGGCAGGTGCAGGTCCATCAGGACGACGTCGGGCCGGTGCTCCAGCGCCGCGGCGACCGCGCCGGTGGCGTCCCCGGCCTCGGCGACGACCTCCGCCCACGGCAGCGAGCCGACCAGCGCCACGAGCCCGTCACGGAACAGCGGGTGGTCGTCGACGACGAGGACGGTGGTCACGAGGACACCGCCGGCAGTGCCGCCGTGGGCAGGGCCGCCGTGGGCAGCACCGCCCGGACCGTCGTCCCCGGGCCGCCGGTGACCTCGCAGCTGCCGCCGAGCTCGGCGGCGCGCTGGTGCATCGAGCCCAGGCCCACGCCGGTGCGGCTGCCCGGCCGGACCCCGACGCCGTCGTCCTGCACGCAGACCTCCAGGGAACCGTCGCGGTGGGTGATGACGACCGAGGCCCGGCCGGCGCGGGCGTGCCGCGCCACGTTGGTCAGGGCCTCGCCGGCGATGCGGAAGGCGGCCACCTCGGCGGCGGCCGGCAGCGGGCCGAGGTCGTCGGGGACGTGCACGGCCACCTCGACGCCGGCGTCGGCGAGCCGGGCGGCGTGGGCGCGGACCGCGCCGGCCAGGCCGAGGTCGCCGAGCGCGGCCGGGCGCAGGTCGTCGACGATCCGCCGGACGTCGGCGACCGTGCCGCGCAGGTGCTCCGCGGCCCGGTCGAGCATCGCGGTCGCCCGGGCCGGGTCGACCGGCACCAGCTCGGCCGCCGCCTCCAGCTGCATCGCCGTCGCCGCGAGCACCGGGCCGAGGTCGTCGTGCAGGTCGTGCCGCAGCCGCCGGCGCTCCTCCTCCCGCGAGGTGACGATCGACTCGCGGGAGCGCTGCAGCTCCTCCTGCAGCAGGACGGCGTGCGCGGCCTGGCCGGTCTGCCGGACCAGCTCGTCGAGCAGGCCGCGCAGCCGCGGGCCGAGGCCGCCCGCCGGCAGGACGACGTCGAGCTCGCCGACGCCGCGGCCCTGGTGCACCAGCGGCAGGGTGCGCACCTCCTCCCCCGGCTCGGGCGCGCGCCCGGCGGTCACCGGCGCCCGCCCGGGCAGCCGCAGCGCCACCGACGGCAGCCGCAGCGTGCGGGCGAGGACGCCGACCACGCCCGGCAGCACCTGCGCGGGCGTCGTCGCCGAGTCCACCTGCCGGCCGAGCTCGCCGACCACCGTGCCCGGGTCGGCGTCCTGCCCGTACAGCAGCCGGTTGACCCCGCGCTGCAGGACGTCGCGGGCCGGCTGGACGAGCACCGCGGCGAGCGCGAACACCAGCAGGTCCGAGCGCCGGGCGAGGCCGCCGAGCAGGGCGCCGGCCGCGACGAGCAGGACCCCGTGCACGACCAGCGCCAGCAGGGTCAGCGAGAGGTAGACCAGCGTGCGGCCCAGCGCCGGGTCCAGGTCCCACAGCCGCGTGCGGGTCAGCGCCCACGCGGCGGCGGCCGGCAGCGGCAGCAGGGCGGCGGCGATCAGCGCGGTCTCCGCCGTCGGCACCGTCCACGCCAGGGCCAGCAGCAGCAGGGTGCCCAGCGCGCCGGCCAGCACCCACAGCACCTGCTCGCGGGCCTGCCCGGAGCTGCGCCGCAGCCGCACGACGAGCGAGGCCACGCCCGCCGCGGTGCCCGCGAGCGCGAGCACCAGCGAGACGCCGACCAGCGCGAACGAGCCGTCCACGCCCACCGGGTTGGTCAGGTGCGCGTAGGCGGCGGGGACGGGGCGGTCCTGCTGGTCGTACGGGGTGAGCGCCCAGCCGACCGGCGCCAGGACGACCGCCGCGGCACCCACGGCGGCCGCCGCCCGCCACCCGCGCCCGGGCAGCCGCCCGCCGGGCAGCACCTGCAGCAGCAGCGCGGCCACCGGCACGTAGGCCGGCACCCACAGCCACGAGGACACCCAGAACGCCCCGGCGGTCAGCGACGACGACGGGTCGGTGGCGACGGCGGCCGCCGCGAGCGTGGTGGCCAGCGCCACCCCGCCGCTGCACACGCCGACGAGCAGCATCAGCCAGCCGGCGAGCAGCCGCGGCCGCGCCGCGGCGACCACCGCGCCCAGCACGCCGGACCCGCCGGCGCCGGCCAGCCCCCACGCGACCGCGGCGGCGTCGGGGTCGGGCACCCGGGTCAGAGCGAGGACGAGCGCGGCGACCGCGGCGGCCAGCCCCGCCGCGGCGAGGCCGGCGGCGACGACGGTCCGGGCGGCGGGCACCGCGACATGGTGGCAGCGCAGTCGTCCCGGGACCCAGGGACTCCGGCACCGCGCCGTGTCGGGACACCCGTCCGATGCCGCCGGGACGCCCGGGCCGCGACGGTTCCGGTGCCCGGCCGACGGAGCCGGACCCCCAGGAGGAACACCGTGACCACCACCCGCCTCGGCTCCGGCCTCACCGCCCCCGAGACCACCGCCGCCGAGACCCCCGCCCCCGACGCCACCGCCTCCGCTCCGGCGGCCGCCCCGGCGCCGCACCCCCGCCGGCGGCTGCTGGCCGGCGCCGCCCTGCTCGGCCCGGTCGCGCTCGCGGCCCAGTACGTGCTCTCGTCGGAGGGCCTCCCCCGCGACGAGGCCGGCCCGTGGCTGGCCGGGCTCGCCGAGTCGCCGACCGCGCAGGTCGCCTCGGTCGTCGTCTACCTCGTGGCGATGGTCGCCGGGATCGCCGGCGCCGCGGCGATCGCGCTGGCCTGCGGCCGCCGCGCCCCGTGGCTGTCCGGCGTCGCCGCGGCGCTGCTCGCGGCCGGCAGCGTCGGCGGCGGCGGGTTCGCCGGGATGCGGCTGATCGCCGTCGTCCTGGCCGGCGAGGGGGGCCCGTCGGCGGCGGGCACCTGGACGTCGGTGCAGCAGGGCCCGCCGTTCCTCGTCCTCGGCCCGCTGGTCGGCATGGCGATCGCCGGGACGCTGCTGGCCGCCGTCGCGCTGGTCCGCGCCCGTGCCGACGTCACCGTCTGGGCGGCGCCCGCCTACCTGGCCGGGTTCGTCCTCGCGAGCGGCGAGTTCCCGGTCGCGGTGAGCGTCCTCGGCGAGGCGCTGGTGCTCGCCGCGCTCGTGCCGGTCGTCCGGGCCGCGCTGCGCCCCTGAGCTCCCGGCCGCCGGCCCCCGTCCCCCGCGGGACGGGGGCCGGCGCCGTCCCGGGCGAGCGGACCGCGCCGTCGGCGGGCAGGCTGCGGTCATGACGACGCCGTCGCAGCCCGACCAGCCGCAGCCGCGCGACATCGCCCTCGAGATGGAGGACGCGGAGACCGAGGCCTCCCTCGAGGCGCAGAGCGAGCCGGAGCCGCCGCAGGACGGGACCGACTGAGGGCGGGACGCCGGCTCCCTCCCGGGCGTACCGTCCGCCCATGTCCGCCGACACGGGTGCAGGGCGGCTGGTCGCCGGCCGCTACGCGGTCACCGGGATGCTCGGCCGCGGCGGGATGGGCGTGGTCTGGAGCGCGACCGACCAGGTGCTGGGCCGGCCGGTGGCGCTCAAGGAGGTCACCTTCCCGGCCCACCTCAGCGACGACGAGCGCGGGACGCTGCGCGACCGCACGCTGCGCGAGGCCAGGGCGGCGGCGCGGCTCGTGCACCCGTGCGTGACCACGCTGTACGACGTCGTCGAGGAGGACGGCCGGCCCTGGCTGGTCATGGAGCTCGTCGACGCCCGCAGCCTCCAGGAGATCGTCGAGCGGCAGGGTCCGCTGCCCTGGCCGGCGGTGGCCCGCATCGGCCTCGACGTGCTGGCCGCGCTGGAGGCCGCGCACGCCGCCGGGATCGTGCACCGCGACGTCAAGCCGGCCAACGTGCTCGTCGGCCGCGACTGCTCGGCGCACCTCACCGACTTCGGCATCGCGGTCGCCACGGGCGGCCCGTCGATCACCACGTCCGGGGCGATCATCGGCTCGCCGTCCTACATGGCGCCGGAGCGGGCGCGGGGCGAGGAGCCCGGCCCCGCCGTGGACCTGTGGTCGCTGGGCGCCACGCTCTACACCGCCGTCGAGGGCCGGCGGGCCTTCGACCGGCCCGAGTCGATGGCCACCCTGCTGGCCGTCGTCTCCGAGGACCCCGCGCCGGCCCAGCGGGCCGGCCCGCTGGCGCCGGTGCTCGAGGGGCTGCTCACCAAGGACCCCGCGCGGCGCTGGGACGTCGCGCGGACGCGGGCCGCCCTGCGCGCCCTGTCCGAGCGGGCCGGGCCGGCGCCGGCGTGGCCCCCCGCCGCCGGCGGCCCGCGGGCCGCCGATCCGCGCCCCGCCGGTCCGCATCTCGCCCCCGGGGACCGGGTCGAGCGCTTCGACCTCGACGACCTGCGGGGGCTGGCCTCGGTGCTCGGCACCGTCGCCCGGGACGCCCGGGACCAGGCCCGCCACCTGGCCGACCGGCACCGGGAGCGGCGCGCCGAGCGGCACGCCCGGGCCGCCGCTCCCCCGCCGGCACCGCCGCCACCGCCCCGGCCCCGGCGGCGGTTCCGGCGCCGTTGGGTGGTCGTGCCGGTGCTGATCGCGGTGCTCGCCGTGCTGGCCGCGATCGGCGGGGTGCTGGCGCTAGTGGCCGCCGCGTTCGGCGTGTGGTGACCGGTCCAGCCGCGTGACGTCCAGCCGGTGCGCCGCGACGTAGTACAGCGTCGCGCCCTCCGGCACCGGGGTGTCCCAGGCGGGGCTGACCCGCAGGTCCTCGGCGGTCCGCAGTGCCAGCACCGTGGCGCCGTGGTCGCGGCCGAGGGCGGTCTGCCACTCGCCGAACGTCCGCGGCCGCGCACCGGCCGGCACCCGCAGCGAGTAGGTGTTGCCGTGCCCGCCCGCCGTCATGAGCTCGTTGTAGATCTCGGTGAGCCCGGGGTCGGCGGCCTCCTCCGACAGCAGGAACGGCATGTGCCACTGCACGACCTGCACGCCGGGGTTGACGTAGCGGAGGGTGTCGCGCCGGCCCAGGTCGCGGACCGCGGCGACCATGTGCACCCGCGGGTTGGCGTGGTCGACGGCGACCGCGATCGCCAGGGTCTCGTTGTCGTCGCGGCCGTCGATGACGACCGTGCGGGCGCGGGCGACGCCGGCGCGGTCCATGACGTCGGCGTGCGTGAGGTCGCCGCGGACGAAGGAGACCGCCGCCTCCTCGGGCATCGGGTTGACCGCGACGTCGTCGTGCGCGCACAGCGCGATGCGGGTGCCCGGCTCGACGGTCAGCTCGGTGACGATCCGCTCGGTCCGCCCCGGGGTGTAGCCCAGCACGACGACGTGGTCCCGGAGGTCCAGGCCGACCACTCCTCTCAGTCGCCTGCCCCGCGCGGTCTGCAGGGCGGTGGCCAGCTCGGTGAACAGCAGCGTCAGCGTGACGATCCCGCCGACGACGACGTAGGCGCCGACGACCCGGCCGCCGACCGACGACGGGTACAGGTCGCCGTAGCCGACGGTCGCGGCGGTGATGACGAAGTACCACCAGTAGCTCTCCGGCGCCGCGATCCCGGTCCCGGCCGGCTCGACCAGCGCCATCGCCGCCCAGCTGGTGAGGAACACCAGCAGGATGACCGCCAGCGGCAGGCGCCAGCCCGAGAGCCGGACGCGGAGGGAGCGCAGCAGCCGCTGCAGGAAGAACACCAACGATCTGGCTCCCTCGACGGCCGGGCGGACACCGCAACCTACCGTCGGCCGGCGCCCGCAGGCGTCCCCCGCGAGCGGGACGGGTAGCGGCCGGTCATGCGGACCCGTGACCTGCTCACCTACGCCTACGCGCAGATCGGCGAGACCCTGCACGCCGCCGTCGAGGGCCTGTCCCCCGACCAGTTGGCCGAGCGCGTCGGACCCGGCGCCAACCCGGTCGGCTGGCTGGCCTGGCACCTGCTGCGGGTGCAGGACGACCACCTCGCCGACGTCGCCGGCACCGAGCAGGTGTGGACCGCGCAGGAGTTCGCGAGCCGGTTCGGCCTGCCCGTCGACGACGCCGCCACCGGCTACGGGATGAGCGCCGAGGAGGTCGCGTCGGTCCGGGTGCCCTCGGCGGAGCTGCTGCTCGAGTACGCCGACGCCGTCGCCGCCCGCAGCGCGGAGTTCCTCGGTGACCTGTCCGACGACGACCTCGACCGCGTCGTCGACCGGCGGTGGGACCCGCCGGTGACCCTCGGCGTCCGGCTGGTCAGCGTGCTGTCCGACGACCTGCAGCACGTGGGGCAGGCGGCCTACGTGCGGGGGCTGCTCGGCGCCTGAGCCAGGACCCGGGCGGCGAGCTCCGCGAGGACGGCCGCGGGCTCCGCGAGGCACCGGGCGAGGTCGGGCTCGGCCTCGGTCAGCGCGTGCGCGGCGGCGAACCCGGCCCCGCGCAGCTCGTCGTCGCTCAGCGCCACCCGCCCGGCCAGCGCCACGCACGGGACACCGGCCCGCCGGGCCCGGGCCGCGACCACCGCGGGCGCCTTGCCGCGCAGCGACTGCGCGTCCAGCGAGCCCTCGCCGGTGATCGCGAGGTCCGCGCCGGCCAGCGCCGCGTCGAGCCCGACCAGGTCGGCGACCAGCTCGGCACCCGACCCGACCGAGCACGTCAGGACGGCGGCCACCCCGGCCGCCGTCCCCCCGGCCGCGCCCATCGCCGGCCGGCCCTCCAGGTCGACGCCGAGGTCGCGGCGGACCACCGCGGCGAACCGCGCGAGCGCCGCGTCGAGCTGCGCGACCTGCGCCGGCGTGGCGCCCTTCTGCGGCCCGTACACCGCGGCCGCGCCGGACGGGCCGGTGAGCGGGTTGTCGACGTCGGTGGCCACCCGGACCTCCAGGCCCTGCAGCCGCGGGTCGCGGGCGCCGGGGTCGATCCGCGCGAGGCGCGCCAGCCCCGCGCCGCCGGGCGGGACGTCCCTGCCGCCGGCGTCGAGCAGCCGCACGCCCAGCGCCTGCAGCAGTCCCGCGCCGGCGTCGGTGGTGGCGCTGCCGCCCAGGCCCAGCACCACCCGCCGGGCGCCGGCGTCGAGCGCGGCGCGCAGCAGCTCCCCCACGCCGCGGGTGGTCGCGGTCGTGGGCGCCGGTCGGTCCAGCAGCCCGAGCCCGGCCGCGGCGGCGAGCTCGACCACCGCCGTCGTCCCCTCGACGGCGAAGGTGGCGCGCACCGGCCGGCCGTCGGGGCCGCCGACCGTCGTCGTCACCGGGCGGTACCCGGCGCGCACGGCGGCGGCCACCGTGCCCTCCCCGCCGTCGGCCACCGGGCGGGCGAGCACCTCGGCGTCCGGGCGCACCCGGGCCAGCCCACGGGCGACGGCGTCGGCGGCGTCCTCCGCGGTCAGCGTGCCCTTGAAGGAGTCCGGGGCGACGACGATCCGCACGCCCGGCAGCATGCCCTGCCCGCGCGTAGCGTCGGGCCGTGCCTGAGACCGCGAGCACCGACTTCTACGCCCTCGAGGAGCTGCTCACCCCCGAGGAGGTCGGGATCCGCGACCGCGTGCGCGCCTGGTGCGACAAGGAGGTGACGCCGCGGATCAACGACTACTGGGAGCGCGCGGAGTTCCCGTTCGAGCTGGTGCCCGGGTTCGCCGAGCTCGGCATCGCCGGGGGCACGGTGCAGGGCTACGGCTCGCCGGGGATGAGCGCCGTCGCCGCCGGCCTGGTGGCCGCCGAGCTCGCCCGCGCCGACGGCAGCGTCGGCACCTTCAACGGCGTGCACAGCTTCCTCGCGATGCAGTCGATCGCGATGCTCGGCTCCGAGGAGCAGAAGGAGCGCTTCCTCCCCGAGATGGCGCGGATGGAGAAGATCGGCGCCTTCGGCCTGACCGAGCCGCAGCACGGGTCGGACGCCGTCGCCCTGGAGACCAGCGCCCGCCGCGACGGCGACGTCTTCGTCCTCGACGGGCAGAAGAAGTGGATCGGCAACGGCACGATCGCCGACTACGTGCTCATCTGGGCGCGCGACGAGGAGGGCGCGGTCGGCGGGTACGTCGTCGAGAAGGGCACGCCCGGCTTCAGCACGCGGGTGATGACCGGCAAGACGGCGCTGCGGGCGGTGTGGCAGGCCGAGATCACCCTCGAGGGCGTCCGCGTGCCGGCCGAGAACAAGCTGGCCAACTGCCGCTCGTTCAAGGACGTCTCCACGGTCCTCGACCGCACCCGGTACACCGTCGCGTGGCGCGCGCTGGGCGTGGCGACGGCGGCCTACGAGCTGGCGCTGGCGCACTGCCTGCACCGCGAGCAGTTCGGGCAGCCGATCGCGGGCTACCAGCTGGTGCAGGAGAAGCTCGCGACGATGCTCGCCGAGATCACCACCATGCAGCTGATGTGCTGGCGGCTGTCCAGCCTCGCCGACGCCGGCCGGATGACCGCGGCGATGGCGTCGCTGGCCAAGCGGCACTGCTGCGCCACCGCCCGGCGGATCGTGGCCGACGCGCGGGACCTCTTCGGCGGCGACGGGATCCTCCTCGAGCACCACATCGCCCGGCACCACGCCGACATCGAGGCGATCTACACCTTCGAGGGCACCGACCACGTGCAGGCACTGATCGTGGGCCGGGAGATCACCGGCCTGTCGGCGATCAGCGGCCGGCGGCGCTGACCGCCGCGGTCAGCCGGCGCGGCTGAGCAGGACCTGCTCCCAGGCCAGCCCGGACAGCCGGCGGCAGTCCGGGCAGCCGGTGCGCCCGGCACCGATGCGCTCCCACCGCTGGTGGCCCCAGATCTGCACGATGGACCCGCAGAGGGCCAGCTCCACCTCGCCGTCGCGCTCCCCCGCCGGGCGCACCGACGGGACGGCGTGCCACGGGGTCCGCTGGGCGGCCGGACTGCCCTGCTTCCAGCGGTCAGGGCGGGCGAATCCGACCGCGAGAGAGTCCACGAGCTGCAGGTGCCCTGGACGGTCTCGTATCTAACCGCCCGTCCGGGTGAACCCGGAACGCGCCCGCGCGCGGCACCCCGAGCGCGCCCGCGGCGTTACCGTCGGGAGGTCTGCGGAGCGGAGGAGCGACGACGGTGGAACCTGTCAGCCTGGTCATCGGTGCGGCACTGCTGGCCGCGGGGTTCGTGGCCGGCCGGCTCGGGCGCCGGCGTCCCGCGGGGCCGCCGCCGAACCCGACGCCGGTGTGCGGCTGCGGGCACACGCTGAGCCAGCACGACACCGAGACCAACACCTGCTACGCCGAGCTGCGCCGGGACACCTTCGACCGGCGCGGCCGGTTCGCCGGTCACACCTGGGTGCCGTGCACCTGCCGGCAGTACGTCGGCCCGCGCCCGATCGACGAGGTCTTCGTCCCCCGCATCCTCCCGCCGTCCGACTGAGGCCGTCGCCGGTCCGGACGCCGTCCCGCCCCGATCATGGAGTCGCGGTGGCGACGCGCCGAGGGCCGACGGCGTGTCGCCACGGGAACTCCATGATCGCGGCGGGAGGCGGCCGGTCATGGGGCCCGACGGCGCTCGCGGGGGTCAGGCGGGCGGGTCGGCGAGGTCGGTGAGCGCGGCGACCAGCGCGGCGACCCGGGCCGGGCCGAGCTCGGTGGTCAGCGCCGCCTCGTGCGCGGACACCAGCGCCTCGAGCCGGTCCAGCCGGGTGCGGCCGCGGGCGGACAGGTGCACCCGCACGCGGCGGCCGTCCTCGGGGTCGGGCAGCCGGTAGGCCAGCGCGGCGTCGACCAGCCCGTCGACCATCCGGGTGGCGGTGGGCGCCGGGACGCACAGCGCCGCGCACAGCTCGCTCATCGTGCGCCCCGGACCCGACGCGAGCGCGCGCATCAGCCGGTAGGCCTCCAGCGTCGCGCCGTCCTCGGCGAGCACCGTCCCGACGCCGCGGGCGACCCGCCGCGAGACGACGGCCAGCAGCTCGACCAGCGAGGCGGCGGGCGCGGAACGCGCGGCGGGCACCGCGGTACCCGTGGCCTGCTGCTCGACCGCCATGGCCGCACCATACTCAGGAGGTGCCCGGACCGACCGCTCCGATGGAGGCGTGGGAGGCGGCCGTCGTCGACCGCTCCCCCGACGTCGTCCGGATCGGGCTGGCCGTCCCGCTGACCGGGCCGCTGGCGATGACCGCGCCCTCGGCGCTGGACCTGGCCGCGCTCGCCGCCGACGAGGTCACCGAGGCCGGCGGGGTCCGCGGCCGCGCGGTGGAACTGGTCACCGTCGACGCCGGGCGCCGGCCCGCCGAGGTGGCCGCCGACGTCGCCGCCCTGCACGCCGCCGGCGCGGTCGACGTCCTCGTCGGCTTCTCCACCAGCGACGTCTCCCGGGCGGTCGCCGCCGCGCTGGCCGGGCGCGCGGGCTACGTGTTCACCCCGCCGCACGAGGGCGGGCGCGGGTCCCGCGGGGCGCTGCGGATCGGCGCCTCCCCGCTGGCCCAGCACGCCGCGGCGCTGACCTGGCTGGTGCGCCACCGCCGGGCACGGCGCTGGGTGCTGCTGGGCACCGACTACGTGTGGCCGCAGGCGGTGCACCGCGCCGCGCGGTCGGTGCTGCACGACCTCGGCGCCGAGGTCGCCGGCGAGCTGCTCGTCCCGTTCGGCCCGGCCGACCCCGGCCCGGCGCTGGACCTGGTCCGCCGCACCCGAGCGGACGCCGTGCTGCTCAGCCTGGTCGGCCGTGACCTGGTCGCCTTCAACCGCGCGTTCGCCCGCGCCGGGCTCGACCGCCGCGTCGTGCGGCTGTCCGGCGCGCTCGAGGAGAACGGCCTGTACGCCGTCGGCGGCGACGGCACCGGCGAGCTCTACGCCTGCATGCCCTCGTTCGCGGCGGCCGACGGCGCCGGCGACGAGGGGCAGCTCGCCCTGCAGGAGCGGCTGGCCGCCCGGGTGGGGCCGAGCGCGCCGGTGGTCTGCGCCTACGCGCGTGGCGTGCACGCCGGCGTCCGCACCGCCGCGCGGCTGCTGGAGACCGGCACGCCGGGGCCGCCGCCGATCCCCCGGCCGCGGCTGGCGCGCGCCGACGGGCTGGTGTTCCGCGAGGTCGGCGCGCGCGACTGACCCCCGATGTTTCCGATCGGAAGCAATGGGGCCTACCCTCCCCGCGTCCGGCTCCGAGCCGGCCGAGAGGAGGAGTCGTGACCGACCCCCGCACCACCCCGTCCGCGCACGCCACCGGGACCACCGGTGCCGGCGCGGCCCCGGCAGCCGGAGCCGCCGGCGTCGAGGAGTTCGGCTACCGCCAGGAGCTCAAGCGCTCGCTGACGTTCACCGACCTGCTCGTCTACGGCCTGGTCTTCATGGTGCCGATCGCGCCGTTCGGCATCTTCGGGAGCGTCTTCCAGGGCTCCGGCGGCATGGTCGCCCTCGCCTACGCGATCGGCGGCCTGGCCATGGCCTTCACCGCGGCGTCGTACTCGCAGATGTCGCGGGCGTTCCCGATGGCCGGCTCGGTCTACACCTACGCCGGCCGCGGCATCGCCCAGCCGGTCGGGTTCATCGCCGGCTGGATGATCCTGCTCGACTACGTGCTGGTCCCGGCGCTGCTCTACCTCATCGCCGCGATCGCCATGAACTCGATCGTCACGTCGATCCCGGTGTGGGTCTGGCTGATCGGCTTCGTCGTCCTCAACACCGTCGTCAACTACTTCGGCATCGAGTTCACCGCGCGGGTCAACAAGATCATGCTGGTCGCCGAGCTGATCGTGCTCGCGATCTTCCTGGTCATCGGCGTCGTCGCGCTGGTCTCCGGCGAGGGCCGCGGCTTCGACTTCACGCCGATCTACAACAGCGACACGTTCTCCCTCGAGCTGGTCTTCGGCGCGGTGTCGATCGCGGTGCTGAGCTTCCTCGGCTTCGACGGCATCTCCACCCTCGCCGAGGAGAACCGGGACTCCGCGCGTTCCATCGGCAAGGCGATGATCGCGGCGCTGGCGCTGGCCGGGACGCTGTTCATCGTCCAGACCTGGGTCGCCGCGCTGCTCGTGCCCGACCCCGACACCCTCATCGCCGAGGGCGACGCCGCGGGCACCGCGTTCTACGACGCCGCGGAGGTGGCCGGCGGCGCCTGGCTGGGCACCCTGACCGCGATCGCCACCGCCATCGCGTGGGGCTTCGCCAACTCGCTGGTGGCCCAGGCGGCGACCTCGCGGCTGCTGTTCGCCATGGCGCGCGACCGCCAGTTGCCCGGGTTCCTCCGCAAGGTGCACCCGACCCGCCGCGTGCCGGTCAACGCCACCTTGCTCGTCGCGGTCGTCTCCCTCGTGCTGGGCCTCTACATGGAGCAGCGCGAGGACGGCATCACGCTGCTGTCGACCCTGGTGAACTTCGGCGCGCTGTCGGCGTTCCTGCTGCTGCACGTCGCCGTCGTCGTGCACTTCGTCGGCCGGCTGAAGAGCCGCAACTGGTGGCTGCACCTGGCGGTGCCGGTCCTCGGGTTCGGCATCCTGGCCTACGTCGTCTACAACGCCCAGGTGGCCGCCCAGGAGCTGGGCTTCGTGTGGCTGGCCATCGGGGTGCTGCTGATGATCGTCCTGATCGCCACGGGCCGGCGGCCCGAGATCCGCGCGGAGGAGAACCTGTGAGCGAGCTCGCGAGCTCACCGATGAACACAGCACCGGCGGTCGCCGGTGCGACGAGCGCCAGCGAGGAGAACCGGTGACCGCGTCCCTCGAGGTCGTCTCCCTGGAGCCGACCCCCGACCAGCTGCGCTACTCGTTCGGCGGCGGCGAGCCGCTGCTCACGGTGGCGCCGGGCACGGTGGTCGAGCTGACCACCGAGGACTGCTACGGCGGCAAGGTGCGCAGCGTGGACGACCTGCCGAGCCAGGTGTGCGACTTCCCCTTCCTCAACCCGGTGAGCGGGCCGATCGCCGTCGAGGGGGCCGAGCCCGGGGACACCCTGGCGGTGCACCTGGTCGACGTCGCGCCGGCGCGGGACTGGGCGGTGTCCAGCACGTTCCCGCACTTCGGCGCGCTGACCACCACCCACTCGACGGCGATGCTGCACGAGCCGCTCGAGGAGCTGGTCTGGCTCTACGAGATCGACCGCGAGCGGGGCACCTGCCTGTTCCGCCCGCGCCGCGGCGGCCCGGAGGTGGAGCTACCGCTCGACCCGATGCACGGCACGATCGGCGTCGCGCCGGCCGCGGGCGAGGTGTTCGCCAGCATCACGCCCGGCGCGCACGGCGGGAACATGGACACCCCGGAGGTGCGGGCCGGCACGACCGTCTACTTCGGCGTCAACGTGCCCGGCGGGATGCTCTCCCTCGGCGACGGGCACTGCCGGCAGGGCGAGGGCGAGGTCTGCGGCACCGCGGTCGAGTCGGCGATGCGCACGGTCGTCGTCGTCGACCTGGTCAAGGGCGGCGGGCCCGCCTGGCCGCGGCTGGAGACCGACGAGTTCCTCATGTCGACCGGCTCGGTCCGGCCGCTGGAGGACGCCTACCGGATCAGCCAGCACGACCTGGTGACCTGGGCGGCCGAGCTGGCCGGCTGGAACCGGCTCGACGCGCTGCAGCTGGTCAGCCAGGCGGGGCTGGCGCCGGCGGGCAACGTCGTCGACACCAACTACACGATGGTGGCCAAGCTGGCGAAGCGGTACCTGCCCGGCGCGGTCGCCGCCGACGGCGTGCACGAGCGGCTGCGCGCCACCGCGGCGGCGTACCTGCAGGAGCGCTGAGACCGGCGCCCGGGACCCGCCTTTCGCGCGCGGAAGGCGAGTCCCGGGCGCCCGGCCGGGTAGCGGTGTCGCAGACCCGTCACCGCCGTCGGAGGGAAGACCGTGACCGACGCCCCGAACAGCCCGGAAGCCCGCCGCCGCCTGCTCGCCGCCACCGAGCCCGTGCGGGCCGCGGCCAGCGCCGGCGCGCTCGCGCTGACCTACCCGCTGCTGCGCGGCGCCCCCCGGGGCGAGCCGCACGGCGTGCTCGTGCTGCCCGGCCTGATGGCCTCCGACGTCTCCACCGCGACCCTGCGCCGCTGGCTGCGCGGTCTGGGTTACCCGGTGGTCGGCTGGGAGCTCGGCCGCAACCGCGGCCCCACCAAGGAGATCACCGACGAGCTGCCCCGCCTGGTGCAGCGGCTGGCCGACCAGCACGCCGGGCCGGTGAGCATCGTCGGGCAGAGCCTGGGCGGCATCTACGCCCGGCGGCTGGCGCTGCGGGTGCCGCGCCTGGTCCGCCAGGTGATCAGCCTCGGCTCGCCGTTCGGGCTCGCCGGGGGCCCGCCCGACGACAGCCCCGGCGCTCGCGCCTACGCCCGCTACCGGCACCTGCACGCGGTGCCGCGCGGGCGGGGCGGCCTGGCCGGCGGCCTGCCGGTCCCGAGCACCGCGGTGTACTCGCGCTGGGACGGCGTCGTCGACTGGCGGGCCTGCCGGCAGACGCCCGGCCCGCGCGCGGAGAACGTCGGCGTGCACGCCAGCCACCTCGGGATGGGCCACGACCCGGCGGTGCTGTGGCTGGTGGCCGACCGTCTGGCGCAGACCCGCGACGGCTGGCGGCCGTTCACGCCGCCGGCCCGGCTGCGGCTGCTCTACACCAGCGAGGACGACGTCACCGGCTGACGGCGCCGCGCCCGCAGCACCGCGTCGGCGGCGTGCGCCGAGCCGTGCTCGTGCCCGCGCGCCTCCCGCGGCCGCGCCTCCGCCACCAGCACCTCCCAGTCGCCGGGGTCGAGCACCGCGGCCATCTGCTCGCCGGTCGCGTACCAGTCGGGCAGGCCCGGCCGCTGGATGCCGTGGGCGGCGTCGCTGCCGTCGTGCACGGTCACCAGCAGCGTGCCGCCGGGCGCGACCGCCGACGCCAGCGTCCGCAGCACGCCGTCGCGGGTGCCGGGTGGGAAGTGCAGGAACGAGGCGGTCACCAGGTCCCAGCGCTCGTCGCCGGGATGCCACGAGGAGACGTCGGCCTTGCGGGTCTCGAGCGGCACCCCGGCCGCCTCGGCCGCCGCGGCCGCCCGGTCGAGCGCGGTGCGGGAGAGGTCGAGCGCGGTCACCGCCCAGCCGCGGCGGGCCAGCCAGACGGCGTCGCCGCCCTCGCCGGCGCCGGCGTCCAGCGCGCGGCCCGGCGGCAGGTCGGCGGCCTCGGTGGCCAGGACGTCGTTGACCCGGCCGCTCCACACGCCGGAGGCGTGCGTGCGGTAGCGCTCCTCCCACCACTGCTCGCCGTACTCCGGGTCGCTCATCGCGCGGATCACGTCGACCGCGGCCCGGGTGTCCTCGGCGACCAGGTCGGCGTTGACCTGCGCGCCGGCCATCAGCCCGGCGGCCGCGGCGCCGATCACCTGGGCGCTCGGGTCCGCGACGTTGCCGGCCGCCCACACGCCGGGCACCGCGGTGGCGCCGCGGGCGTCGACCGGCACGTGCGACCCGACGACCGCCTCGCCCATGCGGAACGGCTGGGCCTCCAGCCCGAGCCCGGTCAGCACCGCCGAGCGGGCGGTGAACCGCGGGGCCACGACGACGGCGGCGCGCGGCACCACCTCGCCGCCGGCCAGCCGCACGCCGGTCAGCCGGCCGCCGTCGGTCTCCAGCGCCGCCACCTCGCCGCGCACCACCCGGATCCCGCGCGCGGCCAGCGCCTCGGCGGTGGCGTCGTCCGGCTCCGGCGCGGTGTGCAGGAAGAACACGACGTCGGCGCTCCACTGCCGCCACATCTGGGCCTGGTGCAGGGACATCGGGCCGGTGGCGACCACGCCGATCGCCCGGTCGCGCACCTCCCAGCCGTGGCAGTACGGGCAGTGCAGGACGTCGGTGCCCCACAGCTCCCGCACGCCCGGGACGTCCGGCAGCTCGTCGGTCAGGCCGGTGGTGACCAGCAGCCGCCGCGCGCCGAGCACCCGCCCGGAGGCGAGCTCCACGGTGAACGCGCCGGCCGCCCCGCCGACCGCGGTGACCGTGCCGTCGACCAGCACCCCGCCGTAGCCGGCGACCTCGGCCCGCCCGGCGGCGAGCAGGTCGGCCGGGGGCGTGCCGTCACGGCCCAGGTAGTTGTGCATCTCGTGCGCCGGCGCGTTGCGCGGCGTCCCCTCGTCGACGACGGCGACCGAGCGCCGCGCCCGCCCCAGGGCGAGGGCGCCGGACAGGCCTGCCGCTCCCCCGCCGATGACCACCACGTCGTACGTCTCGTCCATGCCGCCCACGGTGCACCCGCCGTCGCGGAACAGGCAAACACCTTTGCCACACTGGCAACGTGACCGATCCCGACGCGCACCTCGACGCCGTCCTCGACGCGGTGGGCCCGCGGCTGCGCGAGCTGCGCCGGCAACGGGGCGCGACGCTGACCCAGCTGTCCGAGGACACCGGCATCTCGGTGTCCACGCTGTCCCGGCTGGAGTCCGGGCGGCGCCGGCCCACCCTCGAGCTGCTGCTGCCGCTGGCCCGCGCCCACCAGGTGCCGCTCGACGAGCTGGTCGACGCCCCCGAGACCGGCGACCCCCGGGTGCGGCTCCGGCCGATCACCCGGCACGGCGCCACGTTCATCCCGCTCACCCGCCGCCCGGGCGGGCTGCAGGCCTACAAGATGGTATTCCCGCCGCGCTGGGGCGGGGAGCCGGGCGAGCAGCGCTCGCACGAGGGCTGGGAGTGGCTCTACGTGCTGTCCGGGCGGCTGCGGCTGCTGCTCGGCGACGCCGACGTCGTCCTGACCCCCGGCGAGGTGGCCGAGTTCGACACCCGCACCCCGCACTGGCTGGGCAACCCCGACGACCGGGCCGCCGAGGTGCTCGCCCTCTTCGGCCCGCAGGGCGAGCGCATTCACGTGCGCGCCGCCCCCCGCGGCCGCTGAGTCCGCCTTTCGCGCGCGGAAGGCGGACTCAGGGGACGACGACCAGCCGGACGTTCGCCTCGCCCGCGGCCTGCCGCGCCCAGGCGCCGCCGACGTCGGCCAGCGGCACCGTCTCGTGCGCGACGGCGACCCGGCCGGTGGCGGCCGCGGCGAGGACCGCGCCGAGCGCGTCGCGGCGCTGCTGCGGGGTCAGCGCGTTGTTGGTGTAGCCGAGCACCTCCGCCGACCGGCCGCGCAGCACCGCCGAGGAGAACACCGCCTCGTCGCCGGACGCCCCGCCCAGGTTGACCAGCCGCCCGCCCGGCGCCAGCACCCGCGACGCCGCGGTCGCCGCGACGCCGAACACCGGGTCGACGACGACGTGCGCGCCGCCCGGGCACGTCTGCGCCAGCGCGGCGGCGAGCGCGTCGACGTCGCCGGTCAGCGGCACGACGGCGTCGGCGCCGGCGGCGCGGGCCCGCTCCCGCGCCGTGGTCGAGCGGCAGACCGCCACCACCCGCCCGGCGCCGAGCACCCGCGCCGCGCCGACCGCCACCTGCCCCACCGCGCCGCCGGCCCCCAGGACGACGACGGTCTCCTCCGGCTGCAGCCGCCCGCGCCAGGTCAGGCACATCCACGCGGCCACGCCGGACAGGCCGATCGCCGCGACCGCCGCGTCGGGCAGGTCGGCGGTCAGCGGCACGAGGTCCTCGTCGTCGACGGCGCACCGCTGCGCCAGGCTGCCATCGCCGGGCGCCATGCCGGCCGACGTCGCGAACCAGACCCGCGTGCCGGCCGGCAGCCGGCCGGACTCCTCGACGACGCCGACGCCCTGCACCCCCGGCACGTACGGCACCGCGGGCGCGCCGAGGTAGGACGTGCCGGACGCGCAGAGCAGGTCCAGCGGCACGATCGGCGCGGCGGTGACCCGCACCAGCGTGTGACCCGGCCCGGCGGCGGGGTCGGGGTGCTCGGCGTGCTCGGGCGGCGTCCCGGGCGCGCGGACGACGGCGGCGAGCACGTCAGGTGGCCCGCACGTCAGGTGGTGATGTCGGGATAGGGCAGCGTGATGTGTTCCATCGCCCTGCCGTAGGCCTTCTGGTACTCCAGCGGCCCGTGGTCGCGCTCGAACATCGCGATGAACAGCGTGAGCGTGAGGAACGGGTGGGCGCCCATCTGGAACAGCGTCACGTGGTCGTGCTCGCGCAGCGCGCGCCGCTCGTCCTCGGTGAACTCCAGCCAGGTCGACCGCTCGTCGTCGGTGCAGTTGAGGATCTTGTTGGCCATCTCGGCCTCCCACCACTCGACCGTGCCGGCCGGGTCCTCGCGGTAGCGCTCGACGAGGGCGGGGTCGCGGTCGACGGTGAAGAGGAACTTGTCCAGCAGGTACTTGCTCACGCCGGGGCTCCGTTCGGGTACCAGGTGAAGTAGGCCTCCATCGTGTGGAACAGGTCGAGGGTGTCGACGTGGTCGGCCTTCTGCCCCTCGCCGGCGGCGCCCATCATCAGCATGAAGTCCATGAAGCCGTGGGTGGCGTTGCCCGGGGCGTGCAGCGAGTCCAGCGACACCTCGGCCAGGCAGCCCTCGATGTCGCCGGAGGCGATCCACTCGACCGCCTTGCGGTCGAACTCCGGGTCGGGCCCGTGCTCGCCGAACTGGCGCGGGCCGCCGAGCTCCAGCGACAGGTGGCCGGTGCCGATGATCGCCACCCGCTTGTCCGACTCCCAGGACTCGACCATCTCCCGGATCGCCTTCCCCAGCTGCACGAAGCGCCGGGGCTGGGGCAGCGGCGGGGCGAAGATGTTCGTGTAGACCGGCACGATCGGCAGGTCGGCCTGCGGGCGCAGCGTGATGATCGGGCACGTGATGCTGTGGTCGATCCGCAGCTCGTTGGAGAAGGCCAGGTCGAAGTCGCGGTCGAGGCCGTCGCGCAGCAGGTGCGCGGCCAGGTCCTCCTCGCCGCGCAGCGTCATCCGCGGCAGGCCGAACTCGCGTTCCTCGTTGTACCAGTTGGCGTCGAAGAAGGGCGCCTTGCCGACGAGGAACTGGGGCATGTTGTCCAGCCACAGCTGGTGGAAGTGGTCGCTGCCGACCATCACCAGCACGTCGGGCTCGGCCCGGGTGAGCGTCTCCCGGAACCGCTCGATCTTGGCCACCCACTCGTCGGCGAACGGCGGCCGGTCCGCGCCGGTCGAGGTGCTCGCGCGGTAGTAGAAGGGGTGGTGGGTCGACGCGATGACCGCGGCCACCTCAGCCATGACTGCCTCCCAGGGTCTCGGGCTCGTAGGGGTCTGGCGGGACGGAGCGGTTGTCCAGGTCGACCGACAGGAAGACCCGGTTGGCCACGGGGTGGCGCAGCTCCTCGGCGAGCTGGCCGATCAGCCCGGCGGTGCGGGCCAGCAGCGCGAAGCCGCGCAGCAGCTCCAGCGGCAGGCCGAGGTCGGCCAGCGCGGCGCCGCAGACGCCGGCGCCGTTGAGCGGCAGCGTCCTCCCGAGCACCTGCGGGTGCACCCGGCCGATCGCGGCGAACAGCGCCAGGTGCGGGCCGACCAGGCCCTCCTCGCCGGCGATCTCGAACAGCCGCGGCGTGCGCGGGTCGCCGTCCTTGTGCACGTGGTGGCCCAGGCCCGGGACGAACCGGCCGGCCGCGCGCTGCGCGGTGACCGTCTCCAGGGCGAGGGCGTCCCAGCCGGCGTCGTCGGCCGGCAGCTCGCCCGCCGACACCAGGACCTCGTGCAGGAACCGCCCGCAGTCCTCGGTGACGCCGAGGAAGCGGGAACCGCCGCCGAGCAGCCCGGCGGCGAGCGCTCCCTGGATCGAGTCGGGGGCGGACAGGTACGTCAGCCGGGTGACGATCGCCGTCGGGGTGAAGCCGTGGTCGGCGAGCGCGGCGAGCACCGCCTCGAACACGCGGGTCTCCCCCGGCGTGGGCCGGCGCTGGGTGGCCAGCCAGAACGCCAGCTCGCCGAAGCCGACCGTGCCCATGACGTCGCGGGCGAGGTCGGTGCCGAGCAGGGTGATCGACTCGCGGCTCGAGGCACCCAGCGCGGTGGGGTACCCGTCCTCGCTCACGGCGCCTCCTCGCCCTCGGCCAGCCACCGGCGGATCTCCGCACCGTGCTCGTCGAGCGCGGGCGGTGGCAAGCGGTACCGCGCCGCCGTCCCGGAGAACCGGATGGGGTTGCGGATGGACGGCACGGCGGCGTCGCCCTCCCCCGCCGTGACGACGGGGTCCAGGCCGACCTCCCCGGCGAAGGCGACGCCCTGGTCGACGGTGTTGATCGGCCCGCACGGCACGCCCGCGGCGATGATGTCGCGGAACCACTCCATCTTCGTGCGGGTCTTCAGCCGCTCGACCAGCAGCGGGCGCAGCTCCTCGCGGTTCGCCGTGCGGTCCTCGTTGTGCAGGAACCGCGGGTCCTCCACCAGCCCGGGCACGCCGAGCACCTCGCACAGCTTGCGGAACTGGCCGTCGTTGCCGGCGGTGACGATCAGGTCGCCGTCGGCGCAGGGCAGCGGCTCGTAGGGGAACAGGCTGGGGTGGCTGTTGCCCATCCGGAACGGGACGACGTCGCCGGCGACGTACGCCGAGGTCTGGTTGACCAGCCCGGACAGCGCGCTGGAGAGCAGGTTGACCTCGACGTGCTGCCCACGGCCGGTGGCGTGCCGCAGGTTCAGCGCGGACAGCACGCCGATGGTGGCGTGCAGGCCGGCCATGACGTCGAAGACGGCGACGCCGGCCCGGTAGGGGTCGCCGCCCGGGTCGCCGGTGAGGCTCATCAGCCCGGAGATGGCCTGCACGATGAGGTCGTAGCCGGGCAGCGACCGCCCGCCGGGGCCGCTGCCGAAGCCGCTGATCGAGGCGTAGACGACGGCGGGGTTGGTGGCGGCCACCCTGTCGTAGTCGAGGCCGAAGCGGGCCAGGCCGCCGGGCTTGAAGTTCTCCACCAGGACGTCGGCGCGGCGGGCGAGCTCGCGCGCCGCGGCCAGGTCGGCGTCGTCGGTGAGGTCGAGGGCCACCGACCGCTTGTTGCGGTTGACGCCCAGGTAGTAGGTCGAGACGCCGTCCCGGACCGGTGGTGCCCAGGTGCGGGTGTCGTCGCCGCGCGGGCCCTCGACCTTGACCACCTCGGCGCCGAGGTCGGCCATGAGCATCGTGGCGTAGGGGCCGGCGAGGATCCGGGAGAAGTCGGCCACGAGCAGGCCGGCGAGGGGGCCCTCGGGGTTCGGCGCGCCGGGTGCTGCCGTCATCGTCGCGTCGCGCTCCTCGGCATCGGGGCTGGTGCCAGCGGACAGTCGTCCGCCGGTCGCGCCGAGTCTCGACACCGCCGCGGACCTGTGTCAACTGCACGCAGTCCGTCTTGACACGTGCGGCAGGTCACGAGCAGGGTGGCCGCGTCCGCATCCTCTGTCCGGCCAGCGGACAGGTGTCCGTCGAGCCAGCGACGTCCGAGGAGAGCACCATGACCGACCCCCAGACCCCGGCACCGCAGGCCGGGCGCCCCGTCGTCCTCCGCGGCGGCACGGTGCTGACGATGGACGACGCGGGCACGGTGCTGCGCGACGCCGACGTCCTCGTCGTCGGCGACCGGATCGCGGCCGTGGGCCCGGCGCTGGAGGCACCCGACGGCGCCCAGGAGGTCGACGCCACCGACGGCATCGTGATGCCCGGGATGATCGACACCCACCGGCACATGTGGCAAACCGCGATGCGCGGCTACGGCGCCGACTGGTCCCTCACCCAGTACTTCGTCTGGTACTACCTCGAGCACGGCCGGCGCTTCCGCCCGGAGGACGTCGCCGCGGGCAACCGGCTGGCCGCCGTCGAGGCACTGGACGCCGGCGTCACCACCGTCGTCGACTGGTCCCACGGCCTGCAGACGGTCGACCACGCCGAGGCCGCCGTCGACGCGCTGCAGTCGGTGCCCGGCCGGTACGTGCTCGCCTACGGCAACATCCAGGCCGCGCCGTGGGAGTGGACGGCCGACAAGGCGGTGCAGGGCTTCCTCGAGCGCCGCCGCACCGGCGCGGGCGACCTGCTCGGCTTCCAGCTCGCCTTCGACGTCACCGGCGACCCCGCGTTCCCGGAGAAGGCCGCGTTCGAGGTGGCCCGCGAGCTCGGCCTGCCGGTGACCACGCACGCCGGCGTCTGGGGCGCCACCAACGACGACGGCATCCGGCTCATGCACGAGCACGGCTTCGCGACGCCGGAGACGGTCTACGTGCACGCCGCGTCGCTGTCCCCCGACAGCTACCACCGCATCGCGGCCACCGGCGGGTCGATCTCGGTCTCCACCGAGTCCGAGCAGAGCGCCGGGCAGGGCTACCCGCCCACCTGGCAGGTGCGCGCGCACGGCATCCCGGTGTCGCTGTCGATGGACACCAGCGTGTGGTGGAGCGGCGACCTGTTCTCCGCGATGCGGAGCACGCTGGGCGCCGACCGCTCGCGCGAGCACTTCGAGGCCCACCTCAAGGGCGACACGGTGACCCAGCTGGCGCTGCGGGCGCAGCACGTCGTGCAGTGGGCCACCCGCGGCGGGGCGACGGCGCTGGGCCGCGACGACCTGGGCCGGCTCACCCCCGGCGCCAAGGCCGACGTCGTGCTGATCAAGAACGACGCCTCGCCGGTGTCCTTCCCCCTCCTCAACCCCTGGGGCCACGTGGCGTTCCAGGCGCAGCGCGGCGACGTGCACACCGTGCTCGTCGACGGGCGGGTCGTGAAGTGGCAGCACCGGTTGGTCGGCGTCGACCTGGCGGCGGTCCGGCGCGAGGTGGAGGCGACCGTGGAGCACCTGCGCGCCGACATGGGCGAGGACGTCTGGCTCCTGGGCATGGACCCGGAACTGCCGTCGGCCGAGGTGCTGGACAACCCGTACCAGTACACCGACTACCGGTCGGAGACCACGCACACCGCCCGCGAGGAGGCCTTCGAGCGGCACCTGGCCGGGGAGCGCTGAGGGGCCACCGTGGCCGGACGCGGTGAGGGGCCGGACTTCGTCGAGGCGCTGGCGCGGGGGCTCGACGTGCTCACCTGCTTCGACGCCGACCACCCGGCCATGACGCTGTCGGAGGTGGCGGCCGCCGCGGGGCTGGCCCGGCCGACCGCGCGGCGGCTGCTCCTCACGCTCGAGGAGCTGGGCTTCGTGCGGTCGGCCGGCGGGGTGTTCTCGCTGACCCCGCGGGTGCTCTCGCTGGGGATGGCCTACGTCGGGGCGCTCGGGCTGTGGGACCTCGCCCGGCCGCACATGGAGGCGCTGGTCGCGCGGACCGGCGAGTCGTCGTCGATGGCGCAGCTCGACGGGTCCGACATCGTCTACGTGGCACGGGTGTCGGTGCCCAAGCTGATCGCGCTGCGGGTCGAGATCGGCACGCGCTTCCCCGCCGTGCAGACCTCGCAGGGCAAGGTGCTCCTCGCCGCCCTGCCGCCCGACCGGCTGGACGCCACCCTCGCCGAGCCCAGCCGCTCGGGGCTGCCGCCCTACATCGGGCGCACGGCCGAGCAGCTGACCGAGGAGCTCACCGAGGTGCGCGCCCGCGGCTGGGCGCTGGCCGACGAGGAGCTCGCCCCCGGCGTCCGCTCGGTCGCCGTCCCGGTGCGGGACGGAACCGGCGCGGTGCGCGCAGCGATGAACGTGACCGTGCACGCCGCGGAGACCTCGACCGAGCGGCTGCTGGCCGAGCACCTGCCCGCGCTGCTGCGCACCGCCGGCGAGGTGAGCGCCGACTGGTCGCGCTGGCAGTCGCGCCCGCACGTGGAGGTGGACCGGTCGCGCACCGCCGGATGAGACGCCACCGGATCGGGTAAGCCCGTCCCATGAGCGGCACGTCGGCGGAGGAGTACGCCCGGGACTACACGGAGCCCGAGCTGCGCGAGCGGCTCAAGGAGGAGATCAAGGCCGGGGACCGGGGCGGGCGACCCGGCCAGTGGAGCGCCCGCAAGAGCCAGCTGCTGACCCACGAGTACGAGGCGGCCGGCGGCGGCTACCGGCACGAGGGCGAGCGCAGCGAGGCGCAGCGGCACCTGCAGGACTGGACCGGCCAGGACTGGCACACCGCCGACGGCGGCGACCGCGCCCGCGGGGAGGGCGGGACGAAGCGGTACCTGCCCGACGCCGCGTGGGAGCTGCTCTCCGACGAGGAGAAGCGCGCCACCGACGCGCGCAAGCGCGGCTCCGACGAGCAGCACGTGGCCGACACCGACGCCGCCAGGGAGGCCCGGAAGGCCGCGGAGCTGCTCGACGCGAAGGCCGACGAGGCCCGCCGGCAGGTGGGCCGCATGCGCGGCGACTCGCAGCTCGACCGCGCCGAGAAGGCGGAACGGGACCTCGGCAAGGGCCGCAAGACGGTGCTCGAGGCGATCGAACGGCAGCGCGACCGCAACTGACCCGGGCCCGGGCGGCAGAAATGGCCATTTCCGCCGCCCCGACACGCCCTGCACCACGCGCAAGCTTGCACGAACTGCACGTTCCGCGTGACCATGGCCCGGTGACCTCCGGCCTGCGCGAGCGCAAGAAGTTCGCCACCCGCTCGGCGCTGCACGCCGCGGCGCTGCACCTGGTCGCCGAGCGCGGGCTGGACGGCGTCTCCGTCGACGACGTCGCCGAGCGCGCCGGCGTCAGCCCGCGGACGTTCTTCAACTACTTCCCCACCAAGGACGACGCCGTCCTCGGCCTGGATCCCGCCGACGCCGCGCTCCTCGCCGAGCGGTTCACCGCGCGCCCGGCCGACGAGGACCCGGTCACCGCGCTGCGCGCCGTGCAGGCCGAGCAGGCCGCCGCGATGGCCGACGAGCCCGCGGGCGTGTGGCCGCTGCGGCTGCGGGTCATCGACGAGCACCCCGTGCTGCTCGCCCGGCTGCACGCCGCCTTCGGCGCGTCCGAGCGCGCGCTGGCCGACGCCGTCGCCGCCCGCACCGGCACGCGGGTCGGCGTCGACGCCTACCCCACGCTGCTGGCCGCGGTCGCCGGTGCCGCCCTGCGCACCGCGCTGCACCGCTGGCTGGCCGCCGACTTCGCCGTGCCGCTCCCCCGCCTCGTCGACGAGGCCTGGGACGCGCTCGCCGCCGGGCTCCCCGCCCCGCGCTCCTGACCCCTCCCGAGCGGCCGGCGCCGTCCGCTCCCCCTCGGTGCCGCGCGCCCGCGGCACCGCCGAACGACCCGTGGAGAACGACGTGAACCCGCCGCCCGACGGCACCGCCCCGCCCATCGTCCTGACCCGGCGCCGCATCAACCTGGTCTTCTCGGCGCTGCTCGCCGGGATGCTCGTCGCCGCGCTCGACCAGACGATCGTCGCGACGTCGATGCCGACCATCGTCGGCGAGCTCGGCGGCGTCTCGCACATGGCGTGGGTGACCACCGCCTACCTGCTGGCCACCACGCTGGTCATGCCCGTCTACGGCAAGTTCGGCGACCTGTGGGGCCGGCGGACGCTGTTCCTCGTCGCCATCGGCCTGTTCACCGTGGCCAGCGTCGGCGCCGCGCTCGCGCCGGACTTCACCTGGTTCGTCGTCTGGCGCGGGGTGCAGGGCCTCGGCGGCGGCGGGCTGATGATCCTGTCGCAGGCGATCATCGCCGACATCGTCCCGGCCCGGGAACGCGCCAAGTACATGGGCCCGATCGGCGCGCTGTTCGGCCTGTCGGCCGTCGCGGGGCCGCTCGTCGGCGGCTTCTTCACCGACACCGCCGCCCTGGGCTGGGAGTGGTGCTTCTGGATCAACGTGCCGGTCGGCGTGGGCGCCTTCCTCGTCGGCTGGTTCGCGCTGTCGCTGCCGCGCCGGCGCAGCACCACCCCGCTCGACATCGCCGGGATCGTCGCGCTGTCGGCGACCACGACGTCGCTGGTGCTGTTCACCGACCTCGGCGGCAGCGACGGCTGGACCGACCCGCTGACCCTCGCGCTGGCCGCCGCGTTCGCCGTCTGCGCCGTCGTCTTCGTGCTGGTCGAGCGGCGCGCGGTCGAGCCGATCGTGCCGCTGTCGCTGTTCCGCAACCGCACCTTCGTCGTCGCCACCGCGCTCGGCATGGCCGTGGGCCTCGGCATGTTCTCGGCGATCGCGTTCATGCCGACGTTCCTGCAGATGAGCTCGGGGCTCTCGGCCGCGAACTCGGGCCTGCTCATGCTGCCGATGACCGCCGGGATCATCCTGACCATCCAGTCCTCGGCCGCGCTGATCCTCGAGGACGGCCGGTACAAGCGGTTCACGATCGCCGGGGTCGCGGTCATCCTCGCGACGATGGTCTGGATGACCACGCTGGCCGGGGACACCTCGCTGTGGACGATCGGCGCGATGTTCTTCGCGCTCGGCTGCGGGCTCGGGCTGATCATGCAGAACGTCGTGCTGGCCGCGCAGAACGCCGTCCCGGCCACGCAGATCGGCACCGCCACCTCGACCAACAACTACTTCCGCGAGGTGGGCGCCACCCTCGGCGTCGCCGTCTTCGGGACGCTGTTCACCAGCCGGCTGGCCGAGAACCTCACCGGCGCGCTGACCGGCAACGCCGAGCAGGCGGCCGCCGCGGGCATCACCTCGCCGGACACGCTGGTGCCGTCGGCGGTCGACGCCGCCGGCGACCCGCTGCGGACGGCGATCGTCGACGCGTACGCGGACTCGCTCGCGCCGGTGTTCTGGTACCTGGTGCCGATCCTCGCCGTCGCACTGCTGCTGTCGTTCGTGCTGCGGGAGATCCCGCTCTCCGAGCACGCCGGCATGGTCGCCCGCGGCGAGGCGGTGGAGTCCGAGGAGGAGCTCGCGACCCTGCTGCGGTCTGGCGCGCAGGCCGCCGTCCCGGCGCCCGAGCCGACGCTGTCCAAGCGGGACGACGACCCGCTGCCCGTCTGACCGTGCACTTCCGCGGATGTGCTCCGTGCACATCCGCGGAAGTGCACGTCAACGGTTCGCGCGGGCGGCGGCGGTCTCGGCCATCAGCCGGTCGAGCAGGTCCTGCGGCAGCGCGGCGCCGAAGTCGGTGGCGAACCGGCGCATCGGCATCGAGCCGATCATCTGCAGCACCACCGCCTGCTCGGCGGGTGAGGCGGCGTCGGCGGGCATGGTCGCGGTGAGCGCCTCCACCAGCGCGGGGCCGGCGGCCGGGTGGGTGAACCACTCGCCGACCGAGGACTCCATCGTCAGCACCCGCACCAGGTCGTCCCCGGCCAGCGTCACGGTCTCCGCGGCGAGCACGGTCTCCGCGTCGGCGCAGACCTGCACCGCGTACTCCCCCGGCGCCACCACCCAGCCCGACTCGACGACGTCCCAGTACGCGAACGCCCGCCGGCCGAGCTCCAGCGTCACCTCGCGGCTCTCCCCCGGCTCCAGCGCCACCTTGGTGAACGTGCGCAGCTCCCGCAGCGGGCGGCGCACCGGCCCGGCCGTCGTCGACACGTACACCTGGACGACGTGCTTCCCGGCCCGGTCGCCGGTGTCGGTCACGGTCACCGCGGCGGTGGCGGTGTCCGCGCCGGTGACCTCGACCCGCAGGTCCGACGTCGCGAACGACGTGTACGAGAGCCCGTGCCCGAACGGGTACCGCACCGCGCGGCCCTGCGTGACCAGCCCGCGGTAGCCGACCAGCACGCCCTCGCCGTAGACGACCCGCCCCTGCTCGCCGGGGAAGGACAGGGAGCTCGGGGAGTCCTCCAGCCGCAGCGGCACGGTCTCGGCCAGCCGGCCCGACGGGTTCGCGACGCCGTAGAGCAGGTCGGCCAGCGCGCCGCCGCCGGCCTGCCCGAGCAGCGCGCCGTCGAGGACCGCGTCGACGTCGTCGTGCCAGCCCTCCAGCGACACCACCCCGCCGTGGGAGAGGACGACGACCGTCCGCGGCGCCGCGGCGGCCACCGCGCGGACCAGCTCGACCTGCTCGGCGGGGAGGTCGATCGTCGTCCGGTCGAAGCCCTCGGACTCGTCGGCGTCGGCCAGGCCGAGGAAGACGACGGCGACCTCGGCGTCGCGGGCCAGCGCCACGGCCTCCTCGCGCAGCGCCGCGGCGTCGTCGCCTGGTCCGAAGCCGGGCGCGAACGGGAGCTCCCGGCCGGCGAGCGCGCGCATCGCGTCGAGCGCGGACTCGACCCGGGTGGCGGTGACGTTCGAGCTGCCGCCGCCCTGGAAGCGCGGCGTGCGGGCGAGCTCCCCGACGACGGCCACGCGAGTGCCCGGGGCCAGCGGCAGGGTGCCGTCCTCGTTGCGCAGCAGCACCGCGCACTCCGCGGCCAGCTCGCGGGCCAGGGCGCAGTGCGCCTCGACGTCGACCTCCCCGGCGGGCCCGCCGGCGTAGCGGGCGAGGGCGGCCACCCGGGCGGCGCTCGCGTCGACGTGCGCCTCGTCGAGCTCCCCGGCCCGCACCGCCTCGACCACCCGCCGGTTGCCGGCGCCGCGGTCGCCGGGCATCTGCAGGTCCAGCCCGGCGGCGAGCGCCGCGGCGCGGTCGTCGACGGCGCCCCAGTCGGAGACGACGACGCCGTCGAAGCCCCACTGCTCCCGCAGCACCTCGGTGAGCAGCCACCGGTTCTGCGACGCGTAGACGCCGTTGACCTTGTTGTAGGCGCACATGACCGTGGCCGGCGCCGCTTCGGTGACCACCCGCTCGAAGGCCGGCAGGTAGATCTCGCGCAGCGTCCGCTCGTCGACCTCGGCGCTGATCCGCATGCGCTCGGTCTCCTGGTTGTTCGCCGCGAAGTGCTTGACCGAGGCGCCGGCGCCCGCGGCCTGCTGCCCGCGCACGTGCGCCGCACCGAGGACCCCGGACAGCAGCGGGTCCTCGGAGTAGTACTCGAAGTTCCGCCCGCCCAGGGGTGACCGCTTGATGTTGACCCCCGGCCCGAGCACCACGTGCACGCCCAGCGCCCGCGCCTCCCGGCCGATCGCCGCGCCGATCCGCTCGGCGACCGCGGGGTCCCAGCTGTTGCCCACCGCCACCGCGGGCGGGAAGCAGGTGGCCGGCAGGTTGCGGGTGATGCCGGGGCCGCCGAAGTCGCCCTCCTGGCGGCGCACGCCGTGCGGGCCGTCGGTCAGGACGAGCGAGGGCAGCCCCGCCTCCTCGACCGGCGGGGTCGACCAGAAGTCCTGACCGGAGAGCAGGGTCGCCCTCCGCTCGAGGGGCAGGCCGTCGAGGTCGGTCACGGGAGCTCCTGCGGGTCGTCGGCGCCGGCGTACGCGAACGAGCGCACCACGAGCGAGCCGCGGGCGCACCACACGCCGCCCAGCCGGCCGGTCATCCCGCCGGCGACCTCGGTGGAGAGGTAGCGCCCGTCCAGCCGGCCGAGCTCGGCGGACCCGCCGGGCCGGACGACGCCGGCGACGACGACGTCCGGGCCGGGCGCGGTCGACGAGAAGTGGCCGGCGGCCGGTCCGGTGCGGATCTCCAGCACCGCCTCCGGCCCCGCGGCCGCCTCGCCCAGGACCGAGGGCAGCGGGCCGACCTGCGCCACGGCCCGCACCCGGTGGCCGTCGACCTCGACGTCGAGGTGGTGCCGGGCGTCGATCCGCAGCGTGAGCCCGCCGACGCCGTCCACCCGCACCGCCGCGCCTGGGTGCGGCAGTGGCGGGAGCGCCCCGGCGGCTGAGCGGCCTCAGCTGGCCGCTTCCTCCTCCTCGTCGTCGTCCTCGTCCTCGTCGCCCTGCTCGTCGTCGCCCTGCTGGTCGTCCTGGGCCGGCTCGTCGTCCTGCTGCCCGCCGTCGCCGGCCTCGTCCTCGCCCGCCTCGTCCTCGCCCGCCTCGTCCTCACCCGCCTCGTCCTCGTACTCGTCCGCCGGGCCGGCCATGACGGTGTAGAGGTCCTCGAGGACGTCCAGGGCGGTGTCGATGTCCTCCGGCGCGCGGTCGGCCAGCGCCCCGAGCGACTCCACGCGCTCCTCGGTGAGCAGGTCGGGCAGCCGCTCGAGCAGCGTGGCGACCGCCTGCGGCCCCTGGCCGGTGAGCGCCCGGCCGACGCGCAGCAGCGCCCGGACCGCGGCCGCGCCGCGCCCGTTGCCGAGCAGCTCGCCGGCCTGGTCGAGGTTCTCCTCGGCCAGCACCCGGTCCAGGCCGGCCGCCACCCGCTCCACCCGGCCGTCGTCGAGGACCTCGCCGGCGCGGTCGACGACGCGCGGCAGGCGGTCGTCGGCGAGCAGCAGGTCGAGCCGGGCGAGCAGCCGGCCGAAGCGCTCGTCGGCGGGGAGGTCCAGCAGCCGGCCGATCCGCTCGTCGGCCGCCAGGTCCAGCAGCCGCCCGATGCGCTCGTCGTTGGCCAGGTCCAGCGCCTTGGCGACCCGGTCGCCGGTGACGAGCTCGAGCAGGGCGTCGAGCCGGTCCACCCGGTCCGGGGCGGCGAGGCGGTCGATCCCGGCGCCCAGCCGCTGCAGCCGGCCCGAGGAGAGCAGCCCGTCCAGCGCGTCGAGGGCCCGCGGCACGACGTCGGCCCGCGCCCGGACCGAGTCGGCCACCCGGGACATCCCCGCGATCCGGTCGGGGGTGAGGACGGCGACCAGCCGGTCGGTCAACGCGGCCACCGCGGCCGCCCGCTCGGGGGTCAGGACGCCGGAGAGCCGCTGCACCACGCCGGTGGCCGTGTCGACCACGTCGGGCGCCGCGGCCGCGGCCCGCACCACCGCGGGGCCGACGCCGTCGAGCAGGGCCCGGGTGCTCCGGAGCACGTCGTCGGCCATCGGCAGCAGGTTCTCCGCGCGCGGCAGGGCGGCGCCGAGCGTGCGGACCGACTCGACGAGGGTCCGGGGGAGGTCGAACAGGTCCGCGGGGTCGGGCAGGCGCATTGGCCCCCACTACCCGCGCGGGAGCGCGACTCACTCGCGGGACACGCCGGCGTCCGGCGGCACCCGCTCAGGGGAACCCACGGACCTCAGGAGCTGTGCACCTCGTCGTAGCCGTAGTCGCCGCCGGGGTCGTCGTGCCCGGTCCGGTCGGCCGGCTCCGCGCCCACCGGGGGCACCGGCGCGCGGGCCGCCCCGGCCGCGGCCTCGTGGGCCATGTCGTAGCCGTAGTCGCCGTCGGAACGCTCAGCCGGCTGGGTCACGGCCCCTCCTCCACGCCGTCGGGAACGTGCGGCCGATGGTCCGCGCCCGGCCGGGACGCGGGCAAGGGCCGCCGCCGCGGCTCCCCCGAGCCGGCGGGTACCGGCGGCGGGCCGGACCCGCAGCGCATTGCGCACCGGTGCAGGAGTCGAGCATGGTCGTGCGGGACAGGGAGGGGGACCGGGTGAGGGTCGCGCTGTTCGCCACCTGCCTGGTGGACACGGTGGTGCCGCAGGTCGCCCTGGCCACCGCGCGGCTGCTGGAGCGGCTGGGCCACGAGGTGGTCGTGCCGCCGACGCAGGCCTGCTGCGGGCAGATGCACGTCAACACCGGCTACCGGCGCGAGGCGGTGCCGATCGTGGCCAACCACGTGCGGGCGTTCGCCGGCGCGGAGGCGGTCGTGGCGCCGTCGGGGTCGTGCGTGGCCTCGATCCACCACCAGCAGGCCGCCGTCGCCCGCCGCGCCGGCGAGGAGGGGCTGGCCGCCGAGGCCGAGGCGCTGGCCGCGCGCACGTACGAGCTGTCGCAGTTCCTCGTCGACGTGCTCGGCGTGACCGACGTCGGCGCCTACTACCCGCACCGGGTCACCTACCACCCGACCTGCCACTCGCTGCGCCTGCTGCGGGTGGGCGACCGGCCGCTGCAGCTGCTGCGCGCCGTCCGCGGGCTGGAGCTGGTGGAACTGCCGGGCGCGGAGTCCTGCTGCGGGTTCGGCGGCACGTTCGCGGTGAAGAACGCCGACACCTCGACGGCGATGCTCACCGACAAGATGGCCGACGTGCTCTCCACGCGCGCCGAGGTGTGCACCGCCGGGGACGCGTCCTGCCTGATGCACATCGGCGGCGGGCTGTCCCGGCTGCGCTCGGGCACCCGCACGGTCCACCTGGCCGAGATCCTCGCCTCGACGGAGCAGTCCACCCACCCCACCACCCCGGCGGCCGACGTGAGCCCCTCCCAGTCCACCCGGCCGGCGGTGCGGGCGTGAGCGCGACGCCGCTCGCGCCGGGCGCCCCCCGCTCCGGGACGACGTTCCTCGGCCTGCCGACGGCGCCCCGCGGCGTGGGCCACCTGCGCGGCACGCAGCCCTTCCCCGACGCCGCCCGCACGGCCCTGCGCGACGGGCAGCTGCGCGCGAACCTCGGCCGCGCCACGACGACGATCCGCGGCAAGCGCGCCGCCGTCGTCTCCGAGGTGCCGCACTGGGAGCAGCTGCGCCAGGCCGGGAAGGCGCTCAAGGCCGCCACCATGGCCCGGCTCGACGAGCACCTCGAGGAGCTCGAGCGGCAGGTCACCGCGCGCGGCGGCACGGTGCACTGGGCGCGCGACGCCGCCGAGGCCAACCGCATCGTCACCGACCTGGTGCGGGCCACCGGCAGCTCCGAGGTGGTCAAGGTCAAGTCCATGGCCACCCAGGAGATCGGCCTCAACGAGGCCCTGGAGAGCGCCGGCATCGAGGCGATCGAGACCGACCTGGCCGAGCTGATCGTGCAGCTCGGCGAGGACACGCCCTCGCACATCCTCGTGCCGGCGATCCACAAGAACCGCTCGGAGATCCGCGAGATCTTCAGCCGCACCCTGCCGCACCTCCAAGGTCCCGGCGCCTCCCACGGCCTGACCGACGAGCCGCGGCAGCTGGCCATGGCCGCCCGCGCCCACCTGCGCGAGCGTTTCCTGCGCGCCCGGGTCGCCGTCAGCGGGGCCAACTTCGCCGTCGCGGAGACCGGCACGCTCGCCGTCGTCGAGAGCGAGGGCAACGGCCGGATGTGCCTGACGCTGCCGCAGACGCTGATCACCGTCATGGGCATCGAGAAGGTCGTGCCCCGCTGGGAGGACCTCGGCGTCTTCCTGCAGCTGCTCCCCCGCTCCTCCACCGGCGAGCGGATGAACCCCTACACCTCGCTGTGGGCCGGCGTGGCCCCCGGCGACGGGCCGCAGGAGTTCCACCTCGTGCTGCTCGACAACGGCCGGACGGCGGTGCTCGCCGACGAGGTGGGCCGCGAGGCGCTGCACTGCATCCGCTGCTCGGCCTGCCTCAACGTCTGCCCGGTGTACGAGCGCACCGGCGGGCACGCCTACGGCTCGGTGTACCCCGGCCCGATCGGCGCGGTGCTGTCCCCTCAGCTGACCGGCGTGGAGGACAACGCCTCCCTGCCGTACGCGTCGTCGCTGTGCGGCGCCTGCTACGACGTGTGCCCGGTGGCGATCGACATCCCCTCGATCCTCGTGCACCTGCGCGCCGAGCACGTCGAGGCGCAGGAGCGGCCGACGGCAGAGGCGGTCGCCTTCCGGGGGCTGGCGCGGGTGATGAGCAACCCGCGGCTGTGGCACCTCGCCCAGCGCGCGGCCGGGCTCGGGCGGCTGTTCGCGCGCGGGAAGCCGACGCTGCCGGCCGCGCTGCCGCCCCCGGCCAGCGCCTGGACCCGCACCCGCGACCTGCCCACCCCGCCCGCGAGGACGTTCGTGCAGCAGTGGAACGAGGAGCGCGGCCGGTGAGCGCGCGCGAGGAGGTGCTCGGCCGGATCCGGACGGCGCTGGGCCCCGAGCGGCCGCCGGTCGCCGTCCCGCCGGTGCCGGCGCCGCGCGAGCTGCCGGTGGCCGAGCTGCTGGACCTGCTCGCCGAGCGGGTGGAGGACTACCGCGCCACGGTGCTCCGCTGCGCCCCGGCCGACGTCCCGGCGACCGTCGTCCGCGGCCTGGATGCGGCGCTCGGGGTCGGCTGGGACCCCGGGGGCGTCGTCGTCGCCCCCGGGGTGCCGGCCGCGTGGCGGCCCGCCGGCGCGGCCGAGGACGACGGCCGGCCGGCGGTCGAGCTCGCCGCGTTCGCCGCGACGCTGACCGGCGTGGCGGCGGCGGTCGCCGAGACCGGCACGCTGGTGCTCGACGGGTCGCCGCTGTCGGGGCGGCGGGCGCTGTCGCTGCTGCCCGACGTCCTGGTCTGCGTGGTCGAGGCCGCGCAGGTGGTGCCCGACGTGCCCGACGCCCTGGCCCGGCTGGACCCGGTCGCCCCGCTGACGATGGTCAGCGGCCCGTCGGCGACCAGCGACATCGAGCTGCAGCGGGTCGAGGGCGTGCACGGCCCGCGCACCCTGGTCGTCGTCCTCGCCGGCTGACCCGGCCGCCCGGTCACGTGCCCGTCGTCGACCTGCGGTCGTCTCCCGCGCCCGGGGGCAGCAGCAGGTCGACACCCGGCGCGGAGAGGACCGGCTGTCCCCCGTCCGAGTCACCGGACGTGTTCGTCCAGATACGGATGGCCCCGGCCCGTGTGAGGGTCCCGCCCGTCAGCGGCGTCCCTCCGGCGTCCGCACGGACGGCGAGAGGGCAGCCGGATGGCGACGGCAGGACCGGAGGGTCCGGGCGGCTGGCACGCGAACCGGGCCGGACGGGCGACCGCCGCGGTCGTCGCGGCCGTCCTCGGCTTCGGCGGGGCCGCGTTCGTCGACACCGCGCTCGACGAACCGGCCGGCGTGGGGCCGCAGCCCGCAGCGCCACCCGGTGCTGCGGGCCCCGCTCAGTCGAGCGGCTCGGGGTAGGTCGCCCGCACCGCCTGCATGTCCAGGGCCCGGACGGTGTCCACGAGCAGGTCGACCGAGTCCGCGGGGATCCAGCCGGGCTCGGCGAAGACCAGCACGCCGTCGCGGTAGACCCGCAGCGTCGGCGCCGACCGCACGCCCAGCTCGGCCGCCAGCGCGGCCTCGGCCTCGGTGTCGACGGCGGTGAAGCGCAGGTCCGGGTGCCGCGCCGCGGCCTGGTCGAACACCGCGGTGAACGCCCGGCTGGTGCCCGACCGAGACGTCCGGAAGTCGACCAGCACGATGCCCGGCGCGGACACCGTCGTCGCGAAGTCCGCCGCGCCGATGCTCGCCGTCGCCATGTCCGCCTCCCGCCCCCTCCCCCAGTGTGGCCCGGGGTGCACCGCCGCACAGCGGGTGCGACCTGCGGATCCGCGGGTGACGGCTGCCGTACGCTCCGTACTCGGCACCCTCGCACAGGGAGCCGGGACGGAGCCGGGGTGAGCACTCACGACGGGACCGGTGACGTCGAGCGCTACCGCTACCTCGCCGAGGTCACCGAGTCCCTGACCCAGAGCCTGGACACCGGCACCGCCGCCGACCGGCTCGCCCGCCTGGTCGTGCCCGTCCTCGCCGACTGGGCCACCGTCACCCTGCTCGCCGGCGACGGCGCCCCCGGCAGCTCCGCCCGCGCGCACCGGGACCCCGAGCGCCTCGCCGACGTCGACACCTACCTCGCCGGCCGGGTCACCGCCCCGCGCGACCAGGCCGCGCTCGCCTCGGTCCTCTCGTCCGGCGAGCCCGTGCAGCTGGAGCGCATCGAGGCGGACCTGGGTCCGGAGTCGATGCCCGAGGGCCCGGTGCGCGCGGCCTGGGAGCGGCTGGACCCCCGGTCGAGCCTGTTCGTGCCGCTGCAGGCGCGCGGGACGGGGTTCGGCGTCCTGTCCCTCGTCCGGTGCGGTGACCGGCCGCCGGCCGGGCCCGCCGACGTCGCGCTCGCCGTCGAGGTCGCCCGCCGCGGGGCGCTCGCGCTGGACAACGCCCGGCTCTACGGCCGCCAGCTGCGGGTGGCCGAGACGCTGCAGCACAGCCTGCTCACCCCGCCGCCGCAGCCGCCCGGCCTCGAGGTCGCCGTCCGCTACCGGCCCGCGGTGTCGCAGCACCTGGTCGGCGGCGACTGGTACGACGCGTTCCCCCGTCCCGACGGGACCACGGTGCTGGTCATCGGCGACGTGGCCGGGCACGGCGTCGAGGCCGCCGCGGCGATGGCGCAGCTGCGCAGCGCGGTGCGGACCCTCGCCTACGACTCCCCCGACGGGCCGGCGCGGACGCTCGACCGCGTCGACCGGGTGCTGGCCGGCCTGCACGTCGGCACGCTGGCCACCGCGCTGGTCGCCCACCTGGCGCCCGCGCCCGGCGGCTCCGGCCGGGTGCTGCGCTGGTCGTCGGCCGGTCACCTGCCGCCGCTGGTGCTCGGTGCCGACGACGCGGTGCGGCAGCTCGACACCCCGCCCGAGCGACTGCTCGGCACCGACGAGCCGGGCCTGCGCCGCGACCACGAGGCGGCGCTCGCGCCCGGCGAGACGCTGCTGCTGCTCACCGACGGGCTGGTCGAGGTGGGCCGGCAGGGCATCGACGAGGGGCTCGCGGCCGCCGCCGAGGCGCTGTCCGGGCTGTCCGGGCTGACCGCGGACGCCCTGTGCGACCGGCTGCTCACCCGCGCCCTGCCCGGCCGCTCCGACGACGACGTCGCCGTGCTCGCCGTCCGCGTCCTGCTGGACTGACGCCGCCCGACGTCCCTCGAGTGGTCGGCTGCCGGTGTCACCGGGCCGCGGTGACCCCGCTGGACGACCACTGGACGCCGGATGTCGACCTGGTGTCGCCTCGCGCCGCGGAAGGAGACACCAGGTCGACGACGGGCGGCGTCAGCCCCAGAACGCGCGGACCTCGTCGGCGACCCGCGCGGCCTGGGCGCGGCCGGCGCGGGCGCAGGGCTCCCGGGTGGCGGGGTCGAGCGGGTTGGTGCCGAAGGCGCGCACCGCGTCCTCGTCGGCGAGCACCAGGTGCGCCTTCCCCCCGCGGCGCAGCGCCGCCAGCTCGTCGTCCAGCGACGGGCCCAGCGTGCTGCCGGCGATCCCCGCCATCGGCGCGACGACGAGCACCGTGTCGCAGCCGGCGGCGAGGTCGGCGTTGGTGGCCGAGCGCATCCCGCCGTCCATGAACCGCCGCTCCCCGATCGTGATCGGCGGGTAGACGCCGGGCACCGCGCAGGACGCGGCGACGGCGTCGAGCAGCGGGAAGCCGGTGTCGCGGTCGACGGCGAGGAACTCCCCGTCCGCGGTGTCGACGGCGGTCACCACGAGCCGCTGCGCGGGCCACTCCGGCGACCCGATCCGCGCGCCGATCACCGCGCGCCGCTCCGACTCGGGCATGGTCTGCGCCCGCAGCGCGAGCCCGCCGATCCGGGCGCGGGCGTCCTGCTGGCCGGCCGCGCCGGCCAGCGCGGCGGCGAACGAGGCGAGGAAGGCCGCGCCGTCGAACTCCACCGCCCGCTCGGTCGCCGGCACCGGGCCGAGCTGGGCGGCGTAGAGCTCCTCGAGGTCGTGACCGGTGCGCAGCAGCGTGCCGACGATCGAGCCGGCCGAGGTGCCCACCACCAGGTCGGCGTCCCGGACGTCGACCCCGGCGTCGGCCAGCCCGGACAGCAGCCCGATCTCCCAGGCGATCCCGGCGATGCCACCGCCGCCGAGGACGAGTGCCCTGCTGACCGTGGAACCGCTCACCTCAGGACTCCGGGGCGAGGAACGGGAGGACGTCGGCGACGTCCCCGGGCCAGGTGGACTGCACGGGCAGCGGGGTGGCGGACACGGGCGCCAGTCTGCGGGACCCGGCGACGCCGTCGGGGTGCGGGCCGCCCCACCGAGGTGCACGCGGGGCCTGGACGCGATACGCAGGGCACATGAGCGCGGGGGCCGAACAGCTGCGGGCCGGGGCCCGGCGGGCGTGGGCGGAGTTGCGGCCGGTCCTCGCGGACGAAGCGGTCGCCGCCCTCGGCGAGGCGGAGGCCGACGCCTTCCTCGCCCGCGCCGACCTGGCGCTGTACGACGTCCACGAGCCGCTGGCGATCCTCTACGGGGACGCCGCCGACGACCTGTTCGCCCGCGGGTTGCGCGCCGCGCTCGCCGCGGCGGCCGAGCGCCCGGAGCGGCTGCGGCGGATCGACCGGCGGCGGGAGATCGACCCGGCGTGGTTCCAGCGCGCCCGGGTGCAGGGCTACGTCTGCTACGTCGACCGCTTCTGCGGCACGCTCGCCGAGCTGCCCGGCCGGCTCGGCCACCTCGCCGAGCTGGGCACCACCTACCTGCACCTCATGCCGCTGCTGCGACCGCGCGAGGGCGAGAACGACGGCGGCTACGCGGTGGCCGACTACCGCGCCGTCGACCCGCGGCTGGGCACCATGGCCGACCTCGAGGCGGTGGCGGCGGCACTGCACGAGCGGGAGATGGCGCTGTGCATCGACCTCGTGCTCAACCACACCGCCCGCGAGCACCCCTGGGCGCAGGGCTGGCTGGCCGGCGACCCCGCGTACGCCGGCTTCTACACCGCCTTCCCCGACCGGGAGATGCCCGACGCCTACGACGCGACGATCCCCGAGGTCTTCCCCGACCGGGCGCCGGGCTCGTTCAGCTGGGTGCCCGAGGCGCGCGGCGGCGCCGGCGGCTGGGTGTGGACGACGTTCTGGCCGTACCAGTGGGACCTCGACTACACCAACCCCGAGGTGACGCTGGCGATGGCCGGCGAGATCGCCTGGCTGGCCAACCGCGGCGTCGACGTCTTCCGCATGGACGCCGTCCCGTTCATGTGGAAGCGGCTGGGCACCAGCTGCCAGAACCAGCCCGAGGGGCACACCCTCCTGCAGCTGCTGCACGCGCTGACCCGGCTGGCCGCGCCGGGCGTGGTGTTCAAGGCCGAGGCGATCGTCTCCCCCGACGACCTGGTCGCCTACCTCGGCGGCCACGACCGCTACCGGCCCGAGTGCGAGCTGGCCTACCACAACTCCCTCATGGTGCTGCTGTGGAGCAGCCTGGCCACCCAGGACGTCCGGCTGGCCCGGCAGGCCCTGCGCCGGATGCGGCCGATCCCGCCCACCGCCACCTGGTGCACCTACGTCCGCGGCCACGACGACATCGGCTGGGCGGTCACCGACGAGGACGCCGCCGCGGTCGGGCTCGACGGGTTCGCCCACCGCCGGTTCCTCAACGACTTCTACGCCGGCCGCTTCCCCGGCTCGTTCGCCCGCGGGGCGCTGTTCCAGGAGAACGAGGCCACCGGTGACGCGCGGATCTCGGGGTCGGCGGCGTCCCTGTGCGGCATCGAGGACGCCCTCGACCGCGACGACCCGGTCGCCCTCGACGCCGGGGTGCGCCGGCTGCTGCTGCTCTACTCGGTCGCCTACGCCTTCGGCGGCGTCCCGCTGCTCTACATGGGCGACGAGCTCGCCCAGCGCAACGACGCCTCCTACCTGGCCGAGCCCGAGCGGGCGCCGGACAACCGCTGGATGCACCGCCCGCCCATGGACTGGGCGGCCGCGGCCCGCCGCGGCGACCCCACCACGGTGGAGGGCCGGGTGTGGGCCGGGATCCGCCGGCTCGGGGAGGTGCGCCGGTCGCTGCTGGCGCTGCGCGGCGGGGTGGAGTCGACGGTGGTCGACGTCGGCAACGACGCGGTGCTGGTCTGGCGGCGCAAGCACCCGCGCAGCGGCGCGTTCGTCGGGGTGGCCAACTTCTCGCCGCACCCGCAGCGGGTCGACGCCGACACCGTCACCGGGTTCGGCGCGTTCGCGCAGGTGCACGGCAGCGACGGTCCCCTGCCGGTCCGGGACGGCCTGCTGCTGGTCCCCGGCCTCGGCCACGCCTGGTTCGCCGAGCCCTGACCGGTGCGGACGACGTCAGCCGCGGAGGAACTCCGCGACCAGCGGCGCCAGGACCTCCGGCGCGACGACGTGGCCGGAGCCGGGGAGCACCCGCAGCGCGCCCGCCGGGAGGAGCTCCGCCACCCGCCGGGCCACCTCCTGCATGAACGGCGGGCTGTCGCCGCCGACCAGCACGAGGCCGGGCCGCGCCGCGCGGCGGGCGACGTCCTCGGGCACCGCGCCGCCGGTCTCGACGGAGTCGAGCACCGCGATCTCGTACGCCAGCGTCGGGGCGAGCGCGACCAGCTCCGCCCACCGCGGCGTCGACCGCACCGCGTCGACCACCTCCCCGGGCATGCCGGTGCCGCGGCACCACCGGTCCACCGCCTCGTCCCGCTCCCCGGCGGCCAGCAGGTCCAGGATCCCGGCCGCGAAGGTGCGGCTCTCGTCCCGGAGGGCGGGGTCGTCGGGGGCGAAGGGCGGGTCGTGGAGGACGAACCGGTCCACCGGCAGGCCCGCGGCGACGGCGCGCAGCGCCAGGGCGGCGCCGGAGGAGTGCCCGTACAGGGACGCGCGCCCGCCGACGGCGTCCACCAGCGCGGCGAGGTCCTCGACCTCCCGCTCGACCGCGTACGGCAGGGTGTCCCCGCTGTCGCCGCGGCCGCGCCGGTCGTACGCCACGGCCGTGGCGTGCTCGCCCAGCGCCCGGGCGGTGGGGCGCATCAGCGCGCGGTCGCAGGTCGCGCCGCACACCGTCACCAGCGGCGGCCCGGAGCCCCACACCTCGTAGGCGACGGGCGTCCCGTCCGCCGAGCGGACCGTCTCGTACGTCATGCCGGGGGGACCGGCGGACGGCGCACCACTCATCGGCACCACTGACCGGCACGACACGGAGGAGGACACGTGGCACGGATGGACCTGAGGGTGCGGCTGCTCGGCCGGCTGGCCGCGCGGGCGTCGGTCACGAGGATGGACGACGAGCGGCTGCGGAAGGCGCAGCAGCGGCGTGTGCCGCACAACCGGGTCACCGATCTGTTGCTCGGCGGCGTGGCCCCGGGGGTGCGGCTCGCCGACGGGACCGCGCGCGGCGAGGTCGGCAAGGTGCCGGTGCGCACGTACCGGCCGGAGTGGGCGACCGGCCCGCTGCCGCTGGTCGTCAACTTCCACGGCGGCGGCTGGGCGCTCGGGAACCTCGACTCCGCGGACTGGCTCTGCAGCTCCGTGTCGGCCACCGTCGGCGCCGTCGTCGTCTCGGTGGAGTACCGGCTCGCCCCGGGGCACCGCTGGCCGGCCGCGGCCGAGGACTGCCACGCCGCCCTGGCCGACGTCGTGGAGCGGGCCGCCGAGTTCGGCGCCGACCCCGATCGGGTCGCGGTCATGGGCGACAGCGCGGGCGGCAACCTGGCCGCCGTCGTCTGCCTGATGGCCCGCGAGCGCTCCGGCCCGCGGATCGCCCACCAGGGGCTGGTCTACCCCTCGGTCGACCTGACGATGAGCAGCCCGTCGATCGACGAGAACGCGCACGCGCCGATCCTCACCAGGGCCGACTGCCTCGTCTTCCGCGACCACTACCTCGGCGACCGCGACCCGCACCACCCGCACGCCTCGCCGCTGTACGCCACCGACCACGCGGGCCTCCCGCCGGCGCTGGTGCAGGTGGCCGAGCACGACCCCATCCGCGACGACGGCGTGCGCTACGCCGCGGTGCTCCGGGACGCGGGCGTGCCCGTCCGGCTGACCGAGTACGTCGGCATGCCGCACGGGTTCCTCGCCTTCCCGCGGCTGTGCCGGTCGGCGCCGCAGGCGCTGGCGGAGCTGTGCGCGGAGCAGGCGGCGGTGTTCAGCCGCTGACCACCCCCTCCGGGTGATGGGCCCGCGGGCCGGACCGGTCGATGCAGAGGAGGAGAACCCCTTCCCGAGCACGAGGGCGGCAGCATGGTCCGGTCGACGGCGCACCCGCGCCTGGCGGCGCTCGTCGTCGTCCTCGCCGCCGCCGGGACGCTGGCCACCACGCTCCTCGGGCCGTCCGGCGCCGCGCTCGCCTCCGACCTGACCCAGACGCTGGCCGCGCTCGCCGCCGGCGCCGCGACCGCGCGGTTCGCCGTCCGCAGCACCGGGCTGCGGCTGCGGCTGGCCTGGGCGCTGCTGGCCCTGGCCTGCTCGTCGTGGGGCGCCGGCCAGGCGTACTGGACCGTCCTCGCCGCCCGCGGCGAGTCGCCGTTCCCGTCGCTGGCCGACGTCGGGTTCCTCGGCTTCTGCCTGTTCGCCGTGCCGGCGCTGGTCCTGCACCCGGCCGGCGGCGGGCGGACCGGCCGCCTGCAGCGGCTCCTCGACGCGGTGATGACCACCGGCGCGGTCGGCCTGGTCAGCTGGCAGACGGCGCTGGGCGCGGTGCTGCGCGACGACGCCGGCCACCCCGTCGGCGCCCGGCTGCTGCTGGCCGCCTACCCGGTCACCGACGTCGTCCTGGTCGTGCTGGCCGTCCTGCTGGTCACCCGCACCCGCGGCGACCGGCGCCCGCTGAACCTGGTCGCGGCCGGCGTCAGCGCCCTGGCCGTCGCCGACAGCGCCTTCACCTACCTGTCCGCCACCGGCGCCTACGACGGCGGGACCGCCGACGTCGGCTGGACGGCCGCGTTCGCCCTGCTCGCCGTGGCCGGGCTGTGCCGCACCGGCCTCGCGGGCGCCGGTCCCGACGGCCGCACCGGCGGCGTCCGCGACACCGGCACCGCGGCGTCGCTGCTGCCCTACGTCCCGGTCGTGGCCGCGCTGGCCACCGCCCTGCTGCGCAGCCTCGCCGGCACGCCGCTGTCCCTCGGCGAGATGCTGGCCGCCACCGTGGTGATCGCCGCGCTCATGGTCCGGCAGTACGTGACCGTGCGGGAGAACGCGCGGCTGGCGGCCGACCTCGCCGCCCGCGAGGCGCAGCTGCGGCACCTGGCCTTCTCCGACCCGCTGACCGGGCTGGCCAACCGGTCGCTGTTCCTCGACCGGCTCGGGCACGCCCTGGCCCTGCACGCCCGGGACATGCGGCCGGTCGCCGTCGTCTTCCTCGACCTGGACGACTTCAAGGCGGTCAACGACACCCTCGGCCACGCCGCCGGTGACGAGCTGCTGCTGCGGGTCGCCGAGCGGCTCACCGGCGCGCTGCGCGGCGGCGACACGGTGGCCCGGCTCGGCGGCGACGAGTTCGCCGCGCTGCTCGAGGACGGCGGCGACCCGCTGGAGGCCGCCGCCCGCCTCACGGCGGCGATGGCCGTGCCGTTCGCCGTCGCCGGCCGCACCCGCGCCGTCGGCGCCAGCACCGGCGTGGTGGCGCTGACCGCCGGCGACGCCGCGGTGGGCGCCGACGAGCTCATGGCCCGCGCCGACGCGGCGATGTACGCCGCCAAGCGCACGGGCAAGGGCCGCGTCGTCCACCACGGCGCCGCCGCCTAGGCCCGCCCTCCCGACTGCGGCTCCGCCACTGCCGTCAGGGGTGCCCCGGCGGCTGCTCGGGCCGTCGCGCGATCGGAGAGCCCATGGCCCCTGTCGGTCCCCGGCCCCCCGGGAGGACCGTCGCGTCGGGACGACACGACGACTCAGGGGGCGATCGCTGTGCCACGGATGGGCGGACGAGCGGTCGTCATCGGGGCGAGCATGAGCGGGCTCCTCACCGCCAGGGTGCTCACCGAGGCGTTCGACCGGGTGACGGTGGTCGACCGGGACGTGCTGCCCGGCGAGCCTGCCGCACGGCGAGGCGTACCCCAGGGACGGCATCCCCACGGGCTGCTCGCCCGCGGCCGGGAGGTGCTGGAGGAGTTCTTCCCCGGCCTCACCGAGGAACTGGTGCAGCACGGAGCCGAGATCGGCGACATGCAGCGCGACGCCCGCTGGTACAACGACGGGCACCTGCTGTACCGGTCCCCGATCGGGATGCAGGGTCTCGCCATGAGCCGCCCGCTGGTGGAGGACCGGGTCCGGGCCCGCGTCCTGGACCTCCCCGGGGTCGAGGTGCTCGCGCCGGCGCAACTGCTCGACCTGACAGCGGTCGACGGGCGGGTGTCCGGGGTGCGGGTGCGTCGCTCCGATCCCGTCGCCAGGAGCACGGAGGAGGAGTCACTCCGCGCCGACCTGGTGGTCGATGCGACCGGGCGCGGATCGCACACCCCGTCCTGGCTCGAGTCGCACGGCTTCAGCCGGCCGACGGAGTCGCGGATCGACGTGGACGTCCGCTACACGACCTGGGTCGTCCCCCGGTACGACGACGACCTCGACGGCGACCGCGCCTGCCTCATCGGGGCCACCACCGCAGTCCCCCGGTTCGGCGCCGCCCTGGCGCTGGAGGGGGGACGCTGGATCGTCAGCGCGGGTGCCTACCGACCCGACGCCGCGCCGACGGACCTGGCGGGTTTCCGGACCTTTGCGGCCCGCCTGCCCGCACCGGAGGTCGCCCGGCTCATGGCGGACCGGGAACCGATCGAGGGCCCGCACGTGTACCACTTCGTCGGGAGCACGCGACGGCACTACGAGCGGTTGACCCGGTTCCCGGAGGGCCTGCTGGTCACCGGTGACGCCTTGAGCAGCTTCAACCCGGTCTACGGCCAGGGCATGACGGTGGCGGCCATGGAGGCCCTCGTCCTGCGGCAGCTGCTCGACGCCGGCGTCGACGACCTCGCCCGGCAGTTCTTCCGTCGCGCCGCGCGTCTCGTCGACGTTCCGTGGGACATCGCTGCCGGCAGTGACCTGCGGCAGCCCTCGGTCCGCGGACGGCGTTCGGCGAGAGTGCGCGTGGTCAACGCCTACGTCGCACGGGTCCAGGCCGCTGCTGCGGTCGACGCCGGGGTGGGCTCGGCGTTCCTCCGGGTGGCCAACCTGATCGACCGGCCCGAGTCGTTGCTGCGGCCGCGGCTCGCGGCCAGGGTGCTCCTGGCGCAGCGGCGCGCCGTCCAGGGCGCTGCACCCGTCGCCGACCGGCCGAGATCCGTCGTCGAGGTGCCCCGGCCACGTGAGGTGCCGGAGGGAGGGTCCGCCGAGGCCGGGGACGGAACCGCGCGTCCTGTCGGCGGCCGGGCCTGATCCCGGCGGCGAGTTCCCTGTCCCGTCGATCGCGAGTCCGCCTCGGGCCACCGTCCCTCAGTGGTCGCTGCAGCAGGCCCGCGGGGTCGGCGACTCGAACGGGCAGACCTCGCGGTCGTCCCACGCGTTCACGGTGAGCACGAGGACGCCGTCGCGGTACTCCGGGCGCACGTGCCCGCGGGTGCGCAGGACCAGGTCCGGGGCGTCGGTCACGCCGAGCAGGTCGACCGCCTCGATCGTGCACCGCGCGGTCAGCTCGGCCAGCGGGAACCGGTCGGGCAGGGCCTCCTGGCCGGGGAAGCGGACCAGCCGTCCGGAGGCCCGGTCCCGGTGCGCCCGGGCGACGCCGGCCGCGTGGTCGCCGTGCCGGGCGTCCCCGCCGAGCCGGACCTCGCCGTCGGCGTCGGCCAGCACGACCGTCTCACCGGGGCTGACCCAGCCGGCGACGGCGTCGGCCAGCCCGGCCGACCGAGGCGCGCGGAGGGTGCCGGCGTGGTGACCGCCCTCGGCCGACCGGACGACGTGCGTGGCGACCTCCGTGGCGCCGACCCGCCGGCCGAGGTCGAGCAGCCGGTGCTCGACCTCGGCCAGCGCGCTCCACGAGCTGCCGGTGTCGCCGCAGAGCGCGACCCAGCAGTCGCCGGAGGAGGACTCAGCCAACGGTGACGAACACCGGGTTGGAGTAGAACCACAGGTCGGTCCACGGGTCGCTGTTGCCGACCGGGTCCTGCCGCGGCTCGATGCTGCCGGGGGCGCTGACGTTGCCGTCGGTCCCCCGCAGCCGCAGGTAGAACGACCGGTCGACGCGGCGGATCACGTGGTTGATGACCACCTGGCCGTTGCCGCGGACCTCGAAGGACTCCGCGACGCGCGTCTCCGGGGCCGCCTGGGTGTCCCGGTCGGCGGCCGGGCCGGTGACCGGGCCGGTGATCAGGTCCACGCGGCGCAGCTGCGGCACGTCGCCGTGGGCGTTGGGCTGCCGCCGCTGGGTGATGCGGATCTGCACATGCACGTTCTCGCCGCGGTCCACCCGCACCTGCTCGCCGAGGGTCCCCGGCGCGTTGCCGCCGCCGTCGCCCCGGACGGTGACCTCCAGGCCGTCGATCAGGTCGCCGTGGACGACGAACGCCCGCCCGGCCCGCAGGCCGTCCATGACGGCGCCGTAGTCGCGGGCGGTCGACCCCACCCAGGTGCGCGAGTAGTAGCCGGGGAAGTAGTCGCCGCGGTCGACCTGCGGGGTGCCGCTGTCCACCGGGTCGCCGTACCGGCCGTCGGCGGCGAACCAGGCGCTGGTGTCCTGGCCGGCGGGCCGGACCAGCCGGTCGAGGTGGACGGAGTGCGAGTCGGAGTTGGCGGTGATCCACCACGGCCGGCCCTCGGCCAGCAGCGAGTCCCAGACCCCGCCGACCTTCGCCGTCATCCAGTCGAACCCGCCGAAGGTCCGGTAGGACTCGGGCGGGTAGCCCGGCCAGCTGTTGGCGTTCGGGGAGTTGCCGTAGAAGCCGCGCGCGTCACCCGGGCCCTGCGGGGTGGGGATGCCCGCCGCCTGGTGCCCGGGCGCGCCCTCGAAGCCGATCGCCACCCGCGGGTCGGCGTCGCGCCAGGCGCGGATCTCGTGCGGCGAGTCCAGGCCGTTGCGGGCCGGGTGGTTGGCGAGGAACAGCGCGTTCGGGGTGCGACCGGCGAGCATCTGCTGCCCCAGCCACCGGATGCCGGCGACGGCCTGCGCCTCGTTGGCCGGCGAGCTGGCGGAGGTGCTCCGGACCGCGCCGTCGAACTGGTTCTCGAACTCCTTGAGCACGGTGACCTCGTGGTCGCCCGGGGCGACGAAGACGGTGCCGTGCTCGGCGGCCGGGATGTTCCACTCCAGGCCCTGGAACACCAGCACGTCCCGGTGGGCCGTCCGGGCGGCGCGGACGTCGGGGTTGACCAGGTCGACGCCCAGGCGCGCGTGGGTGGCGGACCCGTGGTCGGTGACGACCAGCCAGTCCACGCCGTTGCGGCGGGCCTGCTCCACCTGGTCCCGCACGGTGTAGAGGCCGTCGGAGCTGTACTGCGTGTGGATGTGGTGGTCGCCGTTGAGCCAGGTGTACCCGCCGCCGCTGCCGCTGCCCGCACGGGGGGCGGCCTGCGCGGTCCGCGGTGCACCGGCCACCGTCGCGCCGACCGCCAGGCCGAGGACCCCGGCCGCCTGCAGGAACCGCCGGCGCGAGAGGTCGCCGGGCGCGAGGTCCTGGTCGGGGACCGAGACGTCGCTGTAGGGCGTCCAGGCGGCGGGCTCGTGGTCGTGGTCGTGGTGGTGGTCGTGGTGGTGGTCGTGGTGGTGGTCGTGGTGGTGGTGCGGACCGGACACGTCATCTCCTCGGGGAGCGGCGGCAGGAGGGGCCGGCCGCGGGGAGCGGTCCGGCCCCGGCCAGTACTCAGGACCGAGGTGACCGACGGGTGGCCTCCCGGTGACACACCGTGGTGCCCGGCGTGACGTCTGCGCGCCGTCTGCGGGACGTGCGCGGGGATGCCAGGGTGGACGGGTGACCGACGTCCAGCACCGCGACGGCCGCCGCACGGCCGCCGTCCGCACCTACCAGGGGCACGGCATCCACGCGGCCCCCGGCGTGCACGAGTACGCCGCGGGCCTGGCCCGGACGCTGCTCCCCGACGGCGGGCGGGTGCTCGAGGTCGGCTCCGGCTGCGGCGCGCTGGCGCTGCGGCTGCGCGACGCGGGCGTCGACGTCGTCCCCACCGACCTCGATCCGCCGCACGACTGGATCGCCCGGCTCGACCTCGACGACCCGGACTGGACCGAGGAGACCCGCGGCCCGTTCGACCTGGTCGTGTGCGTGGAGACCCTCGAGCACGTGGAGAACCCGCGGCAGGTGCTGCGCTCGATCCGGGCCCTGCTGCGCCCCGGCGGCCGGCTGCTGGTGAGCACGCCGAACGTCACGCACCCGCACTCGCGGCTGCTCACCCTGCTGCGCGGGGCCCCGTACATCTTCGGCCCGAGCCACTACCACTCCCCCGGCCACATCACCCTGCTGCCGGACTGGATGCTCACCGAGCACGTGCGGCTGGCCGGGTTCGACCGGATCGAGGTCACCACCGCCGGCGACACGCTCTACACCGGGCCGATGCGGCTGGCCTACCGCGTGGAGATGGCGGTCCTGCGGCTGCTGGGCATCCGGCAGCGGGCAACCTCCGGCGACGGCGTCTGCACCTTCGTCACCGCCGTCGCCGTCTAGCCACCGGAGCGGGTGCGCCGGGGCCGCGTCCCGGCGCACCGAACACGGCGTCAGCGCACCACGTCCAGGTCCCCGACACCCGCGCCCCGGAGGTCTCCCGTGTCCCTGGTGACGGTGCTGGCGACCGGCGGCACGATCGCGACCCGCGCCGACGCGAGCGGGGTGTCGACGGCACAGGACAGCGGGGCGGACCTGGTCGCCCGGCTGGCCGGGGACCTCGGCACCCGCCTGCGCGTCCGGGACGTGCTGCGGGTCGGCAGCTACCTCATGACGCTCGAGCGCATGCACGCCGTCGCGTCCGCGGTGGCCGGCGAGCTGGCCGACCCGGAGGTCGACGGGGTCGTCGTCACGCACGGCACGGACACGACCGAGGAGACGGCGTTCTTCCTCGACCTCGTCCACCGCGATCCGCGGCCGGTCGTGCTCACCGGCGCCCAGCGGCCGGCGGACGCTCCTGACAGCGACGGGCCGCGCAACCTCGCAGACGCGGTCACCGTCGCCGCGAGCCCGGCCGCCCGGGACCAGGGCGCCCTGATCGCCTTCGGCGGGCGGGTGTTCCCGGCACGGGGCACGCGCAAGGGCCACACGCTGGCGGCCGACACCTTCACCGCGCCGGACGCGGGTCCGCTGGGATGGGTCCGGGACAGCGCCCTCCTCCTCGAGCGCTCGGCCCGCCGCCCCGCTCCCCTCGACCTCGCCCGCGTCGATCCGGCGGGTGTCCGCGTCGACGTCGTCGCCTGCCACCCGGACGCCGACGCCACGGCGCTGCACGCGTTCGCGGCGGCCGGCGCCCGGGGGATCGTCCTGGAGGCCACCGGCGCCGGCAACGCCAACCCCGTCGTCTGCCGGGCCGTCCGCGAGCTCACCGACGCCGGCGTCGTCGTGGTCACCTCGACGCGGGTGGCGGCCGGCCCGGTCGCCGCCCTCTACGGCGACGGCGGCGGCACCGACCTGCTCGCCGCCGGGGCGCTCCCCGCCGGCCTGCTGCGCCCCTCCCAGGCGAGGGTGCTGCTGGCCGTCCTGCTGGGGCTGGACCGGGACCCGGACGCCGTCCGCGCCGGCTGGCGGGCCCGCACCGGCGGCTGACCGGCACCGGCGGCTGACCGGCACCGGCCGGCAGGAACGACCCGGCCGCAGGTCGCGGCCCGGGGGACCCGAGAGGAGAGGTCATGCCCAAGGAGATCCTCTGCGCGTTCGGCGTCGACGTCGACGCGGTGGGCGGCTGGCTGGGTTCCTACGGCGGCGAGGACTCGCCGGACGACATCTCGCGCGGCATCTTCGCCGGCGAGGTCGGCGTCCCGCGCATGCTCGAGCTCTTCCGCCGCAACGGGATGCCGAGCACGTGGTTCTGGCCGGGGCACTCCATCGAGACGTTCCCCGAGCAGTTCGACGCCTGTGTGGCCGCCGGGCACGAGATCGGCGTCCACGGCTACAGCCACGAGAACCCCATCGCCATGAGCCGCGAGCAGGAGTCCGCGGTGCTCGACCGCTGCATCGAGCTGATCGAGGAGCGGGCCGGCCGCCGTCCCACCGGCTACGTCGCCCCGTGGTGGGAGTTCTCCCCCGTCACCAACGAGCTGCTGCTCGAGCGCGGCATCAAGTACGACCACTCGCTGATGCACCGGGACTTCGAGCCCTACTACGTCCGGGTCGGCGACAGCTGGACGAAGATCGACTACTCGCAGCCGGCCGACACCTGGATGGAGCCGCTCGTCCGGGGCCGGGAGACCGACCTCGTCGAGATCCCGGCGAACTGGTACCTCGACGACCTCCCGCCGATGATGTTCGTCAAGGCCAGCCCGAACAGCCACGGGTTCGTCAGCCCCCGCCACCTCGGGGAGATGTGGCAGGACCAGTTCGACTGGGTCCACCGGGAGATGGACTACGCGGTGGTCACCTTCACCGTGCACCCCGACGTGTCCGGCCGGCCGCAGGTGCTCCTCATGCTCGAGCGCCTCATCGAGCACGTCAACGGCCACGAGGGCGTCCGCTGGACGACCTTCGACCAGATCGCCGACGACTTCGTGGCGCGCCGACCCCGCACGGCCTGACGGCCGGCTCCCCCACCCGCCGCCGGGGGGGGCCGCCCCCCCCCCCCCCCCCCCGCGGTGCCCCCGGCTGGGGGGGGGGGCGGGCGCGCCCGCGCCCGGCCACGGGCCCACCCCCCCACCCCGCCTAGG
>NZ_JBJGZJ010000021.1:0-81503 GCF_054050435.1 Geodermatophilus sp. SYSU D01036 | reverse complement strand
GTCGGCTCCGTCGGTCCCGGAGCAGCCGGCCAGCACCAGGACGGCGGCCAGCAGCACGACGCGGGAGGACCTCACGGCGCCGAGCATCCCCGAGCGGCGCGGACGGCGCCGTCCGCGGTCAGCTGGTGCGGATGACCACGTAGTCGCACAGCGCCGACAGCGCGTCCCGCACCTCACCGGCGGGGACGGCGGACAGCGAGGACCGGGCGCGGTCGGCGTAGTCCCGCAGCACCCCGCCGGCGCGGTCGAGCGCCGCTGACCCGCGCAGCAGCGCCAGCGCCTCGGCGTGCTCGGCGTCGTCGGACAGCGGGCGGGACACCAGCTCGCGCAGCCGCGCGTCGGCGGGGTCGTCCCCGGCCAGGGCGATCAGCGCGGGCAGCGTGGCGACGCCCTCGCGCAGGTCGGTGCCGGGCGCCTTCCCCGACGCGCCGTCCTGGCTGACGATGTCGAGCAGGTCGTCGGAGATCTGGAACGCCACGCCGACCTCCTCACCGAAGCGGGTCAGCGCCTCCACCAGGTCGGCGTCGACGCCGGCGAAGCGGGCGCCGAAGCGGGCCGAGGTGGCCACCAGCGAGCCGGTCTTGTCGGCCAGCACCTCGAGGTAGTGCTGCACGCGGTCCTCGCCGGGGCGGGCGCCGACGGTCTCCCGGATCTGGCCGGTGACCAGCCGCTCGAAGGTGCGCGCCTGGATGCGCACCGCCTCGGGGCCGAGGTCGGCGAGCAGGTCCGAGGCGCGGGCGAACAGGAAGTCCCCGGTGAGGATGGCGACGCTGTTGGTCCACCGGCTGTTGGCGCTGGGCGCCCCGCGGCGGACGGCGGCCTCGTCCATGACGTCGTCGTGGTACAGCGTGGCCAGGTGGGTGAGCTCGCAGACGACGGCGGCCCGCACGACCTCCGGCGCGTGCGCGTCGCCCAGGTGGGCGGCCAGCAGCGCGAGCATCGGGCGGAAGCGCTTGCCGCCCGCGGCCATCAGGTGCCCCGCGGCCTCGGAGACGAACGAGTGCTCGCTGGCCACCGCGGTGGCCAGCGCCGCCTCCACGTTCGTCAGCCCCTCGGCCAGCGAGTCGCCGAGGGCCCCGCCCGGGAGCCAGGGGCCCATGGTCGAGGCGGGGGTCGAGATGCGGTGCCAGACCTCGGCCGGGGCGATCCCGTCGACGGCGGCACGGGGTCCGGTCATCAACCGACGAAGATAGCCGCCCGATCGGCGAGACCGAGCACCGCCCCGGGGACGATGCCCAGGACCAGGGTGGCCGCGGCGGTCACCGCGAGGACGACGGTGGTGGGCAGCCCGGGCACGCCGACGGTGGGGCCGTCGGCGGCCGGCTCGGAGAAGTACATGAGCACGATGACCCGCAGGTAGAAGAACGCCGCCACCGCGCTCGCCAGCAGCGCGACCAGCGCCAGCGGCCAGGCGCCGTCCTCGATCGCCGCCCGGAAGACGGCGAACTTGCCGGTGAAGCCGCTGGTGAGCGGGATGCCGGCGAGCGCGAGCAGGAACAGGCTCATCACCGCGGCGGTGACCGGCGAGCGCTGGGCGAGGCCCGCCCACTGCGACAGGTGCGTGGCCTCACCGTCGCCGCTGCGCACGAGGGTCAGCACGGCGAACGCGCCGAGCGTGGTCAGGCCGTAGACCAGCAGGTAGAACATCACCGCCGACAGGCCCGTCCCCGGGTAGCCGAGGACGCCGGTGAGCAGGAACCCGGCGTGCGCGACCGACGAGTAGGCGAGCATCCGCTTGAGGTCGGTCTGGGTGAGGCCGAGGACCGCGCCGACGACCATCGAGACGATCGCCACGGCGTAGACCAGCGGCCGCCAGGTCCACTCCTCGGTGCCGAACGCGACGTAGAGCAGCCGCAGGATGGCGCCGAAGGCGGCGACCTTGGTGCAGGCGGCCATGAACGCGGTCACCGGGGTGGGCGCGCCCTGGTAGACGTCCGGCGTCCAGGTGTGGAACGGCGCCACGCTGGCCTTGAACAGCAGCCCGACGATCAGCAGCGCCAGGCCGAGGACGGCGAGCGTGCCGCCCCCGCCGGCCGTGACCGCCTCGCGGACCGTGGAGAGCCGGATGCTGCCGGTGGCGCCGTAGACCAGCGCCAGGCCGTAGAGGAAGAACGCCGAGGCGAACGCGCCGAGCAGGAAGTACTTGACCGCCGCCTCCTGCGACAGCAGCCGGCGCCGGCGGGCGAGGCCGCTGATCAGGTACAGCGGCAGGCTGAGCACCTCGAGGGCGACGAACATCAGCAGCAGGTCGTTCGCCGTGACGAAGAGCATCATGCCGCCGATGGCGAAGGTGGCCAGCGGGTAGACCTCGGTCTGCACGCGCTGCACGGTGAGCAGCTCGCGGTCGCGGACGCTGCCCGCCGGCACCGCGGCGGAGACGACGAACGCCGAGCGGGCCGGGTCGAGGTTGCGCTCGGCGAACAGCAGGAGCGACAGCGCGCCGAGACCGGCGATGGTGGCCTGCAGGAACAGCCCGGCGCCGTCGACGGCGAGCGCACCCCCGGCGGTCACCTCGCGGGTGCCCGCCAGCAGCAGGGTGCTGACCAGCCCGCCGAGGGTGCCGACCAGCGCGACGGCGACCTGCACCGGGTGCCGGGTGTCGCGCGGGCCGAACGCCTCGACGAGCACGCCGGTGCACGCGGCGCCGAAGACGAACAGCAGCGGGGCGAGCGCGGCGTAGGAGAGGTCGGGGGCCTCGATGGTCATCAGTCGGTCCCCTCGGTCGGAGCCTCGACGCCGGCCGGGTCGGCGCCGACGTCGCTCATGGTCGCGGCGACGGCCGGCTCGATCAGCCGGATCAGCGGCTGCGGGTAGACGCCGAGCACGATGATCAAGGCGACGAGCGGGGCGACGACGGCCGTCTCGCGGCGGGTCAGGTCGCGCAGCCGCGCCGTCACCCGGGCCGCGGGGGCCGGGGCGGTCAGCGTCGCCGTCGCGCCGTGCGCGCCGCCCACGGGGGCCGCGGGGGCCGCGGGGGCCGCGGCCGGCTCGTCGTCGGCCGGGAAGAGCACGCCGCGCGGCGGGCCGTGCATGGTGCGTTGGTAGAGCAGCAGGACGTACAGCGCGGCGAGGATGATCCCGACGGTGGCCAGGACGGTGAACACCGGCCGGGTCGGGTACGAGCCGATGAGCACGAGGAACTCGCTGACGAAGCTGTTGGTGCCCGGCAGCGCCAGCGACGCGAGCCCCGCGATCAGGAACACCCCGGCCAGCTTCGGCGCCCGGGCGGCCACGCCGCCGTAGTCGCCGACCAGCCGGGAGCCGCCGCGGGCGATGAGCATCCCGACGACGAGGAAGAGCAGTCCGGTCGCGATGCCGTGGTTGACCATGTACAGCACCGCGCCGGTGCCCGCCTCGGTGGTGAAGGCGAAGACGCCGAGGGCGATGAAGCCGAAGTGCGCGATCGAGGTGTAGGACACCAGCCGCTTCATGTCGCTCTGCCCCATCGCCAGCAGCGCGGCGTACAGGATGCCGGCGACGGCGAGCACGAGCACCAGCGGGGCGAACTCCCGCGAGGCGTCGGGGAACAGCGGGAGACAGTAGCGCAGGAACCCGAACGTGCCGACCTTGTCGAGGACGCCGACGAGCAGCACCGCGCCGCCGATCGGGGCCTCGGCACCGGCGTCGGGGAGCCAGGTGTGCAGCGGCACGAGCGGCGCCTTGATCGCGAACGCGACGAAGAAGCCGAGGAACAGCAGCCGCTGCGCGGCCGGGTCGATGTCGAGCTGCCGCAGCGACTCGAAGGCGAACGTGCCGTCGCCCGCCGCCTCGCTGACGACGTACAGGCCGATGACCGCGGCGAGCATGACCAGCCCGCCGACCAGGCTGTACAGGAAGAACTTGACCGCGGCGTACTGCCGGCGCGGGCCGCCGAAGCTGCCCACGATGAAGTACATCGGGACGAGCATCGCCTCGAAGAAGACGTAGAAGAGGAAGACGTCGGTGGCGGCGAAGACGCCGACCATGCACGCCTCGAGCAGCAGCAGCCAGGCGAAGAACGTCCGCATGGAGCGGCGGCTCGTGGGCTCGTCGCGCCACGAGGCGAGCACGACCACCGGCACCAGCACGCCGACCAGCAGCAGCATCACCAGCGCGATGCCGTCGACGCCGAGGGCGAAGTCGACGCCGAAGCCCTCGATCCACGGCACCGACGTCGTCAGCTGGAACCGGTCGCCGTCGGGGTCGAACGCGACCGTGGCCAGCACCGCGAGCAGCAGCACGACCAGGCTGACGCCGAGGGCGAGCTGCCGGGCCAGCGCCGTGCTGGTCTTGGGCAGGGCGGCGACGACGGCGGCGCCCACCGCGGGCACCACCAGCATCGCGACCAGGAGCAGGGAGTCGCTCACGCCACGGTCCTCATGTCGTCGGTCGTCCTCTCCAGAGAGCCCAGCCCGCTCACCCGGCCGTCACCGCCAGCAGTGCCCCGGCCACCAGGACCGCGCCGCCGAGCATCCCGAGCGCGTAGGACCGGACGAACCCGGTCTGCGCCCGGCCCAGCCGCGACGACGAGCCGCCGAGCGTGGCGGCCAGGCCGTTGACCGCGCCGTCGACGCCGCGGTTGTCCACCCACACCAGCGCCCGGGTGAGCCACTGGCCCGGCCGCATGAACAGCGACTCGTTGACCGTGTCGGCGTAGAGGCTCTTGCGCGCCGCGCGCACCACGGGCGAGACGCGGGCCGGGGCGACCTCGGGGACCTCGCGGCGGCCGACGAACAGCCAGGCCGCCAGCACGCCGACCAGCATCACCGCGGTCACCACGACCCCGACGACGGCCGGGGCGACCACGTGCGCGGCCTCCTCGGGCTCGCCGAACACCGGGGCGAGCCACTCGTCGAGCGGGAAGACCTGCACCAGCAGGAACCCGGCGGCCACCGAGCCGACGGCGAGCAGCACCATCGGGGCGGTCATCACCGTCGGGGCCTCGTGCGGGTGCTGGCCCTCGGTCCAGCGCGGCCGGCCGAGGAACGTCATGAGCACCAGCCGGGTCATGTAGAAGGCGGTCAGCCCGGCACCGACGACGGCGACCGCGCCCAGCAGCCAGCCCCACCCGTCGCCGCGGTCCAGCGCCGCCTCGATGATCGCGTCCTTGGTCCAGTAGCCGGACAGGAACGGGAACCCGATCAGCGCGAGGTAGCCCAGGCCGAAGGTGGCGAAGGTGACCGGCAGCCGCCGGGCCAGCCCGCCGAAGCGGCGCATGTCCACCTGGTCGCCCATGGCGTGCATGACCGACCCGGCGCCGAGGAACAGCCCGGCCTTGAAGAAGCCGTGGGTGAGCAGGTGCGCGATGCCCGCGGCGTAGCCGACCGGGCCCAGCCCCACGGCGAGGAACATGTAGCCGATCTGGCTGACCGTCGAGTACGCGAGCACCTTCTTGATGTCGTCGTACGCGCAGCCGACGATCGCGCCGTAGAGCAGGGTGATCGCGCCGACGGCGAGGACGACGGCGCGGGCGGTCGGCGTCAGGTCGTAGATCGGCGCGGACCGGGCGATGAGGTAGACGCCGGCGGTGACCATCGTCGCGGCGTGGATGAGCGCCGAGACCGGCGTCGGGCCCTCCATGGCGTCGGGCAGCCACGCCTGCAGCGGGAACTGGCCGGACTTGCCGCACGCGCCGAGCAGCAGGAGCAGGCCGAGCGCCGTCAGGGTGCCGCCGGCGAGTGCCCCGACCCCGCCGAACACGCCCTCGTAGGAGACCGTCCCGAGCTGGGCGAACATCACGAAGATCGCCAGGGCCAGGCCGACGTCGCCGACCCGGTTCATCACGAAGGCCTTCTTCGCGGCGGTGGCCGCGGCCGGCCGCTCGTGCCAGAAGGCGATGAGCAGGTAGGAGGCCAGGCCCACGCCCTCCCAGCCGACGTAGAGGGCCACGTAGTTGTCGCCGAGGACCAGCAGCAGCATCGCCGCGACGAACAGGTTCAGGTAGGCGAAGAACCGGCGCCGCCGCGGGTCGTGCGCCATGTAGCCGACCGAGTAGACGTGGATCAGCCCGCCCACGCCGGTGATCAGCAGCATGAAGGTGGCCGACAGCGGGTCCACCAGCAGCCCCGCCTGCACGTCGAGCGAGCCCACCGACAGGAAGGTGAACAGGTCGACGTCGACCGCCCGCTCCTCCAGCCCGGCCAGCTGCACGGTGCACAGCAGCGCGACCACGAACGCGGCCAGGACGGTCGCCGTCCCCAGCAGGTGGCCCCACCGGTCGGTGCGGCGGCCGCCCAGCAGGAGGACCGCGGCCCCGAGCAGCGGCAGTGCGATGACCAGCCACGAGGCCGACAGCAGGCCCTCGGCGGCGACGGCGGATTCCATGGGGGTGACCGGCTCCCGTCAGTACTTGAGCAGGTTGGCGTCGTCGACCGACGCCGACCGGCGGGTCCGGTAGATCGACATGATGATCGCGAGGCCGACGACGACCTCCGCCGCGGCGACGACCATGACGAAGAACGCCATGATCTGGCCGTCGACGGTGCCGGAGGCCCGGGCGAAGGTGACCAGCGTCAGGTTGACCGAGTTGAGCATCAGCTCGACGCACATGAAGACGACGATCGCGTTGCGCCGCACCAGCACGCCGACGGCGCCGATGGTGAACAGGATCGCCGCGAGCACCAGGTAGTGCGTGAGCGTCATGCCCGGTCCTCCGGGGCCGGGTCGAGCGTGCCGAGGGCGGCGTCCGGGCTGCCGAGCTGGGCCCGGCCGGTGGGGCGGGGCATCTGGTCGACCTCCTGGGGCTCGATGCCGGTGGCCAGGCTGTCCTCGGCGGTGCGCCCGTCGGGCAGCAGCGCGCCGGCGGCCACGGAGTTGGCGCGGGCGAACACGCCGGGGCCGGGCAGCGTCTGCGGCCGGTCGGTGAGGAACCGGGCGCGGGAGAGCTCCTTCTGCGTCCGCCGGGTGCCGGGCTCGCGCTCGATGTGCGCGAGCACCATCGCGCCGACCGCGGCGGTGATCAGCAGCGCGCTGGTGACCTCGAAGGCCAGCAGGTAGCGGGTGAACAGCAGCTCGGCGATCGAGTCGATGTTGCCGGTGCCGCCCTGCGCGTCGGACAGGCCCGCGACCGGGGTGTCCTGCGTGGCGCGGGCGATGCCGGCGCCGACCAGCCCGGCGAACCCGACGCCGAGCACCGTGGCCGCCACCCGCTGCCCGCGCAGCGTCTCGACCACGGAGTCCGAGGAGTCCCGGCCGACCATCATGAGGACGAACAGGAACAGGATCATGATCGCGCCGGTGTAGACGATGATCTGCACGGCGCCGAGGAACGGCGCGGACTGGACGACGTAGAAGACGCCGAGGGCGAGCATCGTGTTGACCAGCCACAGCGCCGAGTGGACGGCGTTGCGGCTGAACACCATCCCCAGTGCCCCCGCCAGCGCGACCGGGCCGAGGATCCAGAAGACGACGGCCTCGCCGGTGCCGATGGCGACCTCGGTCATGTCCGCTCCACCGTGACCGGCTCGGCGGCGGACCCCTGCTGGGGCTCGCGCACGTAGTAGGCCTTCTCGTCGTCGCCGAGGCGCATGGCGTGCGGCGGGGCCTCCATGCCGGGGAGCAGCGGGGCCATGAGCTGTTCCTTGGTGTAGATCAGGTCCTGCCGGTTGTCGTCGGCCAGCTCGAAGTCGTTGCTCATCGTCAGCGAGCGGGTGGGGCAGGCCTCGATGCACAGCCCGCAGAAGATGCAGCGCAGGTAGTTGATCTGGTAGACGCGGCCGTACCGCTCACCGGGGCTGTAGCGCGCGTCCTCGGTGTTGTCCCCGCCCTCGACGTAGATCGCGTCGGCCGGGCAGGCCCAGGCGCACAGCTCGCAGCCGATGCACTTCTCCAGCCCGTCGGGGTGCCGGTTGAGCACGTGCCGGCCGTGGTAGCGCGGCTTGGTCACCTTGGGGACCTCGGGGTACTCCTCGGTGGTCACCTTCTTGAAGATCTGGCCGAAGGTGACGCCGAACCCCTGGCCGGGCGCCGGCAGCAGGCTGCGGCGGGGCGCGGGCGTGCCGCCGCCGGCGCCGCCGGTCCGCTCGACCTCGCCGCCGCCGCGCCGGGCCGGGGTGGCCCCCGCGGGGGTCCGCTCAGACATCGGAGTCCTCCTGTGCGCTGGTCGCGGTGCTGCCCGTGGTGCTGCCGGCGCCTCGGCGACCGCTGCTGACCACGCCGCCCTCGGGGCGTGCGCCCACCGGCTCGGCCCGGCGCAGCCGCGGCGACGGCGGCACGACGAGGTCCATGGGCGGCACCGGGAAGCCGCCCTCGGCGCGGGCCGGGCCGGTGCGCTGCGCCGGGCGGTGCCGCGGCCCGGCCGGGGGCAGCACCTCGGGGTCGGGGTCGGGGTCCGTGGCGTGGACGCCGCCGGCCGCGGCGTCCTCGGCCATGAGCCGGGTGTCGCGGTTGCTGGCCCGGCCGGCGACCGACAGACCGAGGAGCACCAGCAGCGCGATCGGCACGCCGACGAACACCGCCACCTGGCCGGTGGACAGGTCCGCCTCGCGGGAGACGGTGCGCATCGTGGCGACGGCGAGGATCCAGACCAGCGCCGTCGGCACCAGGACCTTCCAGCCGAAGCGCATGAACTGGTCGTAGCGCAGCCGGGGCAGCGTCCCGCGCAGCCAGATGAACACGAACAGCGCCACGCAGACCTTGAGGAAGAACCACAGCAGCGGCCACCAGCCGGAGTTGGCGCCGTCCCAGATCGAGATCGGCCACGGGGCCCGCCAGCCGCCGAGGAACAGCGTCGCGGCCAGCGCCGAGACGGTGACCATGTTGATGTACTCGGCGAGGAAGAACAGCGCGAACTTCAGCGACGAGTACTCGGTGTGGAAGCCGCCGACCAGCTCGCTCTCGGCCTCGGGCAGGTCGAACGGCGCCCGGTTGGTCTCGCCGACGACGGCGACCGCGTAGATGACGAAGCTGACCGGCAGCAGGACCGCGAACCAGCCCGGGCCGGTGAACTCCAGCCCGAAGAACGACAGCCGGTTGCCGTCTGCCTGGGCGGCGACGATCTCCGAGGTCGACATCGACCCGGCGTAGAGGAACACCGCGACGATCGACAGGCCCATCGCGATCTCGTAGCTGACCATCTGGGCGGCGCTGCGCAGCCCGCCGAGCAGCGGGTAGGTCGAGCCCGAGGCCCAGCCGGCCAGCACGATGCCGTAGACGCCCATCGCCGAGCAGGCCAGGACGACCAGGACGCCGATCGGGGCGTCGGTGAGCTGCAGCGGGGTCTGCTGGCCGAAGATGCTGACCACCGGGCCCAGCGGGATGACCGAGAACGCCAGGAACGCCGGGATGGTCGCGATGACCGGGGCCAGGAAGTAGACCGGCTTGTCCGCGAGCGCGGGCCGGATGTCCTCCTTGAACGCCAGCTTCAGCCCGTCGGCCAGGCTCTGCAGGTAGCCGCGCGGGCCGACCCGGTTGGGGCCGACGCGCTGCTGCATGCGGGCGACGACCTTGCGCTCGAACACGATCGCGAACAGCGTCATCAGGACCAGCACGACGAAGACGCCGACGATCTTGACGAGCACGATCCACCAGACGTCGTGCCCGAAGTCCTCGAGCGTCGGCTGGTCGGCGGCGGCGAGCAGGGTCACGCGACACCTCCCGCGCTCGATCCCGGAGCACTCAGCCGGACGACGCCGCCGGGCGCCGTGCCGAGGCCGGTGCGCAGCTCGCTGCCCGGTGAGCGCATCGGCAGCCACACCACGTCGTCGGGCATCTCGGTGACGCAGACGGGCAGGGTGACCGAGCCGGTGGCGCCGGTGACGGTGAGCGGGGCGCCGTCGGCCAGGCCGAGCCCGGCGGCCCGCGCGGCGCTGATCCGCACCACCGGCGGGCGGGCGGTGCCGGCGAGCTCGGGCTCGTCGCGCTGCAGCGTCCCGACGTCGAGCAACTGCCGCCAGGAGGCCAGCAGCGCCTCGCCCTCGCCCGGCTCCGGCGCCACGGCCGGCGGCACGTCGAGGCCGCCCTCGGCGCGGGCGCTCGCGTCGCCGAGGAAGGCGAGCTCGGCGCGGGCCGCCTCGGGGGTGGGCAGCCGCAGGTCGGCGTCGAGGTGCTCGGCCAGGCCGTGCAGCACCCGGCCGTCGGGGAGCTGGCCGGTGCCGTGCAGCGTGGCGTCGAAGGACCGCACCCGGCCCTCCCAGTCCAGGTAGCTGCCGGCCTTCTCCGGCGCGGCGGCCACCGGCAGGACGACGTCGGCGTGCTCGGTGACGGCGGTCGGCCGCTGCTCGAGGCTGACGACGAACGACGCCGCGGCCAGCGCCTCCGCCGCGAGCGCGGGGTCGGGCAGGTCGGCGGGGTCCACGCCGCCGACGACGAGGCCGGCCAGCCGGCCGTCGCGGACCGCGGCGAGGATGCCGGTGGCGTCCCGGCCGGGCAGCGCCGGCAGGTCGGCGGGGTCCACGCCCCACAGCGCGGCCACCTCGGCGCGCGCGACGGGGTCCTCGACCGGCCGGCCGCCGGGCAGCAGCGCGGGCAGCGCGCCGGCCTCGACGGCGCCGCGCTCCCCGGCCCGCCGCGGCACCCAGGCCAGGCGGGCGCCGGTGGCGCGGGCGAGCGCGGCCAGCGCGGTGAACGCGCCGGGCACCTCGGCCAGCCGCTCGCCGGCCAGCACGACCGCGCCGGGCTGCCGCAGCGCCTCGACGGCGGGGCCGCCCCAGCTGCCCTCGGCCAGCGCCGCGAGCGCGCGGGCCTCCTCGCCGGGCCGGGTGACCAGCACGGTGGCCTGCAGCTTCTGCGCCGCGCGGGTGGCGAACGGGGCCAGGTCGTAGACGGCCAGCCGGTTCTTCCGCACCGCCCGGCGCAGGCGGAGGAAGACGATCGGCGACTCCTCCTCCGGCTCGAAGCCCGCCAGCAGCACGGCCGGAGCGGCGGTGAGCTCGTCGTAGGTGACCGCCCCCCGCTCCGGGCCGGTGCCGGCCACGTGCGCGGCGAGGAAGGCCTGCTCCTCGGCCGAGTGCGCGCGGGCGCGGGCGTCGACGTCGTGGGTGCCGAGCGCCACGCGGGCGAACTTGGCGTACGCGTAGGCGTCCTCGACGGTCAGCCGGCCGCCGGGCAGCACCCCGACCCCGCCCGCGGCCCGCGCCGCGCGCAGGCCCTCGGCGGCCGCGGCCCACGCGTCCGGCCAGGAGGCGGGCTCCAGCACGCCGTCGCGGCGGACCAGCGGGGTGGTGAGGCGGTCGTTGGTGGCGGCGTAGCGGAAGGCGAAGCGGCCCTTGTCGCAGGTCCACTCCTCGTTGACCGCGGGGTCCTCCCCCGCCAGCCGGCGCATGACCCTGCCACGCCGGTAGTCGGTGCGCATGGAGCAGCCCGAGGAGCAGTGCTCGCACACCGAGGGCTCGCTGCGCAGGTCGAACGGCCGCGACCGGAACCGGTACTGCGCGCTGGTGAGCGCGCCGACCGGGCAGATCTGGGTGGTGTTGCCGGAGAAGTAGGAGGAGAACGGCTCGTCCTCGTAGACGGCGACCTGCTCCAGCGCGCCCCGCTCGAACAGCTCGATGAACGGGTCGCCGGCCACCTGCTGGGAGAACCGCGTGCAGCGCGCGCACAGCACGCAGCGCTCGCGGTCGAGCAGGATCTCGCTGCTGATCGGCAGCGGCTTCGGATAGGTCCGCTTGACGTCGACGAAGCGGGTCTCGGCGCGGCCGTTGCTCATCGCCTGGTTCTGCAGCGGGCACTCGCCGCCCTTGTCGCAGACCGGGCAGTCCAGCGGGTGGTTGATCAGCAGCAGCTCCATCGTGCCCTGCTGCGCCTTGTCCGCGACCGGGCTGGTCAGCTGCGTCTTGACCGCCATGCCGTCGGTGACCGGCATGGTGCAGGAGGCCACCGGCTTGCGCTGGCCCTCCACCTCGACCAGGCACTGCCGGCAGGCGCCGACCGGGTCGAGCAGCGGGTGGTCGCAGAACCGCGGGATCTGGATGCCGACCATCTCCGCCGCCCGGATGATCAGCGTCCCCTTGGGCACCGCGACGTCGAAGCCGTCGATGGTGCAGCGGACGGCGTCCGGCGGGGTGTGCGGGCCGGGGACGCCCGGCGGCACCGCCGGCGCGGGCTCGGGGGCGGTGGGCGTCAGGGTCACGAGGCCACTCCGACGGGCTCGAGCCGCAGCGAGCGGCCCAGGCGGGCCTGCTCCTCGGGCGGCAGCAGGGCGACGTAGTCGTCGCGGAAGTACTTGAGCGAGCTGGTGATGCAGCTCGTCGCGCCGTCCCCGAGCGCGCAGAACGAGCGGCCGAGGATGTTGTCGCAGGTGTCGGTGAGCAGGTCGAGGTCGGCCGCCGTGCCGCGGCCGTCGACCAGCCGCTGCAGCACCTGGACCAGCCAGTAGGTCCCCTCGCGGCAGGGCGTGCACTTGCCGCAGGACTCGTGCGCGTAGAACTCGGTGAACCGCAGGGTGGCCTCGACGATCGAGTCGGTCTCGTCGAAGACCATGAGCGCCGTCGTGCCGAGCATCGAGCCCGCGGCGGCGACCGAGTCGAAGTCGAGCGGCACGTCGAGGTGCTCGGCGGTGAAGTACGGCGTCGAGGAGCCGCCCGGCGTCCAGAACTTGAGCTCGTGCCCGGCCCGCACGCCGCCGGCCATCTCCAGCAGCTCGCGCATCGTGGTGCCCATCGGCGCCTCGTACTGGCCGGGGCGGGTGACACGGCCCGACAGCGAGTAGATCTTCGGCCCGGGCGACTTCTCCGGCCCGAACCGCTTGAACCACTCCGCCCCGCCGCGGACGACGAACGGCACGGTGGCCAGCGTCTCGACGTTGTTGATGACCGTCGGGGCGCCGTAGAGGCCGGCGACCGCGGGGAACGGCGGCTTGAGCCGCGGCTGCCCGCGGTAGCCCTCGAGCGAGTCGAGCAGCGCCGTCTCCTCGCCGCAGATGTAGGCGCCGGCGCCGGCGTGCACGACCAGCTCCAGGTCGTAGCCCGAGCCCAGGACGTCGCTGCCGAGGTACCCGGCCGCGTAGGCCTCCTCGACGGCGGACACCAGCCGGCGGTGGGCGTGCACCGCCTCGCCGCGGACGTAGATGACGGCGAACCGGCAGCGGATCGCGTACGCCGAGATGATCACGCCCTCCACCAGGGAGTGCGGGTCGGTCATCATCAGCGGCAGGTCCTTGCAGGTGCCCGGCTCGCCCTCGTCGGCGTTGACCACGAGGTACTTGGGCATCGCGGCCGGCCCGGTGGGCGTCTCCCCCGGCTTGGGCTGCGGGATGAAGCTCCACTTCATGCCGGTGGGGAAGCCGGCGCCGCCGCGGCCGCGCAGGCCGGAGTCCTTGACCAGGGAGACCAGCTCGTCGGGCTGCATCGACAGCGCGGTGCGCAGCGCGGCGTAGCCGTCGAGGGACTCGTAGGTGGACAGCCGCCAGGGCTGCTCGGCGCCCCAGCGCGCGGTGAGGACGGGGGTGAGCGGCATCTCAGGCCTTCCCTGGACCCTGGCCGGAGGTGCCCGGCTCGGTCCCTGCGGGGGTGTCGGGGGTGGGACGGTCGCCGCCGGGGGTGCGCCGGCCGTACTCGGTGCCGCGGTCGGGGTGCGCCTGCGCGGCGCCGGCCCGCTCGGCCGGGTTGTCGGCGGCGGCGACGCGGGCGTCGGCGGCCTCCTCCTCCGGCGTCCGGCCGGCGTCGCCGGACGGCGCCACCGTCTCCGCGGGCTCGCCGGTGTCGGCGGGCTCCGGCTCGGGGCCGCTCATCGGCGGGGCGGACTCGCCGCGCTCGGCGGCCAGCCGGACGCCGGCCAGCGTCGGGCCCCACTCCCCCGGCGCGTCGACGGCGGCGCGCGCGGACCCGGCGTCGGCGTGCTGGGAGAAGCCGGCCAGCTGCCGGGAGACCCCGCGGAAGTCGGTGAGCGGGGCGCCGCGCGTGGGGTGCGGCTTCTCCCCGCGGCGCAGCGCGGCGACCAGCGCGCGGGCGCTCTCGACGTCCTGCTGGTCGTAGAACTCGTAGTCGACGGTGACCACCGGCGCGTAGTCGCAGGCGGCCAGGCACTCGGCGTGCTCGAGGGTGACCGAGCCGTCGGCCGCCGTCTCGTCGTGGTGGACGCCGAGGTCGGCCGACAGCGCGTCCATGATCCGCTGCCCGCCGAGGACGGCGCACAGCGTGTTGGTGCAGACGCTGACCAGGTGCCGGCCGGTCGGGCGGCGCTTGTACATCGTGTAGAAGGTGGCGACCGCGCCGACCTCGGCCTTGGTCAGCCCGAGCACCTCGGCGCACAGCGCGACGCCCTCCGGCGTCACGTACCCCTGGTAGCTCTGGACCAGGTGCAGCATCGGCAGCAGCGCCGAGCGCGGCTGCGGGTAGCGGGTGGTGATCTCCCGCGCCTCGAGCCACGCCTGCTCGGTCAGCGGCGGCAGGTCCGCCGGCGGCGGCTCGACCGGGCTGTCGACCAGCCCGGTCGTCGCCGCGCCCTCCCGGGAGCCGGGGAGTGCGCTCATCGGTCCACCCCTCCCATCACGGGGTCGATGGAGGCGATGGCGGCGATGACGTCGGCGATCATCCCGCCCTCGCTCATGGCGGCGGTGGCCTGCAGGTTCACGAAGCTGGGGTCGCGCACGTGGACGCGCCACGGCCGGGTGCTGCCGTCGCTGACCACGTGGTAGCCGAGCTCCCCCCGCGGCGACTCGACCGGCACGTACACCTGCCCGGCCGGCACCCGGAACCCCTCGGTGACCAGCTTGAAGTGGTGGATCAGGGCCTCCATCGAGGTGCCCATGATGTGGCGGACGTGCTCCAGGGAGTTGCCCATGCCGTCGGCGCCGAGCGACAGCTGCGCGGGCCAGGCGATCTTCCGGTCCTCGACCATCACCGGGCCGGGCTCGAGCCGGTCGAGCGCCTGGCGGACGATCTTCAGCGACTCGAACATCTCGGCCATCCGGACCAGGTAGCGGCCCCAGGCGTCGGAGGTGTCGGCGGTGGGGACCTCGAAGTCGTAGGTCTCGTAGCCGAGGTAGGGCTCCGTCCTGCGCAGGTCCCAGGGTAGCCCGGCGGCCCGCAGCACGGGCCCGGTGACACCGAGGGCCAGGCAGCCGGTGACGTCGAGGTAGCCGACGTCCTTGAGCCGGCGCTGCCAGATCGGCTGGCCGGTGAGCAGCTTGTGGTAGCCGGCCAGCCGCTCGGGCATGACCGTGAGCCACTCGCGGATCGACTCCTCCACGCCGGCCGGCAGGTCCTGGGCGACGCCGCCGGGCCGGATGTAGGCGTGGTTCATGCGCAGCCCGGTGATCTCCTCGAGCAGGTCGAGGCACAGCTCCCGCTCGCGGAAGCCGTTGGTCATGCCGGTGAGCGCGCCCAGCTCCATGCCGCCGGTGGCCAGGCCCACGAGGTGCGAGGCGATCCGGTTGATCTCCATGACCAGCACGCGGATGGTCTGCGCCCGCTGCGGCACCTCGATGCCGAGCAGCTTCTCGACGGCCATGCAGTAGCCGGCCTCGTTGAACAGCGGGGCCAGGTAGTCCATCCGCGTCACGAAGGTCGTGCCCTGCACCCAGTTGCGGTACTCGGTGTTCTTCTCGATGCCGGTGTGCAGGTAGCCGATGACCACCCGCGCCTTGGTCACCGTCTCGCCCTCGAGGTCGAGGACCAGCCGCAGGACGCCGTGCGTCGAGGGGTGCTGCGGCCCCATGTTGACGACGAGCCGCTCCTCGCCGGAGAGGTCCGCGCCGAAGGCCTGGTCCCAGTCGCCGCCGGTGACGGTGTAGACCCGCCCCTCGGTGGTCTCCCGCGAGCCGGCGTACGGGTCGTGGGTGGTGCTCATCGGTAGCTCCGCCGGGTGTCGGGCGGCGGGATCGTCGCGTCGTGGTACTCCACCGGCACGCCGCCGAGCGGGTAGTCCTTGCGCTGCGGGTGCCCGTCCCAGTCGTCGGGCATGAGGATCCGGGTCAGCGCCGGGTGGCCGTCGAAGACGACACCGAACATGTCGAACGTCTCCCGCTCGTGCCAGTCCGCCGTCGGGTAGACCGAGGACACCGACGGCACGTGCGGGTCCTCGGCGGTGACGGCGACCTCCAGCCGGATCCGCCGCCGGTAGGTCATCGAGGTCAGGTGGTAGACGACGTGCAGCCGCGGCCGGCCGGCGTCCACCGCGGGGCCGCCGCTGTCGAGGTAGTCGACGCCGGAGACGCTGCTGCACAGCTCGAACCGCAGGGCGTCGTCGTCGCGCAGCGCCCGGACCAGGGTGAGCAGGTGCTCGCGGGCGACGAAGTAGGTGATCTCCCCGCGGTCGACGAGGACCCGCTGCACCGCGGCGGCGTAGGTGGCCGCGCCGACGGCGTCGACCAGCGCGTCGGTCACCTCGTCGAACCAGCCGCCGTAGGGGCGGTCGGTGGAGTGCAGCGCGACCGCCCCGCCCGGCTCGACGCGGACCAGGCCGCCGAAGCCCGAGGTGTCGCCGCTGCCGCTGACGCCGAACGCGCCCTTGCGGAAGCCGCCGCCCGCGGCCGCGGCGCCCTGCGAGGCGTCGGCGCCGCTGCGGTCGCCGGGGCCGGTCACCGGGACCCGCCGCGCGGTCCGGGCAGGAGGACGGCGTCGCCGCCGCGCTGCTCGATGGCGAACTGGCCGGTGCGGCCGAGGGCCGCGGCCTGCTCGTAGGCCGCCCGCTTGGCCTTGTCGGCGCGGACGCTCGAGGGCATCTCGACCAGCAGGTCGGGGGCGCGGCCCTCGGCCCGCTCCTCCTCGAGCCGGCGGGCCCGCTTGGGACCGAGCGGCTCGTTCTGGATCTTGTGGTGCAGCTTGAGGATCGCGTCCGTGAGCATCTCCGGGCGCGGCGGGCAGCCGGGGAGGTACATGTCCACGGGGACGACGTGGTCGACGCCCTGCACCACCGCGTAGTTGTTGAACATGCCGCCGGAGCTGGCGCAGACGCCCATGGCGAGCACCCAGCGCGGCTCGGGCATCTGGTCGTAGATCTGCCGCAGGACCGGCGCCATCTTCTGGCTCACCCGGCCGGCGACGATCATGAGGTCGGCCTGGCGCGGGGAGGCGCGGAAGACCTCCATGCCGAACCGGGCCAGGTCGTAGCGGCCGGCGCCGGTGGCCATCATCTCGATCGCGCAGCAGGCCAGGCCGAAGGTGGCCGGCCACAGCGAGGACTTCCGCGTCCAGTTGACCAGCTTCTCGACCGTCGTCAGCAGGAAGCCGCTCGGCAGCTTCTCCTCGAGACCCACGTCAGCTCCCCTCCGTCAGTCCCACGCTCAGTCCCACTCGAGGCCGCCGCGGCGCCAGACGTAGGCGTAGGCGAGGAAGACGGTGGCGATGAAGACCACCATCTCGACCAGGCCGAAGACACCCAGCGCGTCGTTGGCGACGGCCCACGGGTAGAGGAAGACGATCTCGATGTCGAAGACGATGAAGAGCATCGCCGTCAGGTAGTACTTCACCGGGAAGCGGCCGCCGTGCAGCGGCTGGTCGACCGGTTCGATGCCGCACTCGTAGGCCTCGAGCTTGGCCCGGTTGTAGCGGCGCGGGCCGACGAACGGCGCGACCGTCACCGAGAACAGCGCGAAGGCCGCGGCGAGCGCGAACAGCCCCACGATCGGGACGTAGGACGACAGCACCGGCGCCTCCCTCGGCGGCTCGTGAGCTTGTGAAGAAATTCACAAACTCGTGCCACGAGCCTATGCCGCCGGGGTCGGCAAGTGAAGCGCGGGGGGTGAGTGAGTTCACATCCCCGGGTCACGGTCCGGTCACGGACCGCTTTCGGTGCTCCTCAGACGGACGGCGTCAGGCGGGTGAGGACGGCGACCACGCGGTCGAACCGGTCGCCGTCGCGGCCGTCGGAGAGGTTGCCCATCAGCCGCAGCGCGGCGTTCACCATCGCCGGCCGCTCGAGCCCGTGCGCGGTGGCGAAGCGGACCAGGCCGGGGCGGTCGAGCAGCGCGAGGAAGGCCATCCCGAGCCGGTGGTGGCGGCCGTAGGCCTCGCGCAGCCGCTCGGGGTACCGGCGCAGCACCGCCTCGCGGGCCGGCCCCTCGGGGGCGGCGAGCGCCGCGGCCGCCGTCTCCCCCGCCATCCGGCCGGTCTCCAGCGCGTAGCTGATGCCCTCGCCGTTGAACGGGTTGACCACGCCCGCGGTGTCGCCGGCCAGCAGCAGCCCGCGGGTGTAGGCCGGGCCGCGGTTGAGCGCCATCGGCAGCCCGGCGCCGCGCAGCGGGGTGACCGCGTGCTCCTCGCCCAGCTGCCACTCCGGCGGGAGGGTGGCCAGCCAGCGGCGCAGCACGGTGCGCGCGTCGGTCTCGCCGCCGCGGCGGGTGTCGAGCAGGCCGAAGCCGACGTTGGCGGTGCCGTCGCCCATGCCGAAGGACCAGCCGTAGCCGGGCATGGAGTCGGCGGTGGGGCCCTCGGCGGACAGGTCGAAGGAGATGTCGAGGTAGGGGTCCTCGCCGCGCGGCGTCTCGACGTACCGGCGGACGGCGACGCCGAGCGGCCGGTCCTCGCGGCGGGTCAGCCCGATCGCCTTGGCCAGCCGGCCGGAGAGGCCCTCCGCGGAGACGACCAGCGGCGCCCGCCAGGTCACCGGCTCCCTGCCCGGGCCGGCCTGCGCGTGCACGCCGACGACCCGGCCGGCGTCGTCGAGCAGCGGGTCGGTGACGGTGACCTCCTGCTCGAGCCGGGCGCCGGCGGCCACGGCGTGCTCGGCGAGCATCGGGTCGAGGTCCTTCCGCGGCCGGATCAGGCCGTACCCGGGCCAGGAGTCCAGCTGCGGCCAGTCGACCTCGACCACCCGGCCGCCGCCGAAGACCCGCAGGCCGCGGTGCCGCACCCAGCCGGCCGCCGGGGAGACGTCGACCCCCATCTCGTCGAGCGCCTTCACCGCCCGCGGCGTCAGGCCGTCGCCGCACACCTTCTCCCGCGGGAAGCGCGCCTTCTCCAGCACGACGACGTCGAGCCCGGCGGTGGCCACGGTCCACGCGGCGGCCGCCCCGGCCGGCCCGGCACCGACCACCACGACGTCGGCGCTGCCCCCGGCGGTCGGACTCGTCACGCGCTGGCCCCCTCGGTGCTCGGTCGGCGGTCGTCCCGAGCCTAGGCGGGCCCCCCGCCGGGGCCGCCGGCGAGCGCGGCGCGCACCTCGTCGTCAGACGTCTCGCCGAAGTCGTCGTAGTAGCGGCCCACCGCGCCGAACGGGTGCGGGGTGACCGGGCAGACGACCTCGTCGGCCAGCACGGACAGGGCGGCGCACACGTCGGGCGCCCCGACGGGGACGGCGACGACGACCGCGGCCGGACCGGCCGCGCGGACCGCGGCGAGGGCGGCGCGCATGGTGGAGCCGGTGGCCAGCCCGTCGTCGACGAGGACGGCGGTGCGGCCGGCGAGCGCGGGCGGCGGCCGGTCGCCGCGGTAGGCCAGCTGCCGGCGGCGCAGCTCGGCCAGCTCGGAGCGGCGCACCTCGTCCGCGGCGGCGGGCCCGACGGGGTTGCGGGCGAGGACGGACTCGCTGCGGACGCTCTCGACGGTCTCCCCCACCGCGGCCAGCGCGCCCATGGCCAGCTCCGGCCGCTCGGGCAGGCCGAGCTTGCGGACGGCGACCACGTCGAGCTCCGCGCCGAGCGCCGCCGCGACCTCGGCCGCGACCAGGACGCCGCCGCGGGGCAGGCCGAGGACCAGCGCGTCCGGGCCGAGCGGCACGCCGGGGGGACGGGCGGGGTCGGTCAGGCGCGCGGCGAGCCGCCGGCCGGCGTCGCGCCGGTCGCGGTACGGGCGGCCGTCCACCGCGGGGCCGGGGGTCAGACGGGCTGGGGTCCCGACGGCGGCGGGGCGCTCGGGTCGGTGGGGCTGGGCTGCGGCAGCGGGGCCGGCGACGGCGGCGAGATTGGGTCGACCGGGGACGGCGACGGACCGGGCGGCTCGGGCATCGGTGTCGGTGTCGTCATGCGCCGACGCTAGCCCCGCACGCGGGCCGCGGGAGCCCTCGGCGGCGGGCCGGTCAGGGGCGGACCGCGCGGTGCAGCGCGACGACGCCGCCGGTCAGGTTCCGCCAGGCGACGTCGGTCCACCCGGCGGCCTGGATGCGGGCGGCCAGCGCCGGCTGGTCGGGCCAGGCCCGGATCGACTCGGCCAGGTAGACGTAGGCGTCGGGGTTGCTGCTCACCGCGCGGGCGATCCGCGGCAGCGCCCGCATGAGGTACTCGGTGTAGACGGTGCGGAACGGCCTCCAGGTGGGGCTGGAGAACTCGCAGACGACGAGCCGCCCGCCCGGCCGGACGACGCGGGCGAACTCGCGCAGCGCGGCGTCGGGGTCGGCCACGTTGCGCAGGCCGAAGGAGACGACCAGCCCGTCGGCGCTCGCGTCGGCGAACGGCAGCGCCATCGCGTCGCCGGCCACCTTCGGCACCGGCCGCGCCGCGCCGGCCCGCAGCATCCCCTGCGAGAAGTCGCACGCGATCGCGTGCACGCCCCCGGCGGCGAGCTCGACGGTGGAGACGCCGGTGCCGGCGGCCACGTCGAGGACGACGTCCCCCGGCCGGGCACCGAGCGCCGCGCGGGTGGCCCGCCGCCAGGCGGCGTCGCGGCCGCCGGAGAGCACGGTGTTGGTGAGGTCGTAGCGGCGGGCGACGCCGTCGAACATGGCCGCGACCTCGTGCGGCTGCTTGTCCAACCCGGCCCTCGACCCGGCGGTGTGTGCGCTGTCTCGCCGGTCTGCCACGGCGGACGACGCTACCGGCTGCCTACGCTGGGGGCTGTGACGGCAGCGGCGGTGACCACCCCCGACGCCGTCGCGCCCGCCGTCACCACGGTCGCGCTGCCCGACTCCCCCGATCTGCTGGCGCTGCTGCCGCGCGAGGGCGCGCTGTCCTGGGTGCGCCGCGGTGAGGGGCTGGTCGGCTGGGGCGAGGCCGACCGCCTCGAGGTCTCCGGTCCCGGCGCGCTCGCCGAGGCCGCCGCCTGGTGGGCCGACCGCACCGCCGCCCTCGCCGTCGACGACGAGGTGGGCGTGCCCGGCTCCGGGCCGGTGGTGTTCGCGAGCGTCGCGTTCGACCCCGCGCGGGAGACGTCGGTGTTCGTCGTCCCCGAGGTCGTCGTCGGCCGCCGCGACGGCGTCGCGTGGGTGACCACGACCGGCGGCGCCGACATGCGCGACGTGCTGCCGGCCACCCACGAGCCGATGACCCCCGCGCCGGGGCGGCTGCGCTACGCCGACGGCGCGCTCGACCCCGCCTCGTGGTGCGGTGCCGTGTCCGCCGCGATCGGCCGCATCGGCGCCGGCGACCTCGCCAAGGTGGTGCTCGCCCGCGACCTGCTGGTCACCGCCGACGTGCCGCTGGACCCCCGCCGCCTGCTCGACCGGCTGGCCGCCCGCTTCCCCGACTGCTGGACCTTCGCCGTCGACGGGCTGCTCGGCGCCACCCCCGAGCTGCTGCTGCGCCGCACCGGCCGGCAGCTGTCGGCGCGGGTGCTGGCCGGCACCGCCCCGCGCGGCGCGGGCGCCGAGGACGAGCGGCTCGCGGCGGGCCTCGTGGCCAGCGCCAAGGACCGCGCCGAGCACGCCCTCGCCGTCGACTCGCTCGTCCGCGCGCTCGACCCGTTCTGCACCGCGCTGTCGGTGCCGGAGCAGCCCTCGCTGCTGACGCTGCCCAACGTGCGGCACCTGGCCACCGACGTCGTCGGCACCCAGCGCCGCTCGGGCGCCCGCGGTCGCGCCGGGCTGCTGGAGCTGGTCGACGCCGTGCACCCGACCGCCGCCGTCTGCGGCACCCCGCCCGACGCCGCCGCCGCGGTCATCGCCGAGCTGGAGGGCATGGGCCGCGGGCGCTACGCCGGGCCGGTGGGCTGGCTCGACGCCCGCGGGGACGGCGAGTTCGGGCTGGCCCTGCGCTGCGCGCAACTGGTCGACGACGACCCGCGCTCGGCCCGGCTGTTCGCCGGCTGCGGCATCGTCGCCGCCTCCGACCCGACGGCCGAGCTCGCCGAGACGCAGTCGAAGTTCGCCGCCTTCCAGGCCGCGCTGGAGGGCTGAGGCGGCCGGTCCCGGCCGGCGCCGTCGTCCCCCTGCCCTCCGGAGACGGCGAGGGCCCCGGCCGCTGTGCGCGGTCGGGGCCCTCGTCGGGTGTGCGGGAGGTCAGCCCACGTAGTTCACGTGCACGTGGTCCATGTGGTTCGCGGTCACGCCGCCGCGGTCCTCCATCGCCTTCCACGCGGCGCCGGGCGAGGTCAGGATGCGCTGCTGCCAGATGACGTACTCGACGCCCAGCTCGTCCCAGTGGTCGACGTGGTACTGGGCGATCGCGTCGCCGAGGGCGGCGTCGGACATGACCATGTAGTCCAGCGCCTTGCCGGAGGGGTGGCCGTCCGGGTCGACCGCGCTGGCCCGCGTGCCGCCGAGGGTGATGTCCGCGGCGCCCGGGACGTTGCTGACGACGGCGTTCGCCGCCGCCTGCACGGCCTCGTGGATCGCGCCGGCGGTGTTGGTGATCTCGGCGACGACCGCGGCCTGCGCGACCTGCGGGGCGGCCTCGGCGATCGGCGGGGTGGCGGCGGGCGCCGCCTCACCGGCGGCGACCGGGGCCGGGGCGGCCTCGGCGGCGGGAGCCGGAGCGGCCTCGGCAGCCGGGGCCGGGGCGGCCTCGGCGGCGGGAGCCGGAGCGGCCTCGGCGGCGGGGGCCGGGGCGGCCTCGGCCGGGGCGGCGGTCGAGCCGCTGAGCGCCAGCACCTGACCGGGGAAGATCAGGTTCGGGTTGGCGCCGATGACGTCGACGTTGCGCTCGTAGAGCTCCCGCCAGCTCTGGCCGTGGGCAGCGGCGATCTTCGCCACCGTGTCCCGCCAGCGGACGGTGTACTCCTCGGTGGTGACCTCGGCCTGCTCGGCCGGGGCGGGCTGCTCGGCGGCCGGCTGCTGGACCGGGGCGGCCGGGGCGGCCGGGACCTCGGCGGCGGGGGCGGCCTGCTCGGCGGGCGCGGCCGGCGCCTCGGCGGCGGCCGCGGTGGTGCCGCCGGTCAGGTACTTGCCGCAGCTCGGCCAGGCGCCGACGCCCTGGCCGGCCAGGACCGCCTCGGCGATCTGGACCTGCTGGGCCGGGGTGGCGAGGTCGGCACGCGGGGCGAGGTCGGTGCCCCCGAAGGCGGCCCAGGTGGACTGGCTGAACTGCAGGCCGCCGTAGTAGCCGTTGCCGGTGTTGATGCTCCAGTTGCCACTGGACTCGCACTGGGCGACGCCGGTCCAGTCGTGGGTGGTGGAGGCGGAGGCCGGCGAGCTCAGGACGCCCAGACCGACGGCGGCGGCGCCGGCGGCGACAGGGGCCTTGGCGATGACCTTCTTGGTGCGGACGTAGCGGGGTGCGCGGTGCTTGGGCATGGTGATGATCTCCCGATCACCGCCGGCGAGGTGAGCTGTCGGGTTCGGGCGATCGGTGCCCGGCCGCGGTCCGCGGCTTCACCCCGAGGCGCGCTCCGACAGGCCCCCGTAGGCCGTCGCGCGCCGGAAGAGTGGGTCCCCCACCCCTGCCCTGGGAGTTGACGTGGGCGACCGGTGGGCAGGGTTTGGCGGACCGGCGCCGCGCTCTGTGTTCGCTGAGCGCAGCCAAAACGTTACGTGTCGTCATGTCGACTGTCGTCGTGACGGCGGTCACACCACGGTTCGGCTGGGACCCGTGGGGTACTGCGTGACGTCGGCGTGACCCCCGCGCGGGTAACGGAACGCGCTGTTCGCCGCGCGCGACCAGCCCTGTCGCGGTCCTCCCACCCTCGCCGCGGCCGCCCCGGACCCCGTGACGAAGGCCACCGGCGACGGGCCCCGATCCGGGCCCGCACGCGCTGCCGTGACCGCGCCGCGGGGCCCCGTGGGGTGTTCGGACCTCCCTGGGTTCCCCGCACGGACGTGCGACTCGAGGTGATCGGCATCCCGGTGAGCGACGTCGACGTCGCCGACGCCTTCGCCGTCGAGCAGGTCGGTTCCGGGCTCGACCACGACGTCACCCCGGCCCCCGGCACGCGTGTGGTGCAGATGACGCCGCCGGGCTCCCCCTGCTCGGTGGCCATCGGCCGGGGCACGCCGCTGGGCGAGCCGCCCTCGGCCCGGGGCCCGCAGCTCGTGGTCGAGGACGTCGGCGCCGTCCGCCGGGAGCCCGCCGAGCGCGGGGTCGACGCGACGTCACCGAGGCCCAGCAGCTGGGCCCCGAGGGCGCCCCCGGCTCGCGGTCCGCGTTCTCCAGCGACCCCGACGGCAACGGCTGGTCGCTGCCGGGGATCCGGCGCTCCTGAGGCCGGTCAGGCCAGCGCGCGGCCCGCGGCCTCCCGCAGGGCGACGGCCAGGTCGGCCTCCGCGCGCTGGTCGGTGCGGGCGACGACCACCCGCGGCCCGCCGCACGCCAGCGCGGCGGTGAGCTCCTCCGGCGTGGCCACCGCCGCCGCCGCCCAGCCCAGGGACGCGGCGACGGCGACCAGGTCCCGCCCGTGCGGCGTGCCGAACACCCGCCGGTAGTCGCGGGCGTACGCCGGCCGCCCCGGCTCCAGCTGGGCGAAGATCCCGCCGCCGTCGTTGTCGGGCACCACCACGGTGAGGTCCGGGCGCAGCTCGCCCTCGCCGGTGAGCAGCCCCTGCAGGTCGTGCAGGAACGTGAGGTCGCCCATGAGCGCCACCGCGGGCCCGCCGTGCACCAGGGCGGCCCCGACCGCGGTGGACACGGTGCCGTCGATCCCGGCGACGCCGCGGTTGGCGAGCACGGCGAGGTCGCCGCGCGGCGCGGCGAGCCGGTCGACGTCGCGCACCGGCGTCGAGGAGCCGAGCACCAGCAGCGCCCCGGACGGCAGGGCGGCGACGACGTCGCGGGCCAGCCGGGCGGCGGTCAGCCCGGGCGCGGTGTCCAGCGCGGCGTCGACGGTCGCACCCACCCGGTCCGCGGCCGCGCGCCAGGCGGCGGCCCAGCCCGGGTCGGAGGGCGGGCCGGCCGGCGGGCCGGCGCGGGTGACCAGCGCCGCCGAGCGGCCGGCGTCGGGCCAGCGCGGCCCGGCGACCACGGTCTCCACGCGCACCCGCGGGTCGGCCAGCAGCGCCGACACCGGCCGGGACAGCGTCGGCCGGCCGACGACGACCACGCGCTCGGGCCGGTGCGCGTCCAGCCAGCCGGGCACGCCGAGCAGCAGCGCCCCGCCGCGCACCGCGCCGTCGGTCCACGCCCCGCCGCTCGGCTCGGCGACCACCGGCCAGCCGGCCGCGGCGGCGCCGGCCGCCCACGCCCGGCCGACGGCGTCCGGCCCGTCCCCGGCGACGACGAGCGTGCGCGGGCCGTCGGGGACCGGCGCCGCCGCGACCGGCGCGGGCTCCCCGGCGGTCCACGGCGCGCCGCCGTCCCGGCCGGCCCACGGGCCCGCGAGCGGGCCGGGCTCCTCCTCCGGCAGCAGCGGGTCCCGGAACGGCAGGTCCAGCTGCACCGGTCCGGGGTCGCCGGACAGGACGCCGGTGGCCGCGAGCAGCGCCCGGGACACCACCGACCGCCAGTAGCGGTTCTGCGCGGCCTCGCGGCCGGCCTCGGGCACGCCGACGTCGGCCGCCCAGCGCACCGCGCCGCCGTAGAGGCCGGGCTGCTCGATGGTCTGGTTGGCGCCGGTGCCCCGCAGCTCCGGCGGCCGGTCGGCGGTCAGCGCCAGCAGCGGCACGCCGCTGACGTCGGCCTCGAGGACGGCGGCGTGCAGGTGCGCGGTCGCCGTCCCGGAGGTGGTGAGCACCGGCACCGGCCGGCCGGACGCGCGGGCCAGCCCCAGGGCGAGGAAGGACGCCGTGCGCTCGTCGATGCGCACGTGCAGCCGCAGGACGCCGGCCCGCTCGGCGGCGGCCAGCGCCAGGGCGACCGGCGCCGAGCGCGAGCCGGGCGCGACGACGGCGTCGCGGACCCCGCCGCGGACCAGCTCGTCGACCAGCACGCGGGCCAGCGCGGTGGAGGGGTTCACGCGGCCAGCACCGCGCCCAGCCGCTCGGTCCAGCGGGCGGTCACGTCGCCGGGTGCGGCCACGGCGTCCAGCCGGGCGGGGTCGGGCCGGGTGACCGGCAGCGCGCCGTCCACCGGCAGCAGCGGGGCGTCGGTCACGTCGCCGTCCAGGAGGGCGACCGTGGCCAGGCCGCAGGCGAAGGGCAGGTCTGGCAGCGCGGCGGCCAGCGCGACCCCCGCGGCGATGCCGACCGAGGACTCCAGCGCGGAGGAGACCACGCACGGCAGCCCGTGCGCCTCGGCCACGCGCAGCGCGGCCCGCACGCCGCCGAGCGGCTGCACCTTGAGGACGACGACGTCGCCGGCCTCGCGCAGGTCCACGCCCAGCGGGTCGCCGGCGCGGCGCACGCCCTCGTCCACGGCGACCCGGACGTCGACCCGGCGGCGGAGGGCGGCGAGCTCGGCGAGCGTGGCGCAGGGCTGCTCGACGTACTCCAGGCCCACCCGGTCCAGCTCGCGGATGCGGGCGACGGCGGTGTCGACGTCCCAGGCGGCATTGGCGTCCACCCGGACCGCACCGGACGGGCCGAGCGCGTCGCGGACGGCCTCCACGCGGGCGAGGTCGTCAGCGGCGGTCTGGCCGGGCTCGGCCACCTTCACCTTCGCCGTCCGGCAGCCCGACGCCGCCACGATCGCGTGCGCCCGCTCGGGCCCCACCGCGGGGACGGTCACGTTGACCGGCACCGCGTCGCGCACCGGCGCGGGCCAGCCCTGCAGCGTGGCCTCGGCGGCGGCCGCCCACCACCGGCGGCTCTCCTGCACGCCGTAGTCCCAGAACGGGGAGAACTCGCCCCAGCCGGCCGGGCCGTGCACGAGCACGCCGTCGCGGACGTCGATGCCACGGAAGCGGGTGCGCATCGGCACCGACCACACCGCCAGCCGGTCGATCCCCTCGGGGAGGCCGGCGGGGGTGATCACGCCCGCAAGCCTATGTCGCGCGCGACGTACCCTCGGGACCCGTGATCCGGCAGCTGACCGTCCTCCCCGCGCCGGACGCCTCCGACGCCGTCGTCGGCACCGTGCTGCCCGCCGTCCGCGCCTGCCTGGAGGGCGCCGCGCCGCTCGCGGTCCTCCCGGCCGGGCCGCCCGCGGCGGCCGCGCGGGAGGTCCTCGCGCCGGACGAGCCGCTCGAGGACGGCGCCGACCTCGTCGTCGTCACCTCCGGGTCCACCGGCGGCACGCGCGGCGTGCTGCTGCCGGCCGCGGCGCTGCGGGCCTCGGCGACGGCGACCCTCGACCGGCTCGGCGGGTCCGGCGCCTGGCTGCTCGCGCTGCCGGTGTCGGCGATCGCCGGGGTGCAGGTCCTGGTCCGCTCGGTGCTCGGCGGCACGGCGCCCACCGTGCTCGCCGCCGGCGAGGACCTGGCCGCGGCGGTGGCGCGGATGCCCGCCGGCCGCCGGTACACCGCGCTGGTGCCCACCCAGCTGCGCCGGTACCTGGAGCGCGAGCCGGGGGCGCTGCGCGCCTTCGACGCGGTGCTGGTCGGCGGCGCGGCCACCGACCCGGCCCTGCTGACGCGCGCCCGGGAGGCCGGCGTCGCGGTGGTGACCACCTACGGCATGACCGAGACCGCCGGCGGCTGCGTCTACGACGGCGTCCCGCTCGACGGCGTGCGGGTCCGCGTGGACGACGACGGGAGTGCCGCAGGACCCGGCGGAGGAGCCATCGCGATCGCCGGCCCCGTGCTGGCGCTCGGGTACCGCCGCGACCCGGACGGCACCGCGGCGGCGTTCGCCGGCGGCGAGTTCCGCACCCGCGACGCCGGGTCGGTCGGCCCCGACGGGCGGCTGACGGTGGCCGGCCGGCTCGACGACGTCGTCGTCACCGGCGGCGTGAACGTGGCCCCGCAGGCGGTCGAGGGGGCGCTGCGCGAGCACCCCGCCGTCGCCGACGCCGTGGTGTTCGGCCGGCCCGACGAGGAGTGGGGGCAGCGGGTGGTGGCCGCCGTCGTCCCGGCGCCGGGCGCCACCCCCGACCTCGCGGCCCTGCGGCCGTGGGTGGCCGAGCGGCTGGGCGGGCCGTCCGCGCCGCGCGAGCTGCACCTGATCGGGTCGGTGCCGACGCTGCACACCGGCAAGCCCGACCGCCGCGGCGTCGCGGCCCGGCTGGACGGGGGTGTCCGCTGATGGCGACGCCCGCGCAGTGGGTGGCCGGCGCCCGGCCCCGCACGCTGCCCGCCGCGCTCGCGCCCGTTCTCGTGGGCACCGGCGCCGCGGCCGCGCTCGACGGCTTCCGGCTCGTGCCCGCGCTGCTGGCGCTGCTCGTGGCGCTGGCGCTGCAGGTCGCGGTCAACTACGCCAACGACTACTCCGACGGGAGGCGCGGCACCGACGCGGTCCGGGTCGGGCCGATGCGGCTGGTCGGCTCGGGCGCCGCCTCCCCCCGCGCGGTGCTGACGGCGGCGCTGCTGTCCTTCGTCGTCGCGGGGGTCGCGGGGCTGGCGCTGGCGGCGCTGTCGAGCTGGTGGCTGGTCGCCGTCGGCGCGGTGTGCATCGCCGCGGCCTGGACCTACACCGGCGGCCCGCTGCCCTACGGCTACCGGGCGCTCGGCGAGGTGTTCGTCTTCGTCTTCTTCGGCCTGGTCGCCGTCGCCGGGACGACGTTCGTGCAGACCGGGCGGGTCGAGGGGCTGGCGCTGGCCGCCGCGGTGCCGATCGGGCTGCTGTCGGTGGCGCTGCTGGTGGTCAACAACCTGCGCGACGTCGAGGGCGACGCCCGGGTGGGCAAGCGCACGCTCGCGGTGCTGCTCGGCGACCGCGCGACCCGGCGGTCCTACGTCGGCCTGCTCGCGGTGGCGTTCGCCGTCGTCGTCGCGATCGGGGTGGGGCGGCCGTGGGCGCTGCTCGCGCTGGCCGCCGCCCCGCTGGCCGTCCCGCCGTCGCGGGTGGTGCTCTCCGGCGGGCGCGGGCCGGCGCTGATCGCCGCGCTGCAGGCCACCGGGCTGCTCACCCTCGCCACCGGCGTGCTGCTCGGCGCCGGGCTCGCCCTGTCGGGCTGAGCGGGGCGCCGCACCGGGCCGGCCTACGACGGGCCGAGAGCCCGTCCGGCCTCCTTCCGGACCTTCTTGGTCGCCTTCTTGCCCGCCTTGCGCACGCGCCGGCGGCCGCGCTGCACCGTGCGCTCCGCCTCGTGCTTGAGCCGCCAGAACCGCCACGCACCGACGACCAGCAGCACCAGCGGCGCGAGCAGGAGCAGCACCGGGGACAGCACCAGCCCCAGCAGGAGGAGGACCGCGGCGAGGACGACGCCGACGACCCCGACGAGCGAACGCACTGCGTCCATGCGACGAGCATGCGCCCGGACCAACGGGTCCGCGCACGTCCGACGTCGTCCCGCGGCGGACGTGCTCACCCCGAGGGGACGGACTCAGGCGGCGGCGTCGCCCGACAGCCGGGCGCGCAGCTCCTCCTTGCGGGCGCGGCGGGCGACGCTGCGGGCGGCCAGGCCCTCGGTGAGCTTGTCGCGGACCGGGCGCAGCAGCACCAGCGCCACCGGCATCGACAGCAGCAGGCCGAACAGCAGCGCGGGGAAGCCGGGCAGGCCGACCAGCCAGATCAGCGCGACGAGGGCGACGGCGATGACCAGCCGGCCGAGCGTGTAGAGCAGCAGCCACGGCGCGATCCGCGGCGGGGTCGCGGGACCGCCGGTGGGCGCGCCCGGGGTGGTGCTCTCGGCCATGCTGCTGTCCTCCTGCGTGCGGTCGGGCGTCATCCCGTCCGGCCCTCCCACTTGGTGGAGAGCACGACGGTCGTGCGGGTGCGGGCGACGCCCTCGATCCTGTTCAACGCGTTGATGGCCGCCTCGAGTGCCGGGATGTCGGTCACCCGGACCTTGAGCACGTAGCCCTCGCTGCCGGCCACCCGCCAGCAGTCCTCGACCTCGGGCATCGCCCGCAGCGCCGCCTCCACGCCGGTGTCGTCGACGGCGTCGCTCTCGATCACGCCGATGAGCGCGGTGACGTCCAGCCCCAGGGCGGCGGGGTCGACGACGGCGCGGTAGCCGAGGACGACCCCGGAGGCCTCCAGCTTGCCCACGCGCTCGTGCACGGCCGGCGCGGAGAGCCCGACCTGCCGGGCCAGCTCGGCGATGCTGGCACGGCCGTTGGCGCGCAGCAGGTCGATCAGCTGCCGGTCGACGGCGTCGATGGGGGGCTCCGTCCGGGTCGTGTGGGGACGCGGTCGCGGCCCGCTCCCCCGAGTATCCCCGCGCTCGTACATTGGGCGGCAGGGACGTTCCTGGAGAGGGGAGGCCGGGTGCCGGTCGTGCTGCTGCTGGTCGCGGTGCTCGTGGTGGTGCTCGTGGTCCGGGCGACGGCGGTCGCCGGGAGCGAGTTGCGCCGCGAGCGGCCGGCCCGACGTCCGCGGCCCCCGCGCGCGGTCCGCCCGGTCGCCCCCGACGACGACCCGGAGTTCCTCCGCGAGCTCGGCCGCCGCGTCCGCCGCGACGACGGCTCCCCCGCCTAGCGGACCCGCTCCCCGCGCACGTCCGCGGAGGCGCACGGCCCGGGTGGCGTCACGCCGCGCGGCCGCCGAAGAGACGGCGCCAGCCGCGCGGGCCCGGCGGCTCCGGGTCGCCGTCCGGCCCGGTCCCCGGCACGGCGGGCACGACGTCGATGCGCGCGGTCGCCTCGGGGCCCTCGGTCGCGTCGGTCCCGGCCGGCTCGGTCCCGGTCGCCCCGCCGGCGTCGTCCGCCCGGTCCAGCGAGCCCGGCCAGCCGAGCCCGCCGCCGGTCGTGGTGTCCCCCGGCCAGCCCAGGTCGCCCTCGGTCCCCTGCGCGGTGACGCCGGGCGCGTGCCGGGTCACCGGGGTGCCGGCGGCCAGCGCGGCCGCCACGATCGGGTCGGTGCCGACGCCGTCGGCGGCAGTGTGCCTACCCACGGCGTCCCCCCGCGCGTGCAGTCATGCGCCCATCGCAACACGCCGGGGCGGGAACGCGCGCCCGCACCCCCTCACGCGAGTGAGGGGTGGGACGGGTGGGGTGGACGGGGCACAGGTCAGTTGACACCGCCGTAGCTGTGCAACCCGGACGACACCATGTTCACGTACAGCAGGTTGAAGACCATGACCCCCAGGCCGACCACGTTGACCCACGCCGCGGGCCGGCCGCGCCAGCCCGCCGTCGTCCGGGCGTGCAGGTAGGCGGCGTAGACGACCCAGGCGATGAAGGCCCAGGTCTCCTTGGGGTCCCAGCCCCAGAACCGGCCCCAGGCGCTCTCGGCCCAGATGGCGCCGGCGATCACCGCGAAGGTCCAGATCGGGAAGCCGAAGATGGCCGTGCGGTGCGCGACCCGGTCCAGCGTGGCGGCCGAGGGCATGCGCGCCACCAGCCGCGACGACGACGGGTCGCCGCCGCGGGCCTCGAACCGGCCGCGGACCAGGTACAGCACGCTCGCGATGCCGCTGACGAAGAACACGCCGAAACCGAGGATCGCGGTCGACACGTGCACGGCCAGCCAGCTCGACCGCAGCGCCGCCACCAGCGGGGCGCTCTCCACGTAGAGGAACAGCCCGATCGCGACCAGGCTGACCACGACGGGGGCGAGGACGAACAGCCCCAGGTGCCGCAGGCCCGGCGAGCGGACGGCGAGGACGAGGAAGGCCACGACCGCGACCAGCACGACCGCGACGGCGAACTCGTACATGTTGCCCCAGGGCAGCCGCTCGACGGCCAGGCCGCGGGCGACGAGCACCCCGGCGTGGGTGAGCGCCCCGAGGGCGGTGAGCAGCATCGCCACCAGGCCCCAGCGGCGCACCGCCGGCGGGTCGTCCGTGCCGGCCGGGGCCGCCTCGGCGGCCACCGGCTCGTCGACCGGGGCGCCGGCGCCGACCAGCGCCCGGGCGCGGGCGGGCCGGCGGCCGAAGGCCAGCTGGGCGGCGAAGGCGACGACGGCGAGCGAGTACAGGCCGACGCTGACGGAGAACAGGGTGTCCGACAGGCCGGACAGCTGGTCGGCGGTCACGCGGGTGTGCCTCCGGTCTCGGGTGCGCCCCCGGACGGGGCGCGGGTCGGGGCGCGGGCGGCGAGGGCCGCCCGCAGGTCGTCGGTCAACGCCGTGAAGCGCGGTGCGCCGTCGCCGCTGCCTCGAGTCAGTCCACCGACCTCGAGCACGGTACCGCCGTCCGCGGAGAGCCCGGTGGCGCGGGCGAAGACCCGCTCCCGGCGCAGCAGCAGCATCCCGAGCAGGCCGGCGAGCACCGCGATCGCCGCGGCGAGCACCCACACCTGCCCCGGATCGTGCGAGAACTGCAGGGCGGCGAACTCCTTGTAGCCGGTGAAGGTCACCGTCGTCCCGTCGGGCAGCGTCAGCGACTCCCCGACCGACAGGTTGCCGCGGCCCACCTCGGTGAGCCGGCCGCGCTCGATCTGCGAGGCGTCGAGCGAGTAGACCGACTGCGGCAGGCCGGAGTCCAGGCCGAGGTAGCCCTCGTAGGCCACCACCGCCACCTGCGGCGCCAGCGGGCGCGGGTCGATCGAGGTGAGGATCCCGCCCTGCGTCAGGCCGGTCGGCGCGAAGAAGCCCTCCAGCGCGAACTGGTCCTCGGTGCCGGCGCCCAGGTCGGGCAGCTTGAGCGCGCCCTGGCTGCCCATCATCCGCTGGTCGCTGGGGAGGAACGGCGCCGAGACGTCGTCGATGCTGAACCCGCCGGGCCGGGTCACGGTGAACGTCGGGCTGAACCCGTGGCCGGTGACGTAGACCCGGTCGCCGTCGACCCGCAGGGGGTCGTTGACGCCGATCGTCGTCGGCCGGCCCTCCTCGCCGGGGGCGCCGTAGGTGATGTCGGCGGTGAACGAGGAGGCGGTGAGGTCCTGCTCGTAGGTGGCGCGGAAGTCGTCGAGCCCGACGCAGATCGGCGTCAGGTCGCTGCCCTCGACCAGCGCGCCGGAGGAGTGGGTGTCGTACTGCTGGAACGAGTTGCAGAACCGCTGGCCCTCGGTGACCAGGATGCTGCCCTCGTAGCCCCACAGCTTGCCGCCGGCCAGCGCCAGCAGCAGGCCGACCAGGGCCAGGTGGAAGACCAGGTTGCCGGTCTCCTTGAGCAGGCCCTTCTCGGCCGACAGCTCCTCGACCCCGTCCCGCTCGCGGCGCACCACGCGGTAGCGGCGGACCCGCAGCTCCTCCTCGACGACGTCGAGGGCGCCGGCGGCCGGCAGCGCGGTGGGCAGCGCCGCGGCGTCGGGGAGCCGGGACAGCCGGCGGGGCGCGGGCGGCGGCGGGGTGCGCAGCGCGCGGGCGTGCTCGAGCGCGCGGGGCAGCACGCAGCCGATGAGCGAGACGAACAGCAGCAGGTAGACCGCGGCGAACCACGGCGAGCTGAAGACGTCGAACAGGTAGAGCCGGTCGAGCAGCGGCGCGAGCGTCGGGTGGTCGGCGAAGTACTGCGCGACGTTGCTCTGCGACAGCGAGCGCTGCGGCAGCAGCGAGCCGGGGATGGCGGCCAGCGCCAGCAGGAACAGCAGCACGATCGCCGTGCGCATGGCGGTGAGCCGGCGCCACTGGCGCAGCACGAACCCGCCGGCGCGGCGGAGGCCGGAGGGCGGGGCCGGTGGCGGGGGCGCGGCGGCCGGGCGGGGCGGGGCGGTCGTCGTCACAGCGGCGCCGACTCCCCCAGCCCGGTGACGGCCAGCCAGGACCGCAGCCAGCCCATCATCTCGGTCCACGCGCCGGTGACCAGGAGCAGTCCGACCAGCACCAGCACCGCGCCGCCGAAGCGGGTGACCCCGCGGGCGTGCCGGCGCAGGAACGTCGTCGCCCCGACCGCCCAGCGCGCACCCAGCGCGACCAGCACGAACGGCACGCCCAGGCCCAGGCAGTAGGCGACCGACAGCAGGGCGCCGCGGCCGGCGGTGGCCTCGGTGTAGGCCAGCGAGTAGACCGCCGACAGCGTCGGGCCCAGGCACGGCGTCCAGCCCAGCCCGAAGACGACGCCGAGCAGCGGGGCGCCGGCCAGCCCGGCCGCGGGCCGCACCGACAGCCGGGCGGTGCGCTGCAGGAACGGCAGCCAGCCGAGGAAGCCCAGGCCGACCACGACGACGACCGCGCCCATCACCCGGGTGATGACGTCGTCGTACTGGACCAGCAACCGGCCCAGCCCGCCGAACGCGGCGCCGGCGGCGACGAACACGACGGTGAAGCCGAGGACGAACAGCAGCGCGCCGAGCACCATCCGCCCGCGCGGCGTGCGCTCGTCGGTGCGGACGGCGGTGGCGGTGGCGCCCTGCCCGGTGGCGGTGGCGCCCTGCCCGGTGAGGGCCGGCGCTGGCGCGGGGCGGGCGCCGGTGCCGACCAGCCCGGTGACGTAGGACAGGTAGCCCGGCACCAGCGGCAGCACGCAGGGGGAGGCGAAGCTGACCAGCCCGGCCAGCGCGGCGACGACGGCGGCCACCAGCAGCGGGCCGTCGGTCACGAGCTCACGCACGCCGTCCACTCAGCTCTCCTCCCCGAGCAGCCGGTCGAGGACGGCGCGCAGGTCCTCCTGCGCCACCTCGCCCGTGTACACGGCGGCGACCCGGCCGTCCCGGTCCAGCACGATCGTGGACGGGATCGCGTTCGCCGGGTAGTCCCGGAAGGCCAGCGCGACCTCGCCGGCGGGGTCGTACAGCGAGGGGAACTCGATGCCCTGGCTGTCGACGAACGCCTGCGCGAACTGCTCGTCGGTCTCCTTGACGTTGAGGCCCAGGAAGGCCACGCCCCGGTCGCGGACGTCGGCGTAGACCTCCTGGAACGCCGGCGTCTCCACCCGGCAGGGCGCGCACCAGGAGCCCCAGAAGTTGAGGACGGCGACCTGCCCGGCCAGCTCGTCGGAGGTCCAGTCGCCGCCGCCGACCAGGGTGCCGCCGAACGCGGGCGCGGAGTCCCGCTCGCCCTCGGGGATCACCTCGCCGGCCGGGGTGGCCGCGACGAAGCGGAACTCGCCGCCGTTGCTGACGTCGACGGCGTCGGCGCCCGTGGAGCAGCCGGCCAGCAGGGCGACCGCCGCCAGCAGGGCGGTCAGGGCGCGCCTCATGCGCCGGGCACCGCGTCGGGATCGGTGGCCCCGGCCGGCTCGGCGTAGGTGATGCCGGCGACCCGGTCGCCCTCGTAGGTCACCGACGTCACGCTGGCCAGCCCGCACTGCCGCCGGCGCGGGTCGTGCACGTACCGCTTCCCCTCGAGGTGCAGCCGCAGCGTCCAGATGGGCAGCTGGTGGCTGACGCAGACGGCGGCACCGCCGCGGGCGGCGTCGCGGGCGGCCTCGACGGCGAGCAGCATCCGCGCGGCGATCTCCACGTAGGGCTCGCCCCACGAGGGCCGCACCGGGTTGCGCAGCTTCCACCAGTCCCGCGGCCGGCGGACCAGCCCCTGGCCGCCGGCGACCGGCATCCCCTCGAAGGCGTTGCCGGCCTCGATCAGCCGCTCGTCGACGGCGACCGCCAGGTCCAGCGCCTCGGCGACCGGCTCGGCGGTCTGACGCGCCCGCTCCAGCGGGCTGGACACCAGGTGCGTGACGCCGCGCCCGACGAGCCACTCGGCGGCGCGGCGGGCCATCGCCTCGCCGGCCTCCGACAGCCGGTAGCCGGGCAGCCGGCCGTAGAGCACCTTCCCGGGGTTGTGGACCTCCCCGTGCCGGAGCAGGTGGACGACGGTCGTCTCCATCAGGGCTGCAGCTCCTGGGCGTCCTTGGCGTCCGCGTCGGACGGGGCGTCGGACGGGGCGTCGGCGGGGTCGGCGGCCGCGGCGGCGCGGGCGGCGGCGGGCAGCGCGTCCAGCACCCGCTCCACGGCCCCGTCGTCGAGCGCGGCGCTCACGAACCAGGCCTCGAACGCCGACGGCGGCAGGTACACGCCGCGGGCGAGCATCTCGTGGAAGAAGGCGCGGTGGGCGGCGGTGTCCTGGGTGCGGGCGTCGTCGTAGTCGCGCACCTGGCGCTCGTCGGGCACGAAGAAGACCGAGAACATCGACCCGGCCTGCTGCACCCGGTGCGGGACGCCGGCGGCGAACAGGGCCGCGCTGGCCGCGCCGCGCAGGGTGACCGCGACCCGGTCGCAGCGGGCGTAGACGTCGTCGGTGCAGTGCCGCAGCGTGGTGAGCCCGGCGGCGACGGCGACCGGGTTCCCCGACAGCGTGCCCGCCTGGTACACCGGCCCGGTCGGGGCCAGCTGCTCCATGAGGTCGGCGCGCCCGCCGAAGGCCGCGGCCGGCAGCCCGCCGCCCATGACCTTGCCGAAGGTGAACAGGTCGGCGTCGACGGGGTCGAGGCCGTACCAGCCCGAGCGGGACACCCGGAAGCCGGTCATCACCTCGTCGAGCAGCAGCAGCGCGCCGTGCTCCGCGGTGATCCGGCGCAGGTGCGCGTTGAAGCCGTCCAGCGGCGGGACGACGCCCATGTTGCCCGGCGCCGCCTCGGAGACCACGACGGCGATGTCGGACCCGCGCTCGGCGAACACGGCCTCGACGGCGGCGACGTCGTTGTAGGGCAGCACGATCGTGTCGGCGGCCGCGCCGGTGGTGACGCCGGGGGTGTCGGGCAGGCCGAGGGTGGCGACGCCGGACCCGGCCGAGGCCAGCAGCGCGTCGACGTGGCCGTGGTAGTTGCCGGCGAACTTGACCACCAGCGGGCGGCCGGTGGCGCCGCGGGCCAGGCGCAGCGCGGACAGCACCGCCTCCGTGCCGGAGTTGACCAGCCGCACCCGCTCGACCGGGCGCACCCGGGCGATGATCTCCTCGGCGAGCTCGAGCTCGCCCTCGGTCGGCGCGCCGAAGGACAGCCCGCGGCGGGCGGCGGCGGTCACCGCCTCGACGACGGCCGGGTGTGCGTGGCCGAGGATCATCGGCCCCCACGACGCGACGAGGTCGACGTAGCGGCGGCCGTCGGCGTCGGTGAGCCAGGGGCCCTGGGCCTGCGCGATGAACCGCGGGGTGCCGCCGACGGCGCGGAAGGCTCGCACCGGCGAGTTCACCCCGCCCGGGGTCACGCGCTGCCCGCGGGCGAACAGGTCGGCGGAGACCGGTGCGCCGTAGTCGTACCGGGTCGTGTCCAGCGAGGTCACGGCCCCAGTGTCCCCCCGCCGCCCGGACGCCCGTCGGGGGTGTCGGTGCCCGCGTCCTGTGACGTCCGGCTCCTCGGCAGGGTGCTCCCCGGGACCGCGGCCAGCAGCGCGCCGGCGAGCGCGGCGGGGTCGCGGGTGGGCACGAGCACGGTCCGCCCGTCGGTGAGCCGCAGCGGCAGCCCGGTGCGCCCGCGGGGCACCGACCAGCCGCCGCCCAGGACGGGGGCGCCGGCGTCCACGCCCGCCGTCCCCTCGCGCACCGCCCGCAGGTGGGCGGCGTCGACGTCGGCCAGGGGCACCCGCTCGCGGCCCACCGACAGCGCGCCGTCGGGACCCCCGCCGGCGACCCGCACGGTCCACACCCGCCGGGCCGCCGCGCAGCCGAAGGCCACGACGCCGAGCACCGCGACCACGGCGAGCCCCCACAGCAGCGGCGGCACGTCCGGGCCGGGCAGCACCAGGTCCAGGACGGCGAGGAGCCCGAGGACCCCGGCGACCAGCCAGAACGGCCGCCAGGAGCCCCCGGGCTCGACGTAGCTCATCGGCGGGTGGACCTCAGCGGAGCAGGCGCGCGGCCTCGACCGCCCAGTAGGTGAGCACCTGGCCGGCGCCCGCCCGCCGGATGGCGGTGATCGTCTCCAGGATGGCGCGCTCCCGGTCGATCCAGCCGTTGGCCGCGGCTGCCTCGACCATCGCGTACTCGCCGGACACCTGGTAGGCGCTGACCGGGACGTCGACGGCGTCGGCGACCCGGGCGACGATGTCCAGGTAGGGCAGCGCCGGCTTGACCATGACGGCGTCGGCGCCCTCGGCGAGGTCCTGCGCCACCTCGCGCAGCGCCTCGTCGGCGTTGGGCGGGTCCATCTGGTAGGTCGAGCGGTCGCCGAACTGCGGCGCGCCCTCGGCCGCCTCGCGGAACGGGCCGTAGAAGCCCGAGGCGTACTTGGCGGCGTAGGCGAGGATCGGCGTCTCGGTGTGGGCGCTGGAGTCCAGCGCCCGGCGGATCGCCGCGACCTGCCCGTCCATCATCCCGCTGGGGGCGATGACGTGGGCGCCGGCCTGCGCCTGCGCGATCGCCACGGCGGCGTACCGGTCCAGCGTCGGGTCGTTGTCGACGACGCCGGCCGGGGTGACCAGGCCGCAGTGCCCGTGCGAGGTGTACTCGCACAGGCACAGGTCGGCCATGAGCACCAGCTCGTCGCCGAGGTCGGCCCGCAGCTGGCGCAGCGCGACGTTGACGATCCCGTCGGCGGCGTCGGCCTGCGAGCCGACCTCGTCCTTCTCGGCGGGGATGCCGAACAGGATCAGCCCGCCGATGCCGGCGTCGGCCGCCTCGTGCGCGGCCTTCCGCAGCGAGTCCAGCGTGTGCTGCACGACGCCGGGCATCGCGCCGATCGGTTGCGGCCGGTCGAGGCCCTCCTTGACGAAGACCGGCAGCACCAGGTCGGCCGGGGCCACCCGGGTCTGCGCGGTGAGCCGCCGCAGCGCGGGCGTCGACCGCAGCCGGCGCCCGCGCGCGAAGCCCGGGTTCGACCCACCCTGCGGGGAGGTCACTCGCCCTCACCCTCCCGCTGCGCCTCGGCGTACTCGGCCAGCGCGTCGACCAGCGGCAGCACCGCGGCGGTCTCGGGCTGGACGTCGACCCGCAGGCCGAACTCCTGCGCGGTGGCCGCGGTCGCGGGGCCGATGACGGCGACGACGGTCTTCGCGTGCGGCTTGCCGGCGATGCCGACCAGGTTGCGCACGGTGCTCGACGAGGTGAAGCACACCGCGTCGAAGCCGCCGCCCTTGATCGCCTCGCGGACCGCGGCGGCCGGCGGGGCGGCGCGCACGGTGCGGTAGGCGGTCACGTCGTCGATCTCCCAGCCGCGCTCCTGCAGGCCCGCGGCGAGGGTCTCGGTGGCGATGTCGGCGCGGGGCAGCAGCACCCGGTTGATCGGGTCCAGGACGTCGTCGTACTCGGGGAAGTCGGCCAGCAGGCCCTCGCTGGACTGGGCGCCCGAGGGCACCAGCTCCGGCACGATGCCGAACGCGCGGACCGCCTCGGCGGTCTGCTCGCCGACGCAGGCGACCTTCACGCCGGCGAAGGCGCGGGCGTCGAGGCCCAGCTCGGTGAACTTCTCCCGGACCGCACGCACCGCGTTGGCCGAGGTGAACACGATCCAGCCGTAGCGGCCGGTGACCAGGCCCTTGATGGCGCGGTCCATCTGCGCGGGGCTGCGCGGGGGCTCGACGGCGATGGTCGGCACCTCGACCGGCACCGCGCCGTAGGCCCGCAGCCGGTCGCTCATCTCGCCGGCCTGGTCCTTGGTGCGCGGCACCAGCACCCGCCAGCCGAACAGCGGCCGGCTCTCCCACCAGGAGAGCTTGCCGCGCTTGTCGACGGCCGCGCCGACCGTGGCCACGACCGGCCCGCTGACCGCGCCGAGGTCGGCGGTCTTCTCGGCGACGGCCGACAGCTTCGCGGTCACGCTCTTCTGGCCGGTGCCCGAGCCGCCGGCGGTGACGACGACCGGCGTGCTGCCGGACAGGCCGCCCTCGACCAGCCGCGCGGCGGCGTCGGGCAGCTGCTCGGCGCCGCCCTGCAGCACCACCGGGGCGCCGAGGGCGTGCGCGGCGCCGGCCAGCGCGGGCAGGTCGACGGCGCCGTCGCGCAGGTCGGCGGTCAGCGAGGTGCCGCCGAGCGCGACGCCGGCGAAGGCCGGGACGGCGGTGGCGGGGGCGACGCCGGGGACGACGTCGAAGGGCACGGAGGTGCGGCCGACGGCGAGCACCTCCTTGACCACGGCGTCGGAGGTGAACGGGTCGCCGGCGACCAGCCGGACGACGACGTCGCCGGTCTTCGCCGCCGCGACGGCGCCCTTGGCGACGTCGGCCGGCTCGCCGCTGACGACGGTCGGCTCGACGCCGGGGCGGCTCGCGCGCACGGCGTCGAGGAGGGCGGCCGGCACGTCGGGGTCGACGTGCAGCACCGCGGCCTCGGCGATCGCGGCCGTGGCCCGGGCGGTGAGCATGCCGGGGTCACCGGGGCCGGCGCCGACGAAGACGACGCGGCCGGGGGTCTTGCGGAAGCGCGTCATCACGAGCTCCTGGTCCTTGTTGGTGTCAGGGCCCTGGGGAGGGCGTGGGTGGGGGTCTGGGGTGCCGGGGCGGTCTGCCCGGCGGGGGGACGGCGCACGGGGGTCACCGGGCGGCCGCCACGAGCTCCGCGGCGCCGCGGTCGAGCAGGTCGGCGGCGAGGTCGCGGCCCAGCCGCTCGGCCTCGCCGACCGGCCCGGTGACCGAGCCGCGGACGCCGTCGCTGCCGTCGATCGCGGTGACCGAGGCACGCAGGTACAGCTCGGCGCCGTCCTCGCCCTCGGCCAGCTCGGCGTAGGCGGCCACCGGGGCGCTGCAGCCGGCCTCGAGCGCGGCCAGCGTGGTGCGCTCGGCGAGCACGCAGGCGCGGGTGCCGGGGTCGTCGAGGGCCGCGAGCAGCTCCAGCGTCCGCTCGTCGTCGGCCCGGCACTCGACCGCGAGGGCGCCCTGCGCGGGGGCGGGCAGCACCTGCAGCGGGTCGAGGGTCTCGGTGACCGCGGCCAGCCGGCCCAGCCGGGCGAGCCCGGCGCGGGCGAGGACCACGGCGTCGAGGTCGCCCGGCACGACGCGCGCCATCCGGGTGTCGACGTTGCCGCGGATCGGCACGACCTCCAGGCCCAGGCCGAGCGCGCGCAGCTGGGCGACCCGCCGCGGGGCGCCGGTGCCGACGCGGGCGCCGGCCGGCAGCTCGCCGAGGGTCAGGCCGTCGCGGGCGACCAGCGCGTCGCGGGGGTCCTCCCGCGGCGGGACGGCGGCGAGCACCAGCCCGGGCTCGGGTGCGGTGGGCAGGTCCTTGTAGCTGTGCACCGCGACGTCGACGGTGCCCTCGAGCAGCGCCTGCCGGATCGCGGTGACGAAGACGCCGGTGCCGCCGAGCTGGGCGATGGCCGCGGCCGACCGGTCCCCCTCGGTGCTGATGTGCACCAGCTCGACCGGCACGCCGCTGGCCGCGGTGATCGCGTCGGCGACGGTCTGCGACTGGGTGCGGGCGAGCTGGCTGGCGCGGGTGCCCAGACGCAGCGTGCGGGTGGCGGTGCTCGCCGACGGCGCGGTCATGCCACACCGCCGGGGCGCAGGTCGTCGGGGTCGACGGTGACCGCCTCGGCCAGCCGGGTGCCGTCCTCGGGCACCTCGGTGTCGATGCCGAGGCCGAACAGCGCCCGCAGCGCGTCGGCGTAGTCGACGCCGCCGGGGATGGCGGCCAGCTCCTTGACCCGCACGGTCGGCTCGTGCAGCAGCTTGTCCACGACCCGCCGCACGGTGCGGGCGATCTCGCCGCGGGCGCGGGCGTCGAGGTCGGGCAGCCGGGTGGACAGCCGCAGCAGCTCGGCGTCGACGACCTCGGCGGCCTGGCTGCGCAGCGCGGACACGGTCGGGGCGACGGCGGCGGCCTGCCGCTCCGCGCGCAGCAGCGCGGTCTCGGCCTCGATGAGCGCGTGCGCGGCGGAGACGTCGTCGGCGGCGACCGGGCCGGCGCCCCCGGCGGCCGAGCGCTCGCCCTGCAGCAGCGCCAGGTCGACCAGGTGCACGCCGGGCAGCGCGGCCACGCCCGGGTCGACGTCGCGCGGCAGGGCCAGGTCGACGACGGCCAGCGGGCGGCCGTCCCGGTCGGCCATGGCGCCGGCGACGACGTCGGTGCCGACCACCAGGCCGGTGGCGCCGGTGCAGGTGACCACGACGTCGGCGTCGGCGACCGCCGCGCGCAGGTCGGCGAGCTCGGCGGTGCCGCCGTCGACCGCGGCGGCCAGGCGGGCGGCCGACTCCGGCGAGCGGCTGGCGACGGTGACCAGCGCGCCGCGGCGGGACAGCGTGGTGGCGGCCAGCGCGCCCATCGACCCGGCACCGACGACCAGCGTCGGGCGGCCGGCCAGCGGGCCGACCCGCTGCTCGGCGTGGTCGAGGGAGACGGTGACCAGGTTGGCGCCGGCGCGGTCGATGCCGGTCTCGGAGTGCACCCGCTTGCCCACGCGCAGCGCGTGCTGGGCGACCGGGTGCAGCGAGCGGCCGACCGTGCCCTCGTCCTGGGCGAGGGCGTAGGCGGCGCGCAGCTGGCCGAGGACCTGGGTCTCGCCGACCACCATGGAGTCCAGGCCCGCGGCCACGGTGAACAGGTGGGCGACGGCCTGGTCCTCGTAGTGGACGGTGACGTAGGGCGAGAGCTCCTCGACGGAGGCGCCGGCCTGGCGGGCCAGCACCCGGCTGACCTCGGCGACGCCGCCGTGGAAGCGGTCGACCTCGGCGAAGACCTCGACCCGGTTGCAGGTGGCCAGCACCAGCGCCTCGCTGACGTGGTCGCTCTCGACCAGCTCGTGCAGCGCCTTGACCTTGTCGTCCGCGCTCATCGCGACCTGCTCGAGCAGCGCGACCGGCGCGGTCTGGTGGCTGATGCCGACGGCGAGCAGGCTCATGCCATCCCCCCGGCGGGGGCGAGCCCGGTGCCGAGCGCCGTGACCGGGGCGGAGCCCCGCTGCTTGTCGAGGAACGCGAGGACCTGCAGCTCGACGGAGAGGTCGACCTGGCGGACGCCGACCCCTGCGGGCGCGGTGAGCGCCACCGGCGCGAAGTTCAAGATGCTCCTCACCCCGGCCCTGGTCAGCCGGTCGCAGACCCGCTGCGCCACCTCGGCCGGTGTCGCGATGACCCCGATCGTCGCCCGCGTGGCGGCGACGACCTCGTCGAGCTCCTCCATCGGCCGGACCGGCAGGTCGCCGATCCGCTGGCCCACCCGGGCCGGCGAGGCGTCGAACAGGCCGACGAACTCGAAGCCCCGGTTGCCGAAGCCCCCGTAGCCGGCCAGCGCCGACCCCAGGTTCCCGATCCCGACGAGGACGCACGCGTGCGCGGTCTCCATCCCGAGCACGGCCGCGATGCGGTCGCGCAGGGTCGCCACGTCGTAACCGACCCCGCGCACGCCGCACGGGCCGAGGTGGGAGAGGTCCTTGCGCAGCCCGGCGGGGTTGACGCCGGCCGCCGAGGCCAGCTCGCCGGAGGAGACGGTGCCGCGGCCGCTGTCGGCGAGTCCGGTGAGCACCCGCAGGTACACGGCCAGCCGGGCGACGGTGGCCTCCGGGATCCGGGGCCGCGACTGCATCACGGGCCTACTCCACAGCGGTCGCGCCCGGGCGCCGGCGGGAGCCTGCGGGGGCGGACGACATCGGGGATCCGGGCGGTACACCCACCCGGCGACAGCCACGGTAACCGCTTGTGAACGCAGGAACAAAGTCCCGGGGACGGCCACGGGCCCCGGGCCAGCGCGGATGCCCGCGGCTGTGTCCGACACCATACCCGCCCGGGGGTTCCCCGACCCGTCCGAGTGGCCCGCTCAGCCGATCCCGAGGTCCCGGCGCAACCGGGGGACGTCGACGGTGAAGTAGGAGTGCTCCCGGCCGTCGAGCAGCACCACCGGCACCCGGTCGCCGTACTCGGCCTGCAGCTCCGGGTCGGCGTCGACGTCGACCTCGCGGGTGGCGACGCCGGCCTCCCCGGCGATCCGCGCGAGCGTCTCGGCCGCGGTGACGCACAGGTGGCAGCCGGCCCGGGTGAGCAGCTCCAGCCGCACGGGGGTCTCGGTCACGGGGCACCTCCTGCGGGGCGGCGGCGGTCCCCCCGGCGAGGTACCGAGACGTACCGCACGGCCGGCCGACGTGGACGGTTCGCAGTGATGTTGTCACCATGTGAGAGGACCCGCAGGACAGCGGGACACCGCCGAGCCGGGAGGACCCCCGTCGGGCGAGCCGTCGCGGCTCGGCGGGCCGACGAGGAGGTCGACGTCCCGCATGCCGCAGTCGCGCCCGGTGGACGAGCGGTCGTCCGCCGTCCCGGCGGGGCGGCGGCCCAGTCCGCGCCCCCGCCCGACGCCGTACCCGCGCGCCAGCGTTGACGGCGCACCGGCGGAGCCGAACGTCGTCGGCGACCCCGAGGCCGCCTCTCCCGACGCCGGCTCTCCCGACGCCGTCGCGGAGCCGCCCGAGGAGGACGAGGGCGCGCTCGCCGAGGAGCTCGCCGCGCTCGAGGAGGACCTGCCCGACGACCGGGTCGACGTCTGGGACCTGGTCCGGCAGGCGCAGGCCGGCGACGCCGAGGCGTTCGGCCGGCTCTACGACCACTACGTGACGCTGGTCTACCGGTACGTGCTGCACCGGGTGGGCGACCGCGCCCAGGCCGAGGACTTCACCAGCGAGACCTTCGTCCGCGCGCTGCGGCGCATCGACTCGCTGTCGTTCCAGGGCCGCGACGTCGGCGCGTGGCTCGTGACGATCGCCCGCAACATCATCCGCGACCACGTGAAGAGCAGCCGGTTCCGGCTGGAGGTCACCACCGCGGACATGCGCGACGCCGACCAGGCCACCGACGGCCCCGAGGACGCCGTCGTGTCCCGGCTGACCAACGAGCAGCTCCTGGCCTGCATCCGCCAGCTGGGCAGCGAGCAGCAGGAGTGCATCTCGCTGCGGTTCCTCCAGGGGCTGTCGGTGTCGGAGACCGCCGCGGTCATGGGCAAGAAGGACGGCGCGGTCAAGGCGCTGCAGCACCGGGCGGTGCGGCGCCTGGCCGGCCTGCTGCCGGAGGGGCTGCGGTGACGCGCGGGACCCCGGGCGGGGGACCCGCCGTTGTTACCCGCCGGTACGCCGTAACGGGCCGCGAGCTGCGTCGTTGCCCCGGTCGACCGAGCACCGACCGACCGACCGGAGGCCCCAGGTGAACGCCGAGCACGACGCCGCGGGAGCGACCCGCCGTGCGTCCGTGCAGCAGCGGGAGGCGGCCCTCGAGGACCGGCTCCGCGCGCTCGCCCTGGACCTCGACGACCAGCCCGCTCCCGACTTCCGCGCGGCCACCCGCGCCCGGCTGGTCGCGATGGCCGCCGTCCGCTCGCCGGAGCCGGAACCGCGCCGCGGCCCGGCCCGGCTGCGCGCCACCCGGCCGGCACCCGGCCGCCCGGCGTGGCGGTCCCGGCTGACCGCCGGGATCGCCGGCGCGGCGCTGGCGGTCACCACGCTCGGGTCCCTGGTCGCGCTGTCCACCGACGCCGAGCCCGGCGACCCGCTCTACGCCCTCAAGCGGGGCACCGAGCAGACCCAGCTCGCGCTGGCCGGCGACGAGCGCGGCCTGACGCTGCTGGAGTTCGCCACCACCCGGCTGCAGGAGCTCGGCGACCTCGTCGAGGACGGCGGGGGTACGCCGCCGGCCGACCTGGTCGTCGACACCCTCGCCACCATGGACGCCCAGACCACCGAGGGCGCCGCCCTGGTGCTCACCCAGGCCGTCGCCGGCCGCGACACCGCTCCCCTGGCGGTGCTCACCGGCTGGGCCGAGGACCAGGGCTCCGGCCTCGCCGGCCTGCAGGGCGCGCTGCCCGCGGACGCCGGCACCGCCGCCACCCGCTCGCTCGGGGTGGTCTCCGAGGTCGGCACCCGCGCCGCGGAGCTGCGCACCGCGCTCGCCTGCCCGACCGGCCCCGCCCTCTCCGGCGCGGACCGGTTCGGCCCGCTGCCCGCCGCCTGTGACACCACCCCGGCGTCCCCGCCGGCCGGCTCCGGGACCACGGCCCCCGCACCGGCCGACCCCGGCACCCCGGCCCCCGGCCGGCCGACCGGGCCGTCGACGCCGCCGGCCCCCTCGTCGGCCCCGACGCCCTCGAGCGCGCCTCCCGCGCCGTCCCCCGGCAGCGGCCCGGCGGCGCCGACCGGCTCCGGAGGCGGGAGCACCCCGACCGGCACGGCGCCGACGACGGCCCCGCCCTCGCCCGGTGGCGGCCTGCCCCTGCCACCGCTCCCGCTGCCCGGGGGCGGCGGTCAGCCGTCCGCGCCGTCGACCACCACGCCGCCCCCGATCCTGGACACCCCGCTGCCGGTCTGCCTCTGGCCGATCATCTGCTGAGGTCCCGGTCCGGGTCCGGGGCCCCGGCGGGCGGCCGATAAGGTCGGTCGGGTACCGCCCCAGGGCGGAGGGATCACCCCAGGGGAGGGAGCCCGTGCCGGGTCTGCCGTTCCGCGGCCGCCGCAGGCAGGACGGCGGAGCGCCGTCCGAGGAGGAGATCCGCGCGCACGTCGCAGGCGCGGCGTCCGCGGCCGCCGCGGAGGTCGAGCCGGTCCCCGCCGTGGTGGCCGACCGCACCGCCGCCGCGTTCTTCGACGTCGACAACACGATGATGATGGGCGCCTCGCTGTTCTGGTTCGCCCGCGGCCTGGCCTCGCGGAAGTACCTGACCTCCCGCGACATCGCGCGCTTCGCGTGGCAGCAGGCCAAGTTCCGCGTCGCGGGCAACGAGAGCGCCGGCGACATGCACACCATCCGCGAGACCGCGCTGGCCTTCGTCGCCGGCCGCACGGTCGCCGAGATCGTCGACGCCGGCGAGGAGATCTACGACGAGCTGATGGCCGACCGGATCTGGTCGGGCACCCGCAACCTCGCCCAGCAGCACCTCGACGCCGGCCAGCGGGTGTGGCTGGTCACCGCGACGCCGGTGGAGCTGGCGCGGATCATCGCCCACCGGCTGGGGCTCACCGGTGCCCTGGGCACGGTCGCCGAGGTGGTCGACGGCCGCTACACCGGCCGGCTGGTCGGCGAGCTCATGCACGGCGAGGCCAAGGCGGAGGCGGTGCGGGCGCTGGCCGAGCGGGAGGGCCTGGACCTCAGCCGCTGCACCGCGTACAGCGACTCGGCCAACGACCTGCCGATGCTCACCCTGACCGGCACGGCGGTGGCGGTGAACCCCGACACCGAGCTGCGCGCGGTCGCCCGCTCCCGCGACTGGACCGTTCGCGACTTCCGCACCGGCCGGAAGGCCGCCCGGATCGGCGTCCCCACCGTGGCGGCCGCGGCGGTCACCGGCGGCGTCGTCGGTGGCGCGGTCGCCCTCCGCCGCCGCAACGCCTGGCCCTTCTGATCCGTCGGCCTCCGGCCGACACCGCGGCCGCGTGCCCGGGAGGACCTCGCTGCCCCCGGCCCCTCGCACGCTCGGCGCGGGCCCCTGCACCGACGCCGATCGACGCGTGGAGCCCTTCCTGCCGCTCGGTCGCGGGCGCCTCCGGCCCCCACTCCTCGCGGCACCTCGCAGGACGCGTCACGTCGGCACCCGCCGGCACGTGCCGTCCCCGACCCCGCAGCGCGACTCCGACCCGCTCCTCGGCGGACCTTCCGGGCCCGCACTCGTCGCGGGTCAGGAGAAGACGGACCTGCGCTGCAGGAGCAGCTGGTAGATCGAGTGCTGGACGGTCTCCCGGACCTGGTCGGTCAGGTTGAACACCAGCATGGGGTCCTCGGCGGCGGCCGGGCCGTAGTGCGCGGTCTCGATCGGCTCGCCGAAGGCGATCAGCCACTTCGACGGCAGCGGCACCAGCCCGAGCGGGCCGAGCGCGGGGAAGGTCGGCGTCACCGGGAAGTACGGCAGCCCCAGCAGCCGGGCGAGGGTCTTCGCGTTGCCGACCATCGGGTAGATCTCCTCGGCGCCCACGATGGCGCAGGGGACGATCGGCTTGCCGGTGCGCAGAGCCGCCGTGACGAAACCGCCCCGACCGAACCGCTGCAGCGTGTACCGGTCGCGGAACGGCTTGCCGATCCCCTTGAACCCCTCGGGGAAGACGCCGACCAGCTCGTCGGCGCACAGCAGCCGCTCGGCGTCCTCGCTGCAGGCCAGCGTGGCGCCGAACTTGCGGGCCAGGGACCCGACGAAGGGCAGGTCGAAGACCAGGTCGGCGCCGAGCAGCCGGAACCGCCGCTGCGCCGGGTGGTCGTCGTGCAGCGCGACGGTGGCCATCAGCGCGTCGACCGGCACCGTGCCGGAGTGGTTCGCCACCACCAGCGCCCCGCCGTCGGTGGGCACGTTCTCGATGCCGTGGGTCTCGACGCGGAACCACCGGTTGAACAGCGGCCGCAGGACCGGCAGGAGCACGTGGTCGGTGAGGTCGGTGTCGAGGCCGAACTCGTCCGTCTCGTACTCGCCGGTCAGGCGGCGGCGGAGGAACTCCAGGCCGCCGGCGACCTGCTCGTCCCAGCTCGGGTCCGCCGGCGGCGGGACGTGCGGCCGGCCGTCGTCGTCGGGGCGCAGCCGGATGACGCGGGCCTCAGGCATCGCGCACCGCCCGCAGTCCCGGCGGGGCCGGCGCGGGCCGCAGCCGGCCCTGCACCGTCGTCCCCACGGAGGAGGCGACCGACCCGGCCCGCGCGACCAGCCCGCGGGCCTGGTCGGTCACCTCGCCGACCAGGGTGGGCGGGACCACCGGCGACACGGTGCGGGCGTAGTCGGCCAGCGCCTCGGCGGTGGTGTAGCGGGGGGTGTAGCCGAACTCGGTGCGCAGCACGGTCGTGTCCACGACCCGGCCGAAGTTGAGGAAGCGCATCTGCTCCGGGGAGTAGTCGACGTAGCCGAAGCGGCGGGTGAGCCGGCCGAGGGAGCCCAGCGCCGGCGAGGGCACCGGCAGCTGCAGCCGGCCCAGCCGGCGGATGGCCTGGGACAGCAGCAGCGTGCCCTCCCCCCCGACGTTCACCGTCCCCGCGAAGTCCCCGGTCGTGGCGCGGGTGAGGACGCCGAGGGCGTCGTCCTCGTGCAGCAGCTGCACGCGGGCGTCGTAGCCGAGGGCGGTGGGGACGACGGGCATGCGCAGGAACCCGGTGAGCACCGAGTCGATGCGCGGGCCGATGAAGTTGGTGAACCGCAGGACGGCGACCCCGACGTCGGGACGGCGGCGCGCGAAGGACCGCACGTAGCCCTCGATGTCGAGGCTGTCCTTGGCGAACCCGCCCGAGGGCACCCGGCGCGCCTGCATCGCCTCGGTGAAGACGGCGGGGTCGCGCGGGGAGGCGCCGTAGACGGCACTGGTCGACTTGAGCACCAGCCGGCGGACCGAGGGCGCGCGCTGGCAGGCGGCGAGGAGCTGCATCGTCCCGATGACGTTGAGCTCCTTCATCGGCCCCCGCCCGCCGGCACCGGCGGGCGTGGAGCTGATGTTCATGTGGACGACGGTGTCGACCGCCGCGGTGCCGATGACCTTGCCGATCAGCGGGTTGCGGATGTCGGCGCGCACGAACTCGGTGCGGCCGAGGCGGCGGAGCAGCTCCGCCGACGGGGGGACGGTGTCGACCCCGATGACCCGGTCGATGGACGGGTCGCGAGCGAGCTCGGCCGCCAGCGCACCACCCAGCCACCGGCTGACACCGGTGACGAGGACGACGGCAGGCGGCACGAGCGTCAGCTCACTTCTTGTTGCGACGCTGCACGCGGGTCTTCTTGAGCAGCTTGCGGTGCTTCTTCTTCGCCATCCGCTTGCGGCGCTTCTTGATGACCGAACCCATGTCCTGCTCCCGACGTCGTTGCCGCGTGTCGCGCCGGGGACCGCTGGTTCGGAACCGGACGCCACGCGAGTGTGGATCAGCTCGTGTGCGACGGCTCCGGCCGGGGGCCGGGGTGTCGCTCGGCGCCCGAGCCTACCCGGCGCCCCCGCGGCGACGCTGCCGCGGGAACCGGGCCGGACAGAACTCACCCGAGATGGCGGGTGGGGACGCCTGTCGCTGACTCCCTGCGGGGGCAGGGAGGTCCTCGCTCAGGCGATGTCGGTGTAGGCGTCGCGCAGGTAGTCCTGGACGGCGCGCTCGGGGACGCGGAAGGAGCGGCCGACGCGGACGGCGGACAGCTCGCCGGCGTGCACGAGGCGGTACACGGTCATCTTGGAGACGCGCATCATGCTGGCGACCTCGGCGACGGTCAGGAAGGTGACCGCGGCGCGCGGCTGCGGGACGGACGGGCGGCCGACGGGCATGGCGGCGGGGTGGGCCGGGCCGACGGGGCGCGCGACGGCAGCGGCGGCCGGCATCGGGCGGGCCATGGGCCGCGGGCCGGGGACGGCCGGGCGGACGTAGGCGGCGTTGGTGCGCTGGGGCATGGTCATGATCAGCTCTCCGGACCTAGCACGCGTCGGGCGTCGGCTTCCCCACCGACTACGGGACACGCACGTGCTGACACAGAGAGTAGGGGGACCCGCGTGACAGAAGCGATGGAAGAAACGAACACGGGGAACGGTCCGTCCCTGTCAGAACTACACCTATGCAACTCGCTTCACAGCCGTGTCGGCGCGTCTCCACGTGGACGTGTCGACACGATCACGTAGCGTCCCCCCACACCGGTCACGACCGGGTTACCGTCACCGGCTCCCGTCGGTCCGGCCGAGCTCCACCGAGCGCCGGGCGGCCGCCTCGATGGCCGCGATGAGCGCCGAGCGCACCGAGTGCCGCTCCAGCTCCCGGATGCCGGCGATGGTCGTGCCGCCGGGGCTGCTCACCGCGTCCCGCAGCTGCGCCGGGTGCTCCCCCGACTCGCGCAGCATCACCGCTGACCCCAGCGCCGTCTGCACCACCAGCTCGGTGGTCAGCGCCCGCGGCAGGCCGAGCAGCACCCCGGCGTCGACCATCGCCTCGACGAGGTAGAAGAAGTAGGCGGGCCCGCTGCCGGACAGCGCCGTCACCGCGTCCTGCTGGTACTCGGGCACCCGCGCCACCCGGCCGACGGTGGACAGCAGCGCCTCGGCCTCGTCCAGCTCGGCCTCGCCCGCCGAGGCCCCGGCCGACAGCACGCTCATGCCCTCGTCGACCAGCGCCGGGGTGTTCGGCATGACCCGCACCACCGGCACGCCGGCCGGCAGCGCCGCCTCGATCGTGGCGGTGGAGATCCCGGCGGCGATGCTGACCACCAGGTGCCCGGCGTCCACCGACGGCGCCAGCCGCTCCAGCAGCGCCGGCAGGTCCTGCGGCTTGACCGCCAGGAGCAGCACCCGCGCGCGGGCGGCCGCCTCCTCGATCCCGACGACGTCGATCCCGTAGTGGGTGGCGAGCTCCCGGCCCCGCTCCGGGTGCCGCTCGCAGACGACGACGCCGTCCGGGCCCTGCCTCTTCACCAGCCCGGCCAGCAGCGCCTCGCCCATCTTCCCGCCGCCGTAGACCGCCAGGCCCTGCCGCTGTGCCATCCCGTTCTCCCAGCTCTCGGTGTGCGCCGGACGCCGCATCGACCCCGCGTCGGACGGTAGTGCGCGCGGGTGTGCCGTCTCCCGGTGCCGGGTAGCCGCGCCCGCATGGCAGGAGAACTGGACGGGATGAAGGTGGCCGTGCTCGCGACCGACGGCGTCGAGCAGGTCGAGCTCGAACGGCCGTGGCAGGCGCTGGAGGACGCCGGGGCCGAGCCGGAGCTGGTGTCGCTGGACGGCGGCAGCATCACGATGTACCAGCACATCGACAAGGGCGACACCAAGAAGGTGGACACGACCGTCGCCTCGGCCGACCCCGAGGACTACGCCGCGCTGGTCCTGCCCGGCGGCGTCATCAACGGCGACTTCGTCCGGGCCGACGCCGACGCCGTCGCGTTCGTGAAGGCGTTCTTCGACGCGGACAAGCCGGTCGCGGCCATCTGCCACGCGCCGTGGGTGCTGGCGGAGGCCGACGTCGTCCGGGGCCGGCGGATGACGTCGTGGCCGTCGCTGCAGACCGACCTGCGCAACGCGGGCGCGAAGTGGGTCGACGAGGAGGTCGTCGTCGACGGCAACCTGGTCACCAGCCGCAAGCCCGACGACCTCGACGCGTTCGCCGCAGCGATCGTCGAGCAGTTCGGCCAGGCCGGCGCCGAGGAGGACGACGAGGACGAGTGAGGTGCGGCCGGGCTGCCCGGCGGCACCTCAGGTGCCGGCGAGCAGCCCGGCGGCCGGGGCGATGGTGAGCAGCGTCCCGGCGAACACGAGGACGGCGACCAGCCGCAGCCCCGTGGGCTCGCGGCCGGTGCGCTGCCGCCAGGCGCCCACACCGGCGACCAGGCCGGTCACCGCGAGCGGGGCGAGGACCACCGCGACCTGCGGCACCTGCTCCCAGACGACGGTGGCCAGGAAGTAGATGCCGACGCCGGCGGCCAGCGCCAGGACCAGCTCGCCGGCGAAGCGCAGCCAGGCCAGCGCGCCCTCCTTGGCGCCCAGCGGCTCGTCGAGGACCTCGGTCTCCCCGGCGCGGGTGAGCGGGATCGGCCCGGTGGCCGGGGCGGGCTCCGCCGCCGCGGCGCCGGGGACACCCGGCTTGCGGGAGGGCCGGATGCCCGGGATGGCCGCGGTCGACGGCTCGGCCGGACCGCGCCCGCCCTCGGCCGGCGCCCCCGCGACGCGACCGGTGTCCCGGGTCCGCCTGGCCTTCTCGGCGGCCTTCTCGGCGGCCTTCGCCGCGGCCTTCTCGGCCCGGCCCACCTTCTCGACCCTGGCGGCCGTCTTCTCCACGGCCCGGTCCCGGGCCTGGCGGCCGGTGTCGGCGACCGGACCCGTGTCGCGGGACAGCCGGCCGGTCTCGGAGACCCGGCCGGTGTCGCCGGCGCGGCGGCCGGGGTTGGGCGCGTCCTCGGTGTCGGGGTCGCGGCGGCGCTGCTTGATCGGGATGTCGCCGGTGTCGCCGCGGCGCCGGCGCACGCTGCGCGGGGCCTCGATGCCCGCCTCGCGCAGGATGTCGGCCAGCGGCCGGCCGCCGGTCTCCGGACCGCGCCCGGGGTCGGGGTCCCTGCGGGGCTGTGCCATCACGCGCCTCCCAAGGAGTCCAGTCGCCGCAGGATGACGCCCTCGCGCAGCGCCCACGGACAGATCTTGACGGAGGGTAGTTCCAGCGCCTGCATGGCCGCCTGCGCCACCACGGCACCGGCCGGCACCTGGTGGGCGCGGTCGGGTGACACGCCGCGCAGCTCGGCCAGGCTGCGCGCCTCGATGCGGGACACGAAGCCGATCAGCTGGCCGAGGCCGTCGAGGGTGAGCTCGCGGGGCACCCGCAGGCCGGCCGAGTAGGGCGCCGCGCCGGTCAGCCGTGCCAGCGTGCGGAAGGTCTTGCTCGTCGCCGCCACCAGGTCCGGCGCGCCGGCGCCGCGCAGCTTCTTCGCCGCCGGCTTGAGCACGTCGGCCGCGTGCTCGCCGAGCGCCTCCAGGGCCGCGAGGTCGGGCCGGCCGCCCTCGGCGGCGTCCTGCAGGAAGCGGCGGGTCATCCGGCCGGCGCCCAGCGGCACCGACAGCGCGACGTCGGGGTCCTCGTCGACGCCGCTGGCCAGCTCGAGCGAGCCGCCGCCGATGTCGAGGACCAGCAGCCGGCCCGCGCTCCAGCCGTACCAGCGGCGGACGGCGAGGAAGGTGAGCCGGGCCTCCTCCTCGCCGCTGGTCACCTGCAGCTCGACGCCGGTCTGCGCGCGGACGCGGTCCAGCACCTCCATGCCGTTGACCGCCTCGCGGATGGCCGAGGTGACCAGCGCGAGGACCTCGTCGCAGCCCTGCTCCTCGGCCCGCCGGCAGGCCTTGCGCACGGCGGCGACCAGCGCCTTCTCCCCGGTCTTGGAGAGGACGTCGTCCTTGCCGACGTGCTCGGCCAGGCGCAGGACCGCGCGGTCGTCGTACGTCGGGGTGGGGTGGCCGCCGCGGTGGGCGTCCACCACGAGCAGGTGGACGGTGTTCGAGCCGACGTCCAGCACCCCGAGCCGCATGCGGTCAGTCTGCCGGGCGGGCCGTCCCTAGGCTGGACCGGTGCAGGACGTACCGCCGGAGGTCGACCCGGACTTCGCCCGCGAGTGGATCGAGTTCCCGGACCCGGCCGACCCGCGGCACGTCGTCCGCGCCGACCTGACCTGGCTGTCCTCCGCCTGGACCTGCGTGTTCGGCCGCGGCTGCGCCGGCGTCGTCGAGGGCCGGGCCGACGACGGCTGCTGCAGCCACGGCGCGTTCTTCAGCGACGAGGACGACCTCGCCCGGGTGACCGCCGCCGTCGCCGACCTCACCGACGAGGACTGGCAGCTCGCGCCGCTCGGCCGCGGCGCCTGGACCGAGGAGGACAGCGCGGACGACGTGGCCCCCGAGGAGGGCGGCGTCCGCTCGCTGCGCACCCGGCTGGTCGACGGCGCCTGCGTCTTCCTCAACCGCCCCGGCTTCCCGGGCGGCACCGGCTGCGCGCTGCACCGGATGGCGCTGCGCGAGGAGCTGCACCCGCTGCTCACCAAGCCCGACGTGTGCTGGCAGCTGCCGGTGCGCCGCGAGCAGGAGGAGGTCGAGCGGCCCGACGGGACGACGGTGCTGGTGAGCACGATCGGCGAGTTCGACCGCCGCGGCTGGGGCCCGGGCGGCGCCGACCTGCACTGGTGGTGCACCGGCTCGCCGGCCGCGCACGTCTCCCCCGAGCCGCTGGTGGTCACCTACGCCGCCGAGCTCACCGCCCTGCTCGGCCCGGCGGCCTACACCGAGCTGCGCCGGCTCACCGAGGCCCGGCTGGACCTCGGTCTCATCGCCCCGCACCCGGCCAGCCCGGCGCCGGTGCCCCTCCCGCTGCCGCGGCTGCGGCCCGGCGGCTGAGCGTCACTCCCCCGTCCGAGGTGCGGCGGAGGCCGGATCGGCACCGCCCGCCACTACCCTGCTGGGGACGACCCGCGACGACCGGACGGCGAGGACTGTGAGCGACGGACAGGCGGCGGGCCCCCGCGCGCGCCCGGCGGGGTCGTCGGCCAGTGGGCGGGCGCAGGAGAACGCGCTGCTCGTCCTCCTGCGCATCCCGGTGTTCCGCCGCATGTGGGCGGCGATCACCGTCTCCAGCCTCGGCGACTGGCTGGGCCTGCTGGCCACCACGGCGATGGCCCAGCAGCTCACCCGCGACCAGTCGCTCGGCGTCCAGGGCGCGGCGATCTCCGGCGTCATCCTCACCCGGCTGCTGCCCGACCTGCTCCTCGGCCCGATCGCCGGCGCGCTGGCCGACCGGCTCGACCGGCGCACCACCGTCGTCGTCGGGGACCTGCTGGCCTGCTCGCTGTACCTGTCGATCGCCTTCAGCTACGAGCTGACCTGGCTCTACGTCGCGCAGTTCCTCGTCGAGGCGGTCGGGCTGTTCACCAACCCGGCCAAGCAGGCGATCTGGGTGGCGATCGTGCCGCGCGAGCGGCTGGCCGTGGCCAACCAGGTGTCGCTGTTCAGCGTCTACGGCGCGGTGCCGGTCGCGTCGCTGCTGTTCGCCCTGCTGTCCACGGCCGCGCGGGTGTTCCCCGGCAGCGGCGGGGCCGCGGACGCGCGGACGGCGATCGTCGTCGCCCTGGTGTTCAACTCGGCGAGCTTCGCGCTCTCGGCCACCACGGTGTTCCTGTCCCGGCGGCTCATCCCGCGGACGCCCGTCGACCGGCAGTCGTCGTCGAACGTGTTCTCCCTCGTCGTCGAGGGCGTCTCCTTCCTGCGCGGGCAGCCGCTGATGCGCGCGCTGTACGTCGGCGTCATCGGCGCGTTCGGGGCGGGCGGGCTGATCATCGGCGTGGCGCAGCTCTACATCGCCACCCTCGACGCCGGTGCCGCCGGGTACGGCGTGGTGTTCGGCATCGTCTTCACCGGCCTGGCCCTCGGCATGCTGGTCGGGCCGCGGATCCTGCCCACGATCCCGCGGCGCAGCCTGTTCGCCCGCTCCATCGGCCTGGCCGGCATCGCGCTGCTGGCGATGTCCCTGCTGCAGGACTTCGTCCTCGCCACCATGGCGGCGTTCCTCGTCGGCCTGTTCGCGGGGATCTCCTGGATCATCGGCTACACGCTCATCGGCTTCGAGGTCGAGGACCGGCTGCGCGGCCGGGTGTTCGCCTTCGTCGTGTCCTCGGTGCGCATCGTCCTGCTGCTGTCGGTCGCCGTCGGCCCGGGCCTGGCCGGCCTGCTCGGCAACCACGACCTGCGCGTCGGCGAGCTGATGCTCAGCCTCACCGGGCCCGGTCTCACGCTGCTAATCGGCGGCGTCCTCGCGCTGCTGGTCAGCGCCTACGCCGTCCGCCAGGTCGTCCCCCGCGGCCGGCCGGGCACCCGCCCGCGCGACGTGTTCCGGCTGCTGTGGGGCAGCTCGGACATCCTGTCGGCCTCGGCCAGCGGCACCGGCCTGTTCGTCGTCGTCGAGGGCGCCGACCGCGACCTCACCCGCCGCTACACCGCCGAGCTCGCCCAGGTGCTGCGCGACTGCGGCCGCCCGGTGGTGGCCACGCACGAGCCGAGCGACACGGCGCTGGGCCGGCAGGTCCGCACGCTGCTCTACCCGCCGGCGCCCGAGAAGGCCGGCGCGACCGACGGCGAGGGCCACCCGGTGGCCGCCTACACCGCGGCGCTGCTGGCCGCCGCCGACCGCGCCGAGCACGTGGCCACCGTCATCCGGCCGGCGCTGCAGCGGCGCGAGGTCGTCGTGTGCAACCACTACGTGGACACCTCGATCGCCTTCCACGGCGCCGGGCAGGGCCTGGACGCCGACCGCATCTTCCGCACCTCGCTGTGGGCCACCCGCGGCCTGCTGCCCGACCTCACCGTGGTCGTCGACTCCCCCGTCACCGCCGGTCCCGCGGACGCCGACGCCGACGCGGTGCGCGCGGCGTTCCTCGCCCAGGCCGACGCCGCGCCCGACCGCTACGTCGTCGTGCCCGGCGAGCTGCTGGGCACCGACGGCGGCCCGGACGGTGACGGTCTGGTCTCGACGGCGGTGCGGCGGAGGATCACCGCGCTGGTCACCCAGCGCTACCCCGAGCTCGGCGAGCGCGCCGACGGCGCCTCCGGGGCGACCGACCCGCCGGTCGGCGCGGCGCGGACCGGTACCGGGGGGATCGCCGGAGGCTCCGTAGGCTGACCGGCGTGAGCCCCCCGGTGAGCCCCGGCCCGGTGACCTGGACCCCCGAGGACACCGAGGCGGTCGGGTGCTGCCTGTGCGGCGTGCCCGGCCGGCTCGTGCACGACCTCTCCCCGTTCGGCGTCGTCCGCTGCCCGTCCTGCGGCCTGGTGTTCATCAGCCCCCGGCTGCGGCCGGAGGCGCTGCAGCGGCTCTACGACGACGTCGGCTACTTCGAGGGCGGCGTGTACGGCAGCGCCGTCGACGGGGCGGCGCAGGAGCCCCGCCGGTTCGACCCCGCGATGCTGCTGCAGCGCACCTGGACCGCCGGGCGGCTCGCGCTGCTCGACCGGGTCCGGGGCCGCGCCGCCGGCGGCCGGCTGCTCGAGGTCGGCGCCGGCTACGGCCTGTTCCTCGACGCGGCGCGCCGGGCCGGCTGGCAGACCAGCGGGGTGGAGCTGTCCCGCACCGGCGCGAAGCACGCCACCGAGGTGCTGGGGCTCGACGTGTTCTGCGGCCAGCTCGCCGAGGCGCCGCTGGAGCCGGGCTTCGACGTCGTCTGCGCGTGGGACACCGTCGAGCACGTGCCCGACCCGCTCGACTTCTGGCGCACCGCCCGCTCCCTGGTGGCCGACGACGGCGTCGTGCTGTTCTCCACGCCGTACGTCTCGTCGCTGCCGGCGCGGCTGCTCGGCACCCGCTGGTGGACGCTGAAGCCGGCCGAGCACATCTGGCACTTCACCCCGCGCACGCACGCGATGCTGCTGGCGCGGGCCGGGTTCGCGCTGACGCAGGTGGTCCGCAGCCCGCTCGCCCCGAGCAACGCCGGCCGGCTGGACTCCCTGGTCGGCGTCGCGCGCCCCGTCCCCCTGGGCTGACGCAGCCGGGTCTCCTGGGCGGCGGGGTCTCCTGGGCGGCGGGGTCCCCTAGGCGGCGGGGTCCTCGCCCGCCGGGACGAGCTCGACCCGGGCGCCGCCGGTGCGGAAGGTCTGCCGGTACGCGCGCGGCGAGACGCCGCGGCGGCGGCTGAACTGCTCGCGGAACCCGGCGGCGGTGCCGAAGCCGACCAGCCGGGCGATCTCCTCCACCGGCGCGTCGCTCTCCTCGAGCAGCGTCTCCGCGGCGGCGAGCCGCTGACCGAGCAGCCACGCGTGCGGCGTCGTCCCGGTGGTGGCCTTGAAGCGGCGGGCGAAGCTGCGCGGGCTCATCAGCGCGCGGCGGGCGAGCACCTCGACGCTGATGTCCTCGGCCAGGTGCGCGCGGGCCCAGTCCAGGACGAGGCCGAGCAGGTCGTCCTCGCAGCGGGCGACCGGCTCGTCGATGTACTGGGCCTGGCCGCCGTCGCGGTGCGGCGGCACGACCATCTCGCGGGCCAGGGCGTTGGCCGCCGCGGCACCCCACTCGCGGCGGATGAAGTGCAGCAACGCGTCGACGCCGCTGGCGGTGCCGGCGCCGGTGATGAGGGTGCCCTCGTCGACGTAGAGGACCCGCGGGTCGACGTCGACCTGCGGGTAGCGGGCGGCCAACTCCCCGGCGTAGCGCCAGTGGGTGGTGGCCCGCTTGCCGTCGAGCAGCCCGGCCGCCGCGACGACGAACGCGCCCGTGCAGTGGCTGATGATCTGGCCGCCGCGGGCGTGCACGGCGCGCAGCGCGTCGATGACCTCCGGCGGCACGGGCGCGGAGAGCTTCTCCCAGGCGGTGACCAGGACGACGTCGGAGACGGCCAGCCGCTCGAGGCCGTGCTCGACGTAGAGGGTCAGCCCGGTGTCGGTCCGCACCATCCCCGGCCGGTCGGTGACGATCGCGAAGTCGAAGCGGGGCATGCCGAAGCGGCGGTAGTCGTAGCCGAAGACCTCGGCGGCGACGCCGAGGCCGAAGGCGCCCAGGACGCCGTCGCCGGCGAGCAGGCTGACGACGAGCGGGCGGTCGGATCCGGTCACACCGACATCATGGCAGGAAAGACGCGATCCATGTCACCCCTGCCACTCGTCCCGGGTGCGGCTGCGGAGCACGCTCGTCCCATGTTGCTGATCACCTGCCCCGTGACCCGGACCGACGAGCTGGTCGCCGAACGGCGCATCCGGTCGGTCGCCAACCACCCGACCCACATCGCGATGGCGGTCGAGTGCCCCGCCTGCGGGAGCGTGCACGTCTACCGCACCGGCCGGCGCTGGGAGGCCGCGCGGGCCTCCGGGGCCGGAGAGGCCGCTCGGCCTGCGGCGGAGCTCACCCACGCCTAGCATCGAACACATGAGCGAATCGAACGCGAACACCGGCCAGGCCGGGGACCCGACCGCCGAGAAGGACCCGTCGGACTGGGTGACCGGCGACGAGCCCGCCACCGGGGCGCAGAAGAGCTACCTGCACACGCTGGCCCGCCAGGCCGGCGAGGACGTGCCGGAGGACATCACCAAGGCCGACGCGTCCCGGAAGATCGACGAGCTCCAGGAGGAGACCGGCCGGGGTCAGTGACCCCGGCTGGTCCCGGCCCGGTGAGGTGCCGGCCCTCCGGCTACTGCTCGAACTTGTAGCCCAGGCCCCGCACCGTCACCAGGTGCTTGGGGTTGGCGGGATCGGGCTCGATCTTGGCGCGCAGCCGCTTGACGTGGACGTCGAGGGTCTTGGTGTCGCCCACGTAGTCCGAGCCCCAGACGCGGTCGATGAGCTGGCCGCGGGTCAGCACCCGGCCGGCGTTGCGCAGCAGCAGCTCGAGCAGGTCGAACTCCTTGAGCGGCAGGGCCACCGGCTCGCCGTCGACGGCGACGACGTGCCGCTCGACGTCCATCCGCACCGGGCCGGCCTCCAGCGCGCCGTCGGCAGGGGCCTCGACGTCGCCGCGGCGGCGCAGCACCGCCCGGATCCGGGCGACCAGCTCGCGCGCCGAGTACGGCTTGGTGACGTAGTCGTCGGCGCCGAGCTCCAGGCCCACGACCTTGTCGACCTCGGAGTCCTTGGCCGTGAGCATGATGATCGGGACGTTGCTGCGGGAACGCAGTGCCCGGCACACCTCGGTGCCCGGCAGGCCGGGGAGCATGAGGTCGAGCAGGACGACGTCGGCGCCCGCGCGGTCGAACTCGGCCAGGGCGTCGGGGCCGGTGGCGGCGACGACCGCCTCGAACCCCTCCCGCCCGAGCATGTACGACAGCGCGTCGGAGAAGGACTCCTCGTCCTCCACCACGAGCACTCGGGTCATGACCGTCCTTCCTGGAGGACCGGCGCGGCACCGGCGGCCGTACCGGGAGCTTCGCGGCGGTCCTCGACCGCCAGGGGGATGCGCAGCGTGAAGGTGGAGCCGAGGCCCTCCTCGCTCCACACGCTGACCGAGCCGCCGTGGTTGCTGGCCACGTGCTTGACGATCGCCAGGCCCAGGCCGGTGCCGCCGGTGCTGCTGGCCCGCGACTGGTCGACGCGGTAGAAGCGCTCGAAGACCCGCTCCCGGTCCGCCCGCGGGATGCCGATGCCGCTGTCGGTGACGGCGATCTCGGCGAACCCGCCGCGCGCCCGCGCCCCGACGGCGGTCTTCGTGTTCTCGGGGCTGTAGGCCACCGCGTTGGCCAGCAGGTTGGTGACCGCCGTCGTCAGCTGGGCCTCCACACCCCGCACGACCAGGCCGTGGGCCCCGCCGACGGCGATCGTGATGCCCTTGGCCGCCGCGGCCAGGCCGGTGCGGTCGACGGCCTCGGCCAGCACCCTGTCGACGTCGACGGGCACGAGCTCGGGCAGCGGCTCGGCGCCCTGTAGGCGGGACAGGTCGATGAGCTCCCGCACGAGCCGGGCCAGCCGGTCGGCCTCGTGCGCCATCCGCGCGGCGAAGCGCTGGACGGTCTCCGGGTCGTCGGCGGCGCCCTGCACGGCCTCGGCGAGCAGGCCCAGCGCACCGACCGGCGTCTTGAGCTCGTGCCCGACGTTGGCGACGAAGTCGCGCCGGACCGCCTCGACCCGGCGGGCCTCGGTCACGTCCTGGAGGACCAGCGCCACGGGGCCGGGGACGGCCGAGGGGGCGACCTCGCCGGGCGGGGTGTCCAACCGGACGCCGTGCGCCCCGACCAGCCGCGTGCCGCCGCCGACGACCTCGCCGGGGAGGGTGACGTCCGAGCGCCGGTGCCCGCGGCGGCGGACCTGCCTCACGAGGTCCTGCAGCGCGGGGACGACGAGCCGGCGCTCGCGGACGATGCCGAGCCCGCGCGCGGTCGGGTTGGCCACGACGACGGCGTCGTCCTTGTCGAGCAGGAGGACCGCGGGGTCCATCAGGTCGAGCAGCCGGCGGGCGAGCAGCGCCTCGGAGGGCGCGTTCCGCGCGTCGTCGTCGCCGGGGCGCTCAGGCCCGTCGGCGGTCCGGCGGACGAGCAGCACGACGACGGCCGCCACGACGGCGCCGACGGCGAAGCCGGCCACGAGGGCGACCAGCGTGCTCACGGGGCCGATGCTAGGCCGCAGCCGGACCCGGTCATCCCCCGTGTGAGTGGTGGCGCAACCGGGTAGGGCGACTGTTCACGCTGGAGTGCCCCCTCGTTCACCGATCGGGCCCGTCCGGCGTCTCCTCACCGCCTACCCTCGAACCGTCAGGACGGCGCACCGAGCAGATGGTGTCCGGACGGCGGCACCCGGTGGACGGCCGGCCGACGAGGAGGACCCGTGCGCGAGCACTACCGCGAAGAGCTCGAGGACATCAACCACTGCCTGGTGGAGATGGCCAACTCGGTCGGTTCGGCGATGAACAAGGCCACGACTGCGCTGCTCGACGCCGACGTCGCCCTCGCCGACCTGGTCATCGCCGGCGACGAGCACATCGACGCGATGCGCGAGAGCATCGAGGAGCGCTGCTTCACCCTGCTGGCCCGCCAGCAGCCGGTCGCCACCGACCTGCGCACGGTCACCACCGCGATGCGCATCGTCGGGGACCTCGAGCGCATGGGCGACCTCGCCGTCCACGTGGCCAAGCTCGCCCGGATGCGCTTCCCGGAGTCCGCCGTCCCCGCCGAGGTGCGGCCGATCTTCCTCGAGGCCGGCCACGTCGCGCAGAGCCTGGTCACCCAGGTCGGCGCCGTCATCGCCAAGCTCGACGTCGAGGGCGCCGCGCGGCTGGAGAAGGACGACGACCTCATGGACCAGCTGCACCGCCAGCTGTTCACCGAGCTGCTCAGCCCCGGCTGGACGCACGGCATGGAGTCGGCCATCGACATCACCCTGCTCGGCCGCTACTACGAGCGGTTCGCCGACCACGCCGTGAGCGTCGCCCGCCGCGTGGTCTTCCTCGTCACCGGCGAGCGGGACATGCAGGCGGTCTGACCGCCCGACGCACGAGGGCCCCCACCGCAGCCTGCGGTGGGGGCCCTCGTGCGTCGGGGCTACTTCTTGCCCTGGTTCTTGACCGCCTCGATCGCGGCCGCGGCGGCCTCGGGGTCGAGGTACTCCCCGCCCGGCTTGACCGGCCGCAGGTCGGCGTCGAGGTCGTAGCGCAGCGGGACGCCGGTGGGGATGTTCAGCCCCACCACCTCGTCCTCGCCCATGCCGTCGAGGTGCTTGACCAGCGCCCGCAGGCTGTTGCCGTGCGCGGCCACCAGCACGGTGGCGCCGCTGCGCAGGTCCGGCACGATCGCGTCGTACCAGTACGGGAGCATCCGGACCACGACGTCGGCCAGGCACTCGGTGGCCGGGCGCACCTCCGGCGGCAGGAAGGCGTAGCGCGGGTCGGCGTCCTGCGAGAACTCGCTGCCGGCCTCGATCGGCGGCGGCGGGGTGCTGTAGGAGCGCCGCCAGGTCATGAACTGCTCCTCGCCGTACTCGGCGAGGGTGGCCGCCTTGTCCTTGCCCTGCAGCGCGCCGTAGTGCCGCTCGTTGAGGCGCCACGAGCGGCACACCGGGATCCACTGCCGGTCGGCGGCGGCCAGCGCCAGCTCCGCGGTGGTGATCGCCCGCCGCAGCAGCGAGGTGTGCAGCACGTCGGGCAGCAGGCCGTGCTCGGCCAGCAGCTGCCCGCCGCGGGTGGCCTCGGCCCGGCCCTTCTCCGACAGCTCGACGTCCACCCAGCCGGTGAACAGGTTGGCCTTGTTCCACTCGCTCTCGCCGTGGCGGAGCAGGACCAGGGTGCCGGGTGCGTTCTCCGCAGACGTCGTCACACCGGTCATCCTGCCAGCAGCGGCCAGAGCACCCACGCCTCGTACAGCACCGGCGGGACCAGCCCGAGCAGCAGCCAGGGGCTCCGCACCCGGCGGGCGGCCCCCCAGCGCACGGCGGCGACCAGCGCCACGCTGCAGGTCAGCGCGACCGCCAGCCACAGCGCGGTGGCGGCGACGTCGACGACGAACAGCTGCGCCAGCACCAGCTGCACCGCGCACAGCAGCAGCGGGTAGACCAGGCCGGACGCGGCGACCACCCCGATCAGCGCGCGGCCCAGCCGTTCCTGCGCGGCGGGCGGCTCCTGCACGCACCCACGCTAGGCCCGTCAGGTGGCCCGTGTGCCCGTCTCGCGCCGCCCGGGCAGCCACACCAGGACGACGACGGCGGCGACCGCCGCGGCCGCCGCGGTCCCGACGGCGGTCAGGTGCATCGCCGCGACGAAGGCGTCACGGGCGGTGTCGGCGAGCGCGTCGGCGGCCGCGGCGAGCTCGGTGTCCCCGGCGGCCCGCGCCTCGTCCGCCGTCGCCCCGGCCGCCTCGAGGGTCGCCGCGATCGAGGTGCTCGCCTCGTCGCGCAGCCCGGCCGGCAGCACGTCGACGGCGCCGCGGACGTTGGCCGCGTACGCGGTCGCGAGCACCGAGCCGAGGATCGCGACGCCGAGCGCCCCGCCCACCTGGCGGACGGTGTTGTTCACCGCCGCGCCCGCGCCGGCCTTCTCCCGCGGCACCACCGACATGATCGACTCGGTGGCCGGGGCCATCACCGCGCCCATGCCCAGCCCCTGCACGGTCAGCGTGGTGAGCAGCAGCCACAGCGGCGCGGCCTGGTCGAGCAGCTGGAAGCCCAGGAACGACAGCGTGATGAGCCCGAAGCCGGCCGCGCAGACGGCCTTGGCGCCGAACCGCTCGGCCAGCCGGGAGCTGCGCGGGGCCATCACCGCCATGCCCAGCGCCACCGGGATGAGCGCCGCGCCGGACTGCAGCGGGTCGTAGCCGCGGGCGCCCTGCAGGTAGTAGACGAGGTAGAACGTGGCGCCCATCAGGGCGAAGAAGTTCAGGCCGAGCGCGGCGGCGGCCGCGGAGAACGCCGGGTTGCGGAACAGCGAGACGTCGAGGGCCGGGTGCGCGGAGCGCCGCTGCAGCCAGACGAACAGCACCATGAGCAGCGCGCCGCCGACCAGCGGGACGAGCACCCCCGGCGTCCCCCAGCCCACGCCCGAGCCGCCGTGGATGATCCCGTAGACCAGCCCGGCCAGCGCGGCGATCGACAGCAGCACGCCCGGGACGTCGAGCCGGCCGGGGTCGGGGTCCCGCGACTCGGGCACGAACGCGAGCGTGCCGAGGACGCCGACCAGGGCGACCGGCACGCCGATGAGGAAGATCGCGCCCCACCAGAAGTGCGTCAGCACCAGACCGCTGGCCAGCGGGCCGCCGGCGACGGCGAGCCCGGCGGTGGCCGCCCAGATGCCGATGGCGCGGCCGCGCTCGCCCGGCGGGAAGACGTTGGTGATGACGGCGAGCGTCGTCGGCTGCACCGCGGCCCCGCCGACGCCCATGACCGCCCGCCAGGCGATGAGCTCCAGCGGGCTGTCGGAGAAGGCGGCCAGCACCGAGCCGCCGGCGAAGACGGCCAGCCCGATCAGCAGCACCCGGCGGCGGCCGATCCGGTCGCCGATGACGCCCCAGGAGAACAGCAGCCCGGCGAAGACCACGATGTAGGCGTCGACGGCCCACTGCAGCTCGCCCTGGGTGGCGCCGAGCTCCCGCTGCAGCGTCGGGATGGCGACGTTGAGCGTGGTGTTGCCGGTGATCACCACGAGCAGGCAGACGGTCATCGTGGCCAGCACCCACCACCGCCGGGCGTAGCCGGGGCGCTCCTCGACGGCCGGCGCCGCCGCGGGCCGCCCGGTGGTGGTCATCCCCCGCCGTCCGCGGTGGACGCTCCCCCGCCGTCGGCCGGGCGCCCGGTCCGGCCCTGCTGGGCGAAGGCGGCGAAGGCCTCCAGGTTGCGCAGCGACTCGCCGCGCTTGACCCGCCACTCCCACTCCCGGCGGATCGAGGTGCCGAAGCCGATCTCGAGCATGGTGTTGAAGTGGTCGTCGGCGTAGCTGAGGACCGCGCCGAGCAGCCGGTCGAGCTCCTCCGGGGTCACGGCGGCGTGCGGGACGCGGCCGGTGAGGTAGACGTCGCCGACCCGGTCGATCGAGTAGGCGACGCCGTACATGCGCGCGTTGTGCTGCAGCAGGTAGGTCCACAGCTGCTCGCGGTTCTCGTCGGGCTGGCGGCAGACGAACGCCTCGATCCGCAGCGCGTGCTCGCCCACGATGAGCCCGCAGACCGTCTTGAGCTTCTTGGTGCCCGGGAGGTCGACCAGCCAGCGGCCCGGCGCCGGGTGCTCGTGCACCAGGTCGGCCTCGCGCAGGGTGCGGTCGATGACCGCGTCCAGGGCGGCGACGACGTCGGCGCGGGTGGTGGGCGCCTCCCCGATCCCCTCGCTCACCGGGCCACCTCGCTCACCGCGCCACCTCGTTCACCGGGCCACCTCGTTCACCAGGCCACCTCGTTCACCAGGCCACCTGCGTCCCGGCCACCGGCCGCAGCGAGCCGAGCGCGCGGCTGCGCCGGGCGGCGGCGGCCATCTCCGCGGCGGCCGAGGAGTAGGCGGCCACCAGCGCGTCGGCGGTGCGGTCCCAGGAGAACGCCGCGGCGTGCCGGCGCGCGCCGGCGCCCATCAGCTGCCGGCGCGCGAGGACCGCGCGGACCGCCGCCGCGTAGGCGCCCGGGTCCCGTCCGTCGACCAGGACGCCGGACACCCCGTCGCGGACCGCCGTCCGCAGGCCGCCGACCGAGGCGGCGACCACCGGGGTGCCGCAGGCCTGGGCCTCGAGCGCGACCAGGCCGAAGGACTCGTTGTGGCTGGGGACGACGGCGACGTCGGCGGCGCGGTAGTGCAGGGCCAGCCGGTCCGGCGGCTGCGGCGGGAGGAAGCGCACCAGGTCGGCGACGCCGAGGTGGGCGGCGAGCTCCTCGAGCTGCCGCGGCGCCTCCAGGCCCGACCCGCTCGGCGCCCCGACGACGTGCACCTGCAGCCGGGAGCGCAGTGCGGGGTCGTCCTCGAGCATCCGGGCGGCGGTGGCCAGCAGCAGGTCGGGCGCCTTGAGCGGCTGGATGCGGCCGACGAAGGTCAGCACGACGGCGTCGGCGGGCACGCCCAGCGCTCGGCGGGCGGCGGCGCGGTCGCCGGGGGTGAACCGGTCGAGGTCCACGCCCGGGGGGACGACGAGGGTGCGGCGCGGGTCGGCCCCGTAGTGCTCGACGAGCTGGTCGGCCTCCTCGTCGGTGTTGGCCACCAGCCGGTCGGCCTCGGCGACCACCTGCTCCTCGCCGATGACGCGGGCGCGCGGCTCGGGCCGGTCGCCGTCGGCCAGCGCGGCGTTCTTCACCTTGGCGAGGGTGTGCGCGGTGTGGATCAGCGGCACGCTCCACCGGTCCCGCGCCAGCCAGCCGACCTGGCCCGAGAGCCAGTAGTGCGAGTGGACGACGTCGTAGTGGCCCGGCTCGTGCTGGGCCTCCTCGCGCAGCACGCCGGCGGTGAAGGCGCACAGCTGGCCGGGCAGCTCCTCCTTGCCCAGGCCCTCGAACGGGCCGGCGCTGACGTGCCGCACGGTCACGCCCGGGCTCATCTCGACAACCGGCGGCAGGTCGCTGGAGGTGGCGCGGGTGAAGACGTCGACGGCGATGCCGCGGGCGGCCAGCCGGCGGGAGACCTCGACGATGTAGACGTTCATGCCCCCGGCGTCGCCGGCGCCGGGCTGGTCGAGCGGGCTGGTGTGCACCGAGATGGTCGCCACCCGCCGCGGCGCGCGCGGAGGGAGGAGGCGGCGAGCAGGCACCCACGACCTCCCGCCTCGCCGCCCCGGGTGCCGGTGCGGCACCCCTGTCGGCTCTCCATCCTGCAACAGGGTCAGGATGACCACATGACCGGTGTTGCCGAGATCTCCTCCGCCGGCCCGCGTCCGCTGCCGGGGACCGGCCGCACCGCCGTCGTCACGGGCGCCTCGAGCGGCATCGGCGCGGCCACCGCGGCCCGGCTGGCGGCGGAGGGCTTCGACGTCGTCGTCGGGGCCCGGCGGCTGGACCGGCTGACCGGGCTCGCCGAGCGGATCGGCGCCCGAGCGCTGCCGCTGGACCTCACCGACCCGGCGTCGGTCGAGGCGTTCGCCGCCGCGCTGGACCGGGTGGACGTGCTGGTCAACAACGCCGGCGGGGCCTTCGACGCCGCGCCGGTGGCCGAGGCCGACCTCGACTCGTGGGCGCGGACCTACGAGGTCAACGTGCTCGGCACCGTCCGGCTGACCAAGGCGCTGCTGCCGAAGCTGGTCGCGTCCGGCGCCGGCGACCTGCTGTTCATGGGCTCCACGGCGGGGCTGGTCTCCTACGAGGGCGGGGCGTCCTACACGGCGGCCAAGCACGCGGTGCACACCCTGGCCGAGACGCTGCGGCTGGAGCTGTACGACCAGCCGGTCCGGGTCGTGGAGATCGCGCCGGGGATGGTCAAGACCGAGGAGTTCACCCTCAACCGGGTCGGCGACCGGGAGCGGGCCGAGTCGGTCTACCGCGGTGTGCGCCGGCCGCTGGTGGCCGAGGACGTCGCCGACTGCGTCGCCTGGGCGCTCACCCGCCCGCACCACGTCAACGTCGACCTGCTCGTCGTCCGCCCGCGCGCCCAGGCCGCCCAGCACAAGGTGCACCGCGAGGAGCCCTGAGCCGGACGGACGCACCGCGGCACCGTCCGGCCGCACCTGCCCGGAAGTCGCCGTCCGGACGACGACCACCCCGCAGTCGCGCGTCCGGCCCAGCCGCGGACGGCGTCCTCGGTGAGGGCGACGGTCTCCGCCCCGTTCTCGAGGACGGTCCATCGGCCTTCGCCGGGACGGCGCAGCGCCAGGAGCTCCCAGTGCTCGTGGGTCCGGCGGCCGTCCCACAGGAAGGCGTGGACGCCCCACGTCTCCACCGCCGGGTGCACGACGCCCGACGAGACGGCGACGTCGAGCCCGGCCCGCGTCGGCGTCCCGGCCCGGCGCTCGAGGAGGTCGTCGACGAGCCGCTGGGCCTCGTCCAGCACGTCGCGGACGTCGGACTGCGTGTACGCGTCGACCGGACCGTCGAGGCGCCGGTCGGCCCACCACCCACGGACGGCCGTCGAGGCGCGGCGCAGGCGGTGCCGGCGGACCAGGTCGAACACCTCGGCCCGGTCGAAGGTCGCGAGCGGTGAGCGACTCACCAGTGGCCCGAGGTGCGGCGCCCACCGAGCGGACGCCGCGTCGACCGCCGCGCGCTGCCCCGGCAGGTCGGGCCGGTCCAGCAGGGGGACCAGGACGACGTCGTCCCCGACGGCCTTCACGGCGAACCGGTGGGCGCGCCGGTCGTAGACCGCTGCCACCTCGTCGTCGTAGCCCGGTCCGAGACGGAGATCCCCTGGTCCCCGGAGCGTCTGCACCCGGCCCCGGTCGTCGAGCAGGACCACCGGCCAGACCGGGCCCTGGCTCACAGGCGGGTGGGCTCCGGGACCAGGGTGACGCCGAAGCGCTCGCGGACCGCCGCGACGACGCGGTCGGCGAAGGCCATCAGCTCGGCCGCCGTGGCGCCGGGCTCGGTGGTCAGCGCGAGGCTGTGACGCGACGACGTCCCGACCCGGCCCTCGCGGGTGCCGCGGCCGAAGCCGGCCGACTGCACCAGCCACGCGGCGCTGAGCTTGACCAGCCCGTCGCCGGCCGGCCAGCTCGGGCAGCCGGGCACCGCCCGCTCCGCCGGGACGACCGGGTTGGTGAAGAACGACCCGGCGCTGCGGGTGTCGGGGTCGGCCGGGTCCACGACCATCCCCTTGCCGCGGCGCAGCTCCAGCACCGCGGCGCGGACGTCGGCCAGCGGCGCCCGCCCGCCGAGGTCCACGCCCAGCCGCTTGGCCAGCTCGGCGTAGCCCACCGGCCGGGACAGCGGCCCGGCGTCCAGCGCGAAGGTCACGGTGAGGACGACGAACCGGCCGGGCTCGCGCTTGAGCCGGCTGTCGCGGTAGCCGAAGCCGCACTCGGCGTTGGCCAGCGTGCGCTCGCGCTTCTCGGCGCGGTCGTAGACCCGCACCGCGGTGATCGTCTGGGCGACCTCCTGGCCGTAGGCGCCGACGTTCTGCACCGGGGTGGCGCCGGTCGAGCCCGGGATGCCCGACAGCGCCTCCATCCCGGCCAGCTCCTGCGCCACGGTGAGCGCGACCAGGTCGTCCCAGTCCTCGCCCGCCTGCACCTCGAGGACCTCGCCGCGGCGCTCGACCCCGCGGCTGCGCACCGCGACGACGTCGCCGGCCCAGCCCTCGTCGGGCGCGACTAGGTTCGAGCCCCCGCCGAGGACCAGCAGCGGTCGCCCGGCCTCGTCGGCCTCTCGCACGGCGGCGACCAGCTCGGCGGCGTCGGTGACCTCGACCAGCCGCTCGACGGGCCCGCCGATGCCGAGGGTGGTCAGGTCGGCGAGACGGGCGTCGGAGCGGAGGAGCACCAGCCCACGGTAGCCGCGGCGCGCGAGCCCGCCGGGCAGGGCGACTACCCTCGGGGCCGGTGAGCGACGGGGGCAGCGGGCACAAGCGCCGGGCGAACCTGGCGCCGCGGAAGGCCCACCCCCGGCTGGCCGCCGGCCGCGCGCGGGCGCTGGGCCTGCCCACGCGGGGCACCACCAACGCCAACCGGCTGCGCCGGGTCGACCGCTGGCTGGTCGCCACCCAGGTGCCGCGGCTGCGCGACGCGGCCCGCCCGCTGGTGGTCGACCTGGGCTACGGCTCCTCGGCGGTCACCACGCTGGAGCTGGCCGACCGGCTGGGCCCGGAGGTCCGGGGGCTCGAGGTGGTCGGCCTGGAGATCGACCCGGCGCGCGTGGCCGCCGTCGCCGAGGACCGCGACCCGCCCCGGGTCGACTTCCGGGTCGGCGGGTTCGAGCTGGCCGGGCTGCAGCCGGTCCTGGTGCGGGCGTTCAACGTGCTGCGCCAGTACGACGAGGCGTCGGCCGCGCGGGCGTGGGAGACGATGTGCGCCGCCCTGGGCCCCGGCGGGCTGCTGGTCGAGGGCACCTGCGACGAGTGGGGACGGCGGGCGACCTGGGTGGCCCTGGACGCCGACGGCCCGCTGACGCTCACGCTGGCCGCGCGGGTCGCGGACCTCGAGCGCCCCTCCGACCTCGCCGAGCGGCTGCCCAAGGCGCTCATCCACCACAACGTCCCCGGCCGGCCGGTGCACGACCTGCTGCGCGCCCTGGACGCCGCGTGGGCCGCGGCGGCGGGGCTGGCGACGTTCGGGCCGCGGCAGCGCTGGGCCGCCGCGGTGCAGGCGCTGGCCGACGAGGGCTGGCCCCTGGTCGGGAGCAGCCGCCGCTGGCGGCACGGCGAGCTCACCGTCCGCTGGTCCGCGGTCGCGCCGACGTGAGGCGTCCCCGGCCCGAGGTGCTCCCGCCCGGCCCCACCGAGGTCGACGGCGGCACCGCGGAGCTGCTCGGCGACGCCGACCGCGACGGCTCCTGGGTGCTGATGGTCGACGGCACGCCGCAGTCGCACGTCGACCTCGACGACCCCGCGCACCTGGAGTTCGAGTACGTGCGCCGGATGGGTCACGTGCTCGACCTCGCCGCGCCGGAGGGCGAGCCGCTCGACGTCGTCCACCTCGGCGGCGGCGCGCTGACGCTGGCCCGCTACGTCGCGGTGACCCGCCCCGGCTCGCGGCAGCGGGTGGTGGAGCTCGACCAGCGGCTCACCGACCTGGTCCGCGCCCACCTGCCGCTGCCCCGCGGCGCCCGCGTGCGGGTGCGGGCCGCCGACGCCCGCGCCGGCCTGGCCGCGCTGCCGACGGCGAGCGCCGACGTCGTCGTCAGCGACGTCTTCGCCGGCGCCCGCACCCCCGCCCACCTGACGACGGTCGAGTACGCCGCCGAGGCGCACCGGGTGCTGCGGCCCGGCGGGGTGCTGGCGGCCAACGTCGCCGACGGCCCGCCGCTGCGCTTCGCCCGCGGCCAGGTGGCCACGCTGTGCGCCGTCTTCCGGCACGTCGCCCTCCTGGCCGAGCCGGGCACGCTGCGCGGACGGCGGTTCGGCAACCTGGTGGCGGTGGCCTCCGACGCCGAGCCGCCGGTGGCCGGGCTGACCCGGCGCTGCGCGGGCGACCCGATGCCGGCGCGGGTGGTGGCCGGCCCGGACCTCGCCCGGTTCACCGGGAGGGCGCAGCCGGTGCACGACGACGGCGCCGTGCCCTCACCGGAGCCTCCCCCAGGGGTCTTCGGGCGCTGACCAGGGTCTTCCCCGATGCCCGGGACGGCCGCCCGCGCCTACTGTCGGGGCATGACGTACCCCGCACCGGCTCCGCGCCGTCTCGCCCGCGACACCCAGAACAAGATGATCGCCGGCGTGTGCGCCGGGATCGCCCGCCGCTACGGCATCTCCGTCGGCGCCCTGCGGCTGGCGTTCGTGGTCTCGTGCATCCTGCCGGGGCCGCAGTTCATCGCATACCTCGTCCTGTGGGTGCTGATGCCCGCGGACGACCGCTGGTGACCCGCCGTCCCGGCGGGCCGGCTCACCAGCTGCTGTTGCCGCGCTGCACGCCGCGGACCGCGGGCCGCACGTCGACCAGGTAGACGACGGTGGCGATCACCGCGGGCAGGCCGAGGAAGGTCATCGGCCCCTGCAGGTAGATCACCACCGCGGCGAGCGCGGTGATCGCCGCCCAGGCCGGCTTGCTCAGCTTGCCGGCGGCGACGTAGCCGGCGGCCGGGCGGATGACGGCGTCGACGAACGCCCAGGCCGCGACGGCCAGCAGGACCAGCCGCAGGCCCTCGAGAACGGCCCAGTCGAACCCCATGCCCGGAGGGTACCCGCCGGGACGCGGTCGCGGCCTCCTCCGCGGGGGACGTCTCACCCCCGGAGACGCGACAGGGCCCCGGAGCGCGGTGGCAGCTCCGGGGCCCTGGCCGGGCACCGAGGTCAGTCGGTGGTCTTGACGGTGCGGGTGCGGGTCACGCGGGTCGAGGTGCCGGTGGCCTTGCCGCGGGCGGCGGTGGTGCGCTTGGCCGGCTTGCGGGCGGCCTCGGCGGTCGCCTCGTCGGCGGCCTCGGCGCCCTCCTCGATGGCGGCCTTGGCCTGGTCGGCGGCCTGGTCGACGGCCTCCTCGGCCTTGGCGGCGGCCTTGGTGGTCTTCGAGGCGGCCTTCTGGACCAGCGAGGTGACCTCGTCGGAGGCCTCGTTCACGGCCTCGGCGGCCTCCTCGATGACCTCCTCGACGGCGCCCTCGACGGTGTCGACGGCCTGCTCGGCGCGGACGACGAAGCGGCGGAAGCCGGGCTGGCGGCGCAGCTCCTGCAGCACGTCGGCGCCGCGCTCGGCCAGCTGCTCGATGGTCGTGGTGGCCTGGGTGCGGGCCTGCTCGACCAGGGTCGAGACGGTGCTCACGACCGCGTCCGGACGGACGGCGCCGGCCAGCTGACGGCCGTTGGCGCGGGCCTGGGTGACGGCCTCGCGGGCGCGGTCGGCGGCCTGCTCGGCGCGGGTGCGGGCCTCCTTGGTGGCCAGGTCGACCTGGACCTGGGCCTCACCGGGGAGGGTGCGCAGGGAGGCGAGGACGGTGCGGGCCTGCTCGACGGCGAGGTCACCGGCGCCGACGGCGACGAGGAACTGACGGCGGCCGCGCTCGGCGACCTGCTCCAGCAGGGTGGTGGCGGTGCTCATGCGGACTCCTTGGAGGTGGTCGGGTCGGATCCGGGCGTGGCGCCCGGGACGGTGCTCGGGGCGGTGGTGCGGGTCGCCGCGTACTCGCGGACGTAGGTCTCGTACAGCTCGACGAGCACGGCCTTGTGCCGCTCGGAGAGCTGGTCGTCGGACCGGATGGCCGCGACCGTGTCGGGGTTGCCGGCCCGCCGGTCGAGGATGCCCGCCTGCTCGTAGAGCGACTCGGCGGAGATCTTCAGACCCCGGGCGATGGCGGCGAGGATCTCCGCCGACGGCTTGCGCAGCCCCCGTTCCACCTGCGACAGGTAGGGGTTGCTCACCCCCGCGGTGCGGGCGAGCTCGCGCAGGGACACCCGGGCGGCACTGCGCTGCTCCCGGATGTACTCCCCGACCTGCGAGCGCACCGCCGAGACCTGCTGGGCCTCGGCCGCGACGGTCTCCGCGACGCTGCCGGCGAGCTGGTCCACCTTCTCGCGGACCGACCTCACCTGACCGCTCACGAACTCGCCGGGGGTCTGCACGTGCATGACGCTAACCACGGGTGCTAGCAACTGCAAGCGCAGGAGCAAGCACCCGGGCGTGAGTCCGCTCACACCCGGCGTGTCGCCGTCAGCCGGCCAGCACCGCCGAGGACCGGATCTCGCCGACGACGCCGTCGCCGCCGGTCACGGGCGTGACCGACCACCGGGCGAGCGCCTCGGCGTCCACCCCGAGCCGGCGCAGCGCGGCGGCGAGGACGGGCGCGCGGCCGCGGTCGCCGCCGTCGTCGAGCTTGAACGCGACCGCACCGCGGCCGGGCAGCGCGGCGACGTGCACGCCGTCGGCCCCGCCCTTGACCAGCAGCCCGGGGACGGCGGTCATGAGCTCGGTGTCGTCCCGGCCGGTGCCGGCGACGTACCAGGGGTGCGCCCGCACGGCGTCGGCCACCGCCCGCTCCGGGCTGCCCGCCGGCGCCTCGACCAGCGAGCCGACGCCGCGCGCCAGCCCGGTCAGGGACAGCCCGTGCTGCGGCGCGCCGCACCCGTCGACGACGACGGCGGCCACCTGCTCGCCGGCCGCGTCGGACAGGCGGGCCTCGATGGCCTGCTGCAGCGGGTGGCCCGGGTCGAGGTAGCCCTCCGTCGGCCAGCCGGCGGCGACGCAGGAGGCGAGCATCGCGGCGTGCTTGCCCGAGCAGTTGAACGCCAGCCGCTCCGGCTCGCGGCCGGCGACCGTCCAGGCGGCGCGGGTCGGCTCGTGCCCGGGCAGGGCCGCCGGGCAGCCGAGCGCGTCCGGGCCGAGGCCGGCGGCGGCGAGCACGGAGGCGGCGAGGTCGCGGTGGCCGTCCTCGCCGGCGTGCGAGCCGGCCGAGATGGCGAGCTCCTCGCCCGAGCGCGGCTGCCAGCCGGCCGCGAGGTAGGCCGTGGCCTGCACCGGCTTGTTCGACGAGCGCGGCAGCACCGGGCGGGCCACGTCCCCGGCCGACCAGCGCACCTGCCCGTCGGGACCGACGACGACGACCGCGCCGCGGTGGACCGACTCGAGGAAGCCCGAGCGCCAGACCTCGACCAGGACCGGCGCGTCCGGCCAGGCGGGGGTCGACACGTCGCCCATCAGTGGCGTCCCTCGTCCGCGAGCAGGGCGGCGACGTCGGCCTCGCCGTTGCGGTACCGGCGGGCCAGCTCGCCGGCGAGGGCGTCCATCACCTGCTGCACGCCGCGGCGCCGCTCGGACAGCGAGCCCTCGGCGGCGGCCAGCGCGCGGGCGGCCCGCTCGAGGTCGGCGTCGTCGAGGTCGGGGACGGCGGAGAGGTCGACGTCGGGGGTGAGCGCGTTGACCCAGGACTCGTACTCCTCGGGCGCGGCCGGCTGCACCGTCTGGTGCCGGCCGAGACCGTGCGCGGGCCCGCGGCCCTTCTCGGCGAGGATCTCGGGCAGCAGGTCGACCAGCGAGCGCCCGTCGTGCTCGGCGCGGCGCTGCAGCTCCCGGCGGACGATGTCGAGCCGGCCCTGCAGCAGCCGCCGCGTGTAGGAGAGGTTGACCTCCTCCTGCTCGGCGCGGCGGCGCAGCCCGCGCACCTCGCCCATGGGGCGGGACTCCACGCCCCCGAGGAAACCGGGGTCGAGCAGCACGTCGACGGCCGCGCCGCCGGCGGGGGTCGGGCCAGAGCTTGCGGAGGTCACCGCCCGATGGTGGCAGACCGCACCGCGCGGACCCGGTCGCGGGCCGCGGCCCGGGTGTCGTCGAGCCCGGCCGGGGCGTCGTCGGGGTCCACGGCCGCGCGCGACCCGCCGACGGCGAGCTCGGCCCCGGGCGCCACCGACTGCTTGACCAGGGCCAGCGCGACGACGCCGAGCTCGTGGTGGCGCACGACCGTGCCGGTGCGGCCCACCTCGCGGGCACCGGAGGTCACCGGCGTCCCCGGGACGGGCAGGTCCTCGCTGACGCCGTCGAGGTGCAGCAGGACCAGCCGCCGCGGCGGGCGGCCGAGGTTGTGCACCCGCGCGACCGTCTCCTGCCCGCGGTAGCAGCCCTTCTCCAGGTGGACCGCGGTGGTCAGCCACTCCAGCTCGTTGGGGATGGTGCGGTGGTCGGAGTCGACGCCCAGCCGCGGCCGGCGGGCCTCCACCCGCAGCGCCTCGTACGCGTCCAGGCCGGCGAGCCCGGCACCGGCCGCGGTCAGCGCGTCGGCGCGGGCGGCGAGCTCGGCGCGCGGGACGAGCAGGTCGAACGCCGTCGCGCCGCCGTCGCCCAGGGGCGGCATCCGGCGCACCCAGCCGCGGTCGGGCAGCGCGGCGACGGCGTGGGCGGCATCGGGTGCGGGCAGCCCGGCGGCGGCGAGCACCTCCGGCGCGCGGGGGCCCACCAGCGACAGCAGCGCCCAGTCGGCGGTCACCAGCGCGGGCTCGACGCGCAGCATGAACCGCATCCGGTCGAGGAAGGTGTGCAGCGCCGCGCCCGTGCCCGGCTCGACGTCGGCCCAGGTGGTGCCGGCGAGCTCGGCGAGGACCAGGTGGTGCTCCACGTGGCCGTGCGGCGAGAGGACCAGCGCCTCGGTGCCGGCGCCGTCGGCCAGCCGCTCGAGGTGCTGGCTGGTGAGGCTGTGCAGCCAGGTGAGCCGGTCGGCGCCGGGGACGGTGAGCACGTCGCGGTCGCTGCGGTCGACGAGCCCGGCGCCCTCGGCGAGCAGCCGCTGCTCGCGCAGCGGGTCGCCGTAATGGGTGGCCACGGTCGCGCCCTCGGCGACGACGGCGCCCGCCCGCGCGGCGAGCGGTGAGGTGGTGGTCATGCGTTCTCCGTCCCGGCTTGCCTGCATCGGCGGCACGTGCCCGACAGCGCCACGTGCCCCACGTCCAGGGTGAAACCCAGGTCGGCGGCCAGACGTTCCGCGGCCGGCTCCAGCAGCGCCGGGTCGGCCGAGGAGATCTCCCCGCAGCTGGCACAGACCACGTGCAGGTGGGGGTGCTCGGAGGCGTGGTAGACCGGCGCGCCCTTGGCGACGTGGGTGTGCCACACCAGCCCGAGCCGCTCGAGCAGCTCCAGCGTGCGGTAGACGGTCGAGGTGTCCGGCGCCGCGCCGCCGGGCCCGGCCTCCTCGCGCAGCCGGGCGCCGATCGCCTCGGGGGTGGCGTGGTCGAGCGCGGCGACGGCGGCCAGCACCTGCTGGCGCTGCGGGGTCAGCCGCAGCCCCTGCGCCCGCAGCCGCTCGGCCAGCGGCGCGGGACCGTGCTCGGTCGTCACGGTGAGGAGCGTAGTTCCGGGCGGGCTACGCGACGGCGCTGCGGGCGTCCGCCAGCACCCGCCGCAGGGACTCGAGGTACCGCTCGGGGATGGCGTGCCCGCCGCGCGGCGGGAGGAACCGCGCGACGGTCGCGCCGGTCACCTCCGCGGCGGCCGCGGCCTCGGCGCCCAGCGCCCGCACCACCGGCTGGTCGCCCCACGACCGGCTGGCCGCCAGGTGCGCCATGGCCGCCGCGCTCTCGGCCCGCTCGCCCACGCAGTCGAACGGCTTCTCCGTGGCCCAGAGCCTGCGGAACCCGTCGGCGAGGGCGACGTCGGCCAGCGGGTTGCCGCCGAACACCTCCCGCGCCTCGTCGGGGGTCAGGAAGACGGCGAAGCAGAGGAAGGTGAACAGGCACTTGTCGCAGTGCAGGCACCAGCGCTGCACGGCCTGCCCGCCCAGGTGCCGCTGCGTGTAGGAGCGGTTGCAGCTGAGGATGTTGGCCCTCAGCGGCAGTGCGGCGACGGCGGCCACGGTGGCCAGCTCCGACAGCTGCCGGGTGAGGCTGAAGTAGCCGGCGCCGACCTCGGCGGCGGCCGCGGCGAACAGGCGCTCGAACTCGTAGGACTTCGAGTACTGGTGGTTGACGCTGGCGCCGTCGATGGTGAGCGTCTCCTCGTCGGCGGAGCGCTCGTTGGCGAACACCACGGGGTCGTGGCCGCCGAGGACGGCGACCAGCGTGGCGATCGAGGAGTTGATCGCCGTCACCGGCACGTGCCCGTTGAGGCCGCCCTGTGCCGTCCGCTCGGCCAGCAGCGGGTCCAGCCTGCGGCGGACCTCGACCAGCGGGACGCCGGCCGCGCGGGCGACGTCGCGCTGCGCGCCGGTGGGGTTGATCGCCAGCGCCGTCCCGTCGGGGATCACGACGAGCGCGAGCGCGGAGTCCTTGCCGCCGCCCACCGGGAGCAGCGCGCCGCGCCCGCCGCCGGCCGGGACCGGGCCGGGCTCGCGGACCTCGGCGTCGAACTCGACCCGGTGCGGCACCGGCAGGTGGTTGACCGCGGCGAACTCGCCGAGCCCGTGGGTGTAGGCGGCCTGCGCGACGGCGAGCTGCGCGGCGGTGACCGGCCGCTCGACCGTGACCCGGCCGGGCGCGGCGAGCTTGTAGTAGCTGGTGCCCATGACCAGGTGCACCAGGTCCAGCGCGGCCTCCACGGCGGCGTCGAGCTGCGGGGACGCCGGGCCGGTCAGCAGCGCCGGGTCGAGGGCGAGCCGCTCGGTGAACTCGTCGTCGCCGAGCCGGTAGGTGAAGGCCGCCTCGCCGGTCGCGCGGTCCAGGGACCGGCCGGCGACGACGAAGGTGCCGACCTCGGCGACGCCGTCCTCAAACACCGTGGACCCGGTCGGCGCCGGCGTCGACGAGGATCTGCTCATAGGTGGCTGCCAACTCCTCGAAGTCGCGGAAGCGGTTGTAGCTGGGGGCGCCGGGCGAGAGCAGCACGACGCCGCCCGGGGCGGTGCCGGCGATCGCCGCCGCGACCGCCTCGGCCAGCGACGCCGTCTCGGTCAGCCGCACGGCGGCGCCGGCGGCCGCCCGGCGGACGTCGTCGGCCAGCCGGGCCCCGGTGTCGGGGACGGTCACCAGGGCGACCTCCTCCCGACGGGCCACCAACGTCGCGGCCAGGCCCGTGTAGTCCAGGCCCCGGTCCTGGCCGCCGGCGATGAGCGTGACCGGCCGGCCGGCCAGCGCGTCGAGCGCGGCCAGCACCGAGACGGGGGTGGTGCTCAGCGTGTCGTCGACGAAGGTGACGCCGCCGAGCGTGGCCACCGGCGCGAGCCGGTGCGGCAGCGCGCGGAAGGCGGCGACGGCGCCGGTCACGGCGTCGGCGGTGGCGGCGAGGTCCAGGCCGAGCAGGGCGCAGGCGGCCAGCGCGACCTCGACGTTGCTGCGGTTGTGCGCGCCGGGCAGGTGCACCGGCTGCACGGCCTCGGCCAGGCCCGGGGGCAGCACGTCGGCGGGGTCGATCAGCTGGGCGGCGCCGAGGTACCCGGCGGCCAGCGGCCGCGCCTGGGCGCTGACGACGACCGAGCGCTCCGGGCAGGAGGAGAAGACGCGCAGCTTGTCGCGGTAGTACGTCTCGACCGACCCGTGCCAGTCCAGGTGCTCGGGGGCGAGCGAGGTGAGCGCGCCGCGGCCGGCGAAGTCCGGGACGGCGGCGGCCTGGTAGCTGGAGACCTCGACGACGAGCGTGCGGTCGCCGACCCCGTCCAGGACGTCGAGCAGCGGGGTGCCGATGTTGCCGGCGTGCACGGCCGGGCGGCCGGCGGCGGTGAGGACCGCGGCGGCCAGCGCGCTGGTCGTGCTCTTGCCCTTGGTGCCGGTGACGCAGAGGACCGGGATCCCGCGCGCGGCGGCCTCGGCGAGCGCGACGCCGGTGCCGGTGGTCACGAGCGTGCGGTCGGCCAGCGCCCGGGCGTCCTCGCGGTAGGGGCTGATGCCCGGCGAGCGGACGACGACGTCGCAGCCGGCGAGGTCGGCGACGTCGGCGGTGGCGGTCACGCCGTCGGGCAGCGACGCCGGGTCGACGGGGCGGCTGTCCGCGACCAGGACCGACGCGGCACCCGCGGCGCGGGCCGCGGCGACCGCGGCCCGCCCCTCGCGGCCGTGCCCCCAGACCCCGACGCGCCGGCCGGCCAGCTCCGCGAGCCGGAGGGACCGCTCCCGCGGGGGCGGTGCCGGGCGGGGGTCCACGGCGCCCACTCTACGGACCGGCCCCGTGCACGGACGGCGACGACGGGGCCGCCGGTAGGGTGGCCGCCAGGTGTGCCGGGAAGTCTGGTCGGCGGCGTCGTACCCGACCCCTCTCCCAGGAGCCGCCCGATGAGCACCCCGCACGGATCCACCCCCGTCTTCGGCCGCGGCTCGTGGACCGAGACCAGGCGCATCGCCGACGTCCTGCGCAAGGAGACCGTCGGCGGCGTCCTGCTGCTGATCGGCACCGTCATCGCCCTGGTGTGGGCGAACTCGCCGTGGGCGGAGTCCTACGCGACCCTGCGCGACACCCGCGTGGGGCCGGCCTCCCTGCACCTGGACCTGACCCTGGGCACCTGGGCCGCCGACGGCCTGCTGGCGATCTTCTTCTTCGTCGCCGGGCTCGAGCTCAAGCGCGAGTTCGTGGCCGGCGACCTGCGCGACCCGCGGCGGGCGGCCCTGCCGGTGGCCGCCGCCGTCGGCGGGATGGTCGTGCCGGCGGTGCTCTACGTGCTGGTCAACCTGGGCGGCGGTGACGCCCTGCGCGGCTGGGCGATCCCGGTGGCCACCGACATCGCCTTCGCCCTCGCCGTCCTGGCCGTGATCAGCACCCACCTGCCCAGCGCGCTGCGGACGTTCCTGCTCACCCTCGCCGTGGTCGACGACCTGCTGGCGATCACGATCATCGCGGTCTTCTACACGACGTCGCTGGCGGCCGGCTGGCTGGCGCTGGCCCTCGTGCCGCTCGCGGTCTTCGGGTTCCTGGTGCAGAAGCGGATCCGCTCCTGGTGGCTGCTCCTGCCGCTGGCCGTGCTCACCTGGGTCCTCGTGCACGAGTCCGGCGTGCACGCCACCGTCGCCGGTGTGCTGCTCGCCTTCACCGTGCCGGTCGTCCGCAGCGAGGCGGCCGGTGGACCCGGCGCCGGCCCCGGCCTGGCCGAGCACCTCGAGCACCGGTTCCGCCCGATCTCGGCCGGCTTCGCCGTCCCCGTCTTCGCCTTCTTCGCCGCCGGGGTCACCGTCGGCGGGCTGTCCGGCCTGGTCGAGTCGGTCGGCGACCGGGTGACGCTGGGCATCGTCGTCGGGCTCGTCGTCGGCAAGGTGGTCGGCATCGTCGGGGCCAGCTGGCTGGTCACCCGGTTCACCCGCGCGGAGTTCGCCGACGACCTCGGCTGGCCGGACCTCGTCGGCATGGCGCTGCTCGGCGGCATCGGCTTCACCGTCTCCCTGCTCATCGGCGAGCTCGCCTTCGGCACCGGCAGCGAGCGCGACGACCACGTCAAGGTCGGCGTGCTGGTCGGGACCCTGCTGTCGGCACTGCTGGCCACCGTCGTCCTCCGGCTGCGCAACCGGCGGTACCGGCGGATCTACGAGCTGGAGCAGATCGATGCCGACGAGGACGACATCCCCGACGTGTACCAGCGCGACCCCGACACGCCCGGCGCTCCGGGGCTGCGCAGGGGTTCCGCCGACGGCTGAACAACGTCGTTGCCGACCCCGGAACTGCGACGTACCGTCGAGGTACACGAGAGGGGAGGTGGTCCGAACAATTGATTTCTTATCGGACTCGTGAGGTGGCTGTCCGCTAGCCGCCGTCCAGATGGGCCGCCCGTTCGGAGTGGAATCCGAACGATGGCATGATCGCCCGTCCGTCGTACGGCGGCGAGCGAGAACCGGACAGTCACCCGACCCCCGGGCTGCCGACACTTGTCCAGTCGGCCCGTGCGCTGCCGCCTCCCGAGGTGGCGCCGCGGAGCGGCCCGGGGGTTGTCCGTCCCTGGGCACGGACCGGCCCAGCGCGCTGAGGGGGAGGAACGGCGGCCGTGCAGACCGCTGGGCGTTCCGCGCAGGCCGGCCGCTGGGTCGCCGAGGCCGTCCGCGCCGCTCCCCCTGACACCGTCGCCGCGCTCCTCCCGGCCCGCTTCCCCGCCTACGCCCGCGTGTTCCACCCCGCCGTCCGCTACGACGGCGACGTCGACGTGCACGTCCGGTGGGACGAGGTGGCCGCGGCCAACGGCACCCGCGCGCACCGCCTCATGCAGTGGCCCGGCGTCACCGGCTCCTGGGACTACCTCGGCGAGGCCGACCAGCCCGGGCTGTGGAACGACGCCCCCGCCGAGGGCCACCTGGTCGCGCACGTCGCGCGGGAACTGGCCGCGGTCCTCGGGGACCAGACCACGACGCCGGGCGAGTGCTGGTTCGGCTGGGACGACGGCGGCGCCGCCGACCTGCCCCGGCTGCGCCTGCCCCGCGCCGACCTGCTGCTGACCCGCGGGCCGGTGGAGCGGGCCGCCGGCAACTTCGCCCCCGAGCCGCACGAGCAGAGCGCCGCGCTGTGGTGGCCGGCCGACCGCGCCTGGTGCGTCGTCACCGACCCCGCGCTCACCAGCACCTACGTCGGCGCGGGGGTGGCCGCCGTCGACGCGCTGCTGGCCACCCGGCTCGAGGTGGCCCCGGCGGGCCCCGCCGACCCGGTCACGCCGGACAGCGACCCGGTCAACGCCGTGCTGCCGCGGGGGGGGGGGGGGGGGGGGGGGGGGGGGGGGGGGGGGTGGGGGGGGGGGCGCGCCGGGGGGGGGGGGGGGGGGGGGTGGGGGCGGCGCGCGGGGGGGGGGGGGGGGGG
>NZ_JBJGZJ010000020.1:0-83308 GCF_054050435.1 Geodermatophilus sp. SYSU D01036 | reverse complement strand
GACGGGCGGGCGGCGCGGTGGTGGGCGGGGTGGGCGGCGGCGGCCCCGCCGGGGCGGCGGGCGCGAGGGCGGCGCGCGCCCGGCGCCGGGGTCTCCTCGTCGTCCTCGGCCGGCGCCGCGACGTCCTCGACGTCGGGCGACTCGGGCAGCGGCCGGCGGCTGCGCCGGCGCGGCGGCGCCGCCGCCTCGGCCTCGGGGGCCACGAAGCTCACGAAGGCCGGTGCCACCGGGGCGGCGGCCGGCGGGGGCGGCGTCCACGCGGCGGGCTCGGGGGCGGCCGCCGGGCGGGTGGCGCGGCGGCGGGGCCGGGCGATGACCGCGGTCGGCTCGGGCGAGCTGAACTGGGCGCCGAACGGCGACCGGTCCGGCTCGTCCTCCGGGTCCTCCTCGGGTTCCGGGGTGGGCCCGGCCTCCGCGGGTGGCTCGGCCGCGGCGGTCTCCGCCGGCTCCTCGTCGGGGGTCTCCCCGGTCGCCGCCTCCCCGCTCAGCACCTCCGCGACCGGCGCGTCGCCGGGCGGGAGGGCGGGCGCGGACCCGCTGCTGGTGTCGGTGGTCGGGGTGTCGCTGTCCTGGTCGGCCACGAGGGCTCGCCTCCTGTGTGGTGCTCCCGGGCGCCGGTCCCCCACCGGGGACGGGCGGCCGCGCAGGAGCACGGGTTGGGCGGGCCGGGTGGCCGCTCGGGGTGCGGCGGCGAGCCCGGCTCGCGAAGTCTGTGGTCGGTCCCGCGCGGCGGTCGCCGCGGCCGGGGCCGCACTGCTGGTGGAGCGGTGGTACCGATGGTCTCGGGTGGTGCCGGTCCGGGGCGGCACGTCTGGCAGCCGTGTCGCTCGACGTCGCGGTGGCTCCCGGGTCGCCCGGTCAGACGGCGGCGTGCTCCCCCTGGCAGCGGGTGCGCGCCGCTCGGTCGGGACCGAGCGGATCGGCCACGGTCCCACTGTCGTCGAGCCGGCCCTGCGCCTCACGCACGGCCCTGGGGGGCGACGGCGGGCGCAGGTCGGCGACGGCGGTGAGAGCGGCCACCACGTCGTCGGGTCGAACGGCGGGCGTCACCTGCCGGACAACCAGGTGCAGTATGGCACAACCTGCCTCCCCGCCCGCGGACGCGGAGGCCACGGGGCCGCGCGCATCGACGTCGCGGAGGCCGTTCTTGGTGCGCTTGGCGACGAGCACCTCCTCCCGGGCGAGGAAGGCGTCGACCGCCGCGGCGAGGGTGGCGGGCTCGACGCCGGAGAGCTCGATCCGCCACCGCGCGGCGTCGATCCGGTCGGCCAGCGAGCCGCCGCCCTCGGCGGCCTCCACGCACTCGAGGACGTCGATGCCCGGGGGCAGCGACGCGTCCAGCGCGGCCCGGACCTCCTCGGGGTCGCGCCGCTCGGCCAGGCCGATCTCCAGGTACTCGGCCTCGCTGGCCGCCCCGGTCGGCGCCGCGCCCACGTAGCTGATCTTCGGGTGCGGGGTGAAGCCGGCGGAGTAGGCCATCGGCACCCGCGCGCGGCGCAGCGCCCGCTCCAGCGCGCGGGCGAGGTCGCGGTGGGAGGCGAAGCGCAGCGGACCGCGCTTGGCGTAGCGCAGCCGCAGGCGCTGGACGGTCGGCGGCGGGGGCGGGCCGTCCGGGGTGCGCGCCACGGTCAGCGGCCGACGACGGTGAGCGGCAGCAGGCTGCGCCCGGTGGGACCGATCTGGATCTCGGTGCCGTTGGTCGGGCAGACGCCGCAGTCGTAGCAGGGCGTCCACCGGCAGTCGGCGACCTCCTCCTCCGACAGCGCGTCCTGCCAGTCGTCCCAGAGCCACTCCTTGTCCAGCCCGGAGTCCAGGTGGTCCCAGGGCAGGACCTCGTCCTGGGTGCGCTCGCGGGTGGTGAACCAGTCCAGGTCCACGCCGAGCGGGGCGAGCTCCGCGGCGGCCGCGGCGGTCCAGCGCTCGAAGGAGAAGTGCTCGCTCCAGCCGTCGAAGCGGCCGCCCTCGCGCCACACCCGCTCGATGACCCGGCCCACCCGGCGGTCGCCGCGGGACAGCAGGCCCTCGATCACGCCGGGCTTGCCGTCGTGGTAGCGCAGGCCGATGGAGCGGCCGATCCGGCGGTCGGCGTTGATCGCCTGCCGCAGGACCCGCAGGCGGTGGTCGATGGTCTCGGCGCTGGCCTGCCCGGCCCACTGGAACGGCGTGTGCGGCTTGGGCACGAACCCACCGATGGACACGGTGCAGCGGATGTCCTTGCGGCCGCTGGCCTCGCGGCCGGCGCGGATGACCTCCACGGCCAGCTCGGCGATCTCCAGGACGTCCTCGTCGGTCTCCGTGGGGAGCCCGCACATGAAGTAGAGCTTCACCTGCTGCCAGCCGTTGGCGTAGGCGGTGGTGACCGTGGCGACCAGGTCCTCCTTGGACACGGTCTTGTTGATCACCCGGCGGATCCGCTCGCTGCCGCCCTCGGGCGCGAAGGTCAGCCCCGACCGGCGGCCGTTGCGGGACAGCTCGTTGGCGAGGGTGACGTTGAAGGCGTCGACGCGGGTGCTCGGCAGGGACAGCCCGGTGTTGGTGCCCTCGTAGCGGTCGGCGAGCTCCTTGGCGACCTGGCCGATCTCGGAGTGGTCGGCGGACGACAGCGACAGCAGCCCGACCTCCTCGTAGCCGGTCGCGCGCAGCCCCTGGTCGACCATCGAGCCGATGCCGGTGATCGTCCGCTCCCGCACCGGGCGGGTGATCATCCCGGCCTGGCAGAACCGGCAGCCGCGGGTGCAGCCGCGGAAGATCTCGACGCTCATCCGCTCGTGCACGCTCTCGGCCAGCGGCACCAGCGGCGTCTTCGGGTAGGGCCACTCGTCGAGGTCCATGACGGTGCGCTTGCCGACCCGGGCCGGGACGTCGTCGCGGGTGCGGGTCACCGCGGCGATCCCGCCGTCGGGGCCGTAGGAGACGGCGTAGAAGCGCGGCACGTAGACGCCGTCGACGCGGGCGAGGCGGGCCAGCAGCTCCTCGCGGCCGCCGGGGCGGCCCTGCTCCTTCCACGCGCTGACGACGTCGGTGACGTCGCCGACGGCCTGCTCGCCGTCGCCGAGGACGGCGCAGTCGACGAAGTCGGCGATCGGCTCGGGGTTGAACGCGGCGTGCCCGCCGGCGACGACGACCGGGTGCGTCTCGTCGCGGTCGGCCGCGTGCAGCGGGATCCCGGCCAGGTCGAGGGCCTCGAGCAGGTTGGTGTAGCCGAGCTCGGTGGCGAAGCTGACCCCGAGGACGTCGAAGTCGCGCACCGGGCGGTGGGCGTCGACGGTGAACTGGCCGACGCCGTGCTCGCGCATGAGCGCGGCGAGGTCGGGCCAGACGGCGTAGGTGCGCTCGGCGAGGGCGTCGGGGCGCTCGTTGAGCACCTCGTACAGGATCATGAGGCCCTGGTTGGGCAGCCCCACCTCGTAGGCGTCCGGGTACATCAGCGCCCAGTGCACGGCGACGTCGTCCCAGGCCTTGACCTGGGCGTTCAGCTCACCGCCCACGTACTGGATGGGCTTCTGCACCTGGGCCAGCAGGGGCTCGAGACGGGGGTACAGGCTCTCTCCGCTCATGACCCGTCCAGGGTAGACGGCTCCCCCGGCTCCCCCGGCCCGGTTCTCGACCAGCGGCGCAGCGTGATCACGACTAAACTGACGGTGACCAGCAGGACGGCCTCCGAGGAGGAGCATGGTCCCGCCGGCCGGGAGCACCGGTGCACTGCGCGACGCCCACGGCGTCTCCCCGACCCGACCCTCCGGCCGGCTCGTGCTGCCGCTGCCGAGGGGCCGCGCGATGCCGGCCGAGCAGTGGGCCGCCCACCACCTCCTCGTCCTCCGGACGCTGCTGGTCCTGCTCGCCGCGGTCCCGGTCTACTCGCTGGCCCGCGGGGGCGGCGTCGTCTCCGCCGTCCTGCACGCCGCGCCCCTGGCCCTGCTGACCGCGCTGGCCTGGGCGCCGGGTCTGGGCCGCAACACCCGCGCCGCGGCCGCCGCCCTCGGGCTGATGACCGCCGCGGCTCTGGGCGTGTGGCTGTCCGGCGGCGCCACGGAGGCGCACTTCCTGTTCTTCGCCCTGCTCCCGCTCGCCGCGCTCTACGCCGCGCGGGCGCCGTTCCTGCTCGCGGTCGGGTTCGTCGCCGGCCACCACCTGGTGCTGGGCACGCTGTGGCCGCACGCGGTGTTCGGGCACTCGGTCGCGGCGCTGCCGATGGCCGCCCTGCACGCGGGGCTGGTGCTGCTGGAGAGCTGGGCGTGCCTGGTGGCCTGGCGGCGGTTCGACGACCGGCGCGAGCGCGTCGAGCAGCTGGTCGCCGAGCGCACCGCCGAGCTGCGCGCCCAGCGCGACGAGCTGGCCCGGCTGGCCGCCGTCGTCCAGACCACCGACGACGCCGTCGTGACGACGACCCCCGACGGCCGGATCACCAGCTGGAACCCCGGTGCGGAGCGGCTCTACGGCTGGACCGCCGCCGAGGCGCTCGGGCGGCACGCGTCGATGCTGTCCGCCGGCGCCCCGCTCCCCGCGGACCTGACCCGGCTGCCGCCGGGCAGCCACGAGCGGCGGCACCGCCGGAAGGACGGCTCGGCCTTCGACGCCCTGGTCACCTTCTCCCTCATCCGCGACGAGGACGGCGCCCCCACCGGCATCGCCGGGATCACCCGGGACATCACCGGCCGCAAGCGCGACGAGGCCGAGGCCCGCGCCGCCGCCCGCCAGCTGGAGCGGCAGGCGGGCGAGCTGGCCCGGATGGCGCTGCACGACCCGCTCACGGGCCTGGCGAACCGGGCGCTCATGCAGGACCGGCTCGAGCACGCCCTCGCCGACCGCCGCGCCCGCCGGCACGCGGTCCTGCTGCTGGACCTCGACGACTTCAAGGCGGTCAACGACGTCGCCGGGCACGAGGCCGGGGACGCCGTGCTCGTCGCCGTCGCCCGCCGGCTGGAGGCGTCCGTGCGGCCGGCCGACACCGTGGCCCGCCTCGGCGGCGACGAGTTCGTGGTGCTCATGGAGGACGTCGAGGGCCGCCGCGACGTCGTCACCGTGGCCGAGCGGCTGCTGGGGGCGCTGCGCCGGCCGGTCGGCTGGAACGGCGAGGAGTTCACCGTCGGCGGGAGCGTCGGCGTCACGTTCACCGACGCCGCCGACCGGCGCGGCATGGACGACCTGCTCCGCGACGCCGACCTCGCCATGTACGTGGCCAAGTCCGGCGGCAAGAACCGGGTGCGGGTGTTCGAGCGCGGCATGCGCGAGGAGGTCGCCGCGCAGGACGAGCTGGTCCGCGACCTGCGCGCCGCCGTCGGCTCCGGCGAGCTGCGGGTGCTCTACCAGCCGCAGGTGGACCTGCGCAGCGGCGCGGTCACCGGCGTGGAGGCGCTGGCCCGCTGGCAGTCGCACACCCGCGGGCTGGTGGAGCCGGCCGGCTTCATCCCGGTCGCCGAGGCCAGCGGCGTCATCGACGCGATCGACGACTGGGTGATCGGCCAGGCCTGCGCCCAGCTGCGCGCGTGGGACGACGCCGGCCTGCCCCCGCTGCGGGTGGCGGTCAACGTCTCCCCGCGCCGGCTGGCCACCGGCGACCTCGCCGTCAGCATCGCCGCGGCCGCCCGGGACGCCGGCGTCGACCCCGGCCGGCTGGAGATCGAGGTGCCCGAGGCCGTGGCCGCCGGTCCCGACGCCGCGGCCGGCATCCGCGAGGTGCGGGCGCTGGGCGTGCACGTGGCGATCGACGACTTCGGCACCGGCGCGTCGTCGCTGTCCCGGCTGCAGGACCTGCCGCTGGACCGGCTGAAGATCGACCCGTCGTCGGTGGCGCTGCTGGCCGCCGGCGCCGCGGCCGGGTCCGTCGCCGACGCCGTCATCGCGCTGGGCAACAGCCTGGGCCTGCAGGTGGTGGCCGAGGGCGTCGAGCAGCCCGCACAGCTGGCCGCGCTGCGGTCGCTGGGCTGCGACGCCGCGCAGGGCCACCTGTTCGGCTCCCCGGTGCCGGCCGAGACCGTCGAGCGGCTGGTCCGCGCCGGCCGCCCGCTGCTGGGTGCCGCCTAACGCAGGAGCAGGCCCTCGAGCCGGCGGGCGCCCACCGCGAGGCCCGCCACGCCCAGCACGGCGAGGTAGGCGACCGAGACCAGCAGCCCCCACCGCACGTCGCCGGTCACCAGCCCGCGGACCAGCTCGATGCCGTGGTAGAGCGGCGTGCACTCGACGACGACCTGCAGCGGCCGCGGGTAGGTCGACAGCGGGTAGAAGGTCGTGGAGAACAGGAACAGCGGCAGGATCACGACCTGGACGAACTCGAAGTCCTGCCAGCCGCGCAGGAACGTGCTCGCGGCCAGCCCGACGGCGGCGAACGCGAACCCGATGAGCACCGCCGCGGGCAGGGCGAGCACCGCCCACCACGAGCCGACCAGGCCCATGGCGAGCATGACCAGCAGGAACGCCGTCGAGTAGACGGCGCCGCGCAGCAGCGCCCACACCGTCTCCCCCACCGCGGCGTCGGCGGCCGAGACCGGGGTGGCGAGGACGGCGTCGTAGAGCTTGGCGTAGCGCAGCTTGAAGAACAGGTTGAACACGGCGTCGTAGACCGCGCCGTTCATCGCGGCCGAGGCGAGCAGCGCCGGGGCGACGAACTCCTGGTAGGTGAGCGCGGTGCCGGTGTCGGTGACGACGTCGCCGACCAGCCCGCCGATGCCGACGCCGATCGAGAACAGGTAGAAGAACGGCTCGGCGAACCCGGAGACGAACACCAGCCAGCTGCGCCGGGCCACCAGCAGGTTCCGGTAGACCAGCTGCCCGGCCCGCCGCGCGGACAGCGGGTAGAGCGGCACCACCCGCAGCAGCAGCGACGCCGGGCGCACCGGCGCGGGGACGCCGGTCACCGGACCAGCCGCCGCTGCAGCGCCCGGGCGGCCAGCCACGCGCCGGTGGCGACCCACAGCGCCAGGTAGCCGACGTGCAGCAGCGCGGACCCCGCCTCCGCCGTCCCGAGGGCGAGGTCGCGGGCCAGGGCGACGCCGTGCCACAGCGGCGTGGCGTAGGCGAACCACTCCAGCGCCGCCGGTAGCTGCGTCACCGGGAAGAACGTCCCGCTGAACAGGAACATCGGCACGATGAGGAACCGCTGCAGCGCGGCGAACGCGGCGTCCTCCTCCAGCCGGGCGGCCATCGCCGTCACCGGCGCGGCGAAGGCCAGGCCGGTGAGCAGCGCGACCGGCAGCGCGAGCACCACCAGCGGGCTCTCCGCGGCGCCGAACAGCACGAGCACGACCAGGAAGGCCGCCGCCGACGTCGTCACGCGGAAGGCGACGTAGAGCAGGTGGCCGGTGAGGACGTCGACCGGGCGGGCCGGCGTGGCGAGCACCGCCTCGTACAGCCGGTCCCACTTGAGCGCCCCGAGCACCGGGTAGGTCGACTCGCCGGTCGCCGTCTGCATGGCCGCGGCCACCAGCAGGCCCGGGGCGAGGAAGGCCAGGTAGCCCACCCCGCCGGGGACGCCGGGCCCGCGGTCGACGAGGGTGCCGAGCGTCAGGCCCATCGCGGCGAGGAACAGCACCGGCTCCAGCACGCTGCCGATCGCGCTGCTGCGCCAGAAGTGCCGGTGCGCGGTCAGCCGCTGGACCAGGAAGGAGCGGGCGGCCGGCGAGGGGACCACGTCAGTCGACCAGCGTCCGGCCGGTGAGCCGCAGGAAGACGTCCTCCAGCGAGCTGCGCCGGACCAGCGACGACAGCGGCCGCAGCCCGAGCGCGAGCACCTCGGTCAGCGCGGCGTCGCCGTCGGCGGTGTAGAGCAGCAGCCGGTCGGGCAGCACCTCGACCCGCTCGACGGCGCCGCGGGAGACCAGCGGCGCCAGCGCGTCGGCGTGCGCGGCCGGCCCGCCGCCGCCCTCGGTCAGCGGGAAGCGGAGCTCGCACACCTCGCGGGTGGACCAGGTGGCGATCAGCTGCGCCGGGGAGCCCTCGGCGGCGATCCGGCCGCGGTCCATGACCACCAGCCGGTCGCACAGCTGCTCGGCCTCGTCCATGTAGTGCGTGGTGAGCACGAGGGTGACCCCGCGCTGCTTGAGCCGGTACAGCCGCTCCCACAGCACGTGCCGGGCCTGCGGGTCCAGGCCGGTGGTGGGCTCGTCGAGCAGCACGACGTCGGGGTCGTTGACCAGCGCCCGGGCGATGGTGACCCGCCGCTTCATCCCGCCCGACAGCGGCTCGACCCGGTCCCGCGCCCGGTCGCTGAGCTGCACGAAGTCCAGCAGCTCGGCCGCCCGCTCGCGGACCACGGCCCGCGGCAGCCCGAAGTACCGGCCGTAGACCAGCAGGTTCTCCTCGACGGTGAGCTCGAGGTCGAGGTTGTCGGTCTGCGGGACGACGCCGAGGCGGGCGCGGATCGCCGGGCCGTCGACGGCGGGGTCCATGCCGAGGATCCGCAGCTCCCCCGCCGTCGGCGGCGACACCGCGCCGACCATCCGCATGGTCGTGCTCTTGCCGGCGCCGTTGGGCCCGAGGAAGCCGAAGGCCTCCCCGGGCGCGATGTCGACGTCGATGCCGTCGACGGCGGTGTGCTCCCCGAAGCGCTTCACCAGGCCCCGGGCCCGGACCAGCGACTCCACCACGTCCCCCATGCTGCCCCCGGCCCCCGGGGCCGGGTCGAGCCGATTACTCCTTCAGGTCCGGGAAGAACAGCCCGATCTCGCGGGCGGCGGACTCGTCGGAGTCCGAGCCGTGCACGATGTTCGACTGCACCTCGAGGGCGAAGTCGCCGCGGATGGTGCCGGGGGCGGCCTTCACCGGGTCGGTGGCGCCGGCCAGCGCGCGGAACGCCTCGACCGCGCGCGGCCCCTCGACGACCAGGGCGAGCAGCGGGCCGCCGGTGATGAACTCGACCAGCGAGCCGAAGAACGGCTTCTCGCGGTGCTCGCCGTAGTGCTCCTCGGCGACCTCGCGGGGAAGGGTGCGCAGCTCGGCGGCGACCAGGCGCAGGCCCTTGGCCTCCAGCCGCGAGACGACCTCTCCGACCAGGCCGCGGGCGACGCCGTCGGGCTTGACGAGGACCAGGGTGCGATCAGTCACGGGACGGCAGCCTACGGGGCGCCGGATGTCAACCGGGGTTGACATCCCGGTCGCCGTCAACCACGGTTGACACCATGACCGCCCGGACCGCGGACGAGACGCTCACCGCCGCCACCAGCGACGACCCCGCCGTCGGCCTGCGGGGGGTCCGCGCGCTGCGGGACCTGGCCGACCGGCTGGAGGGCCTGCAGGTCGCCGCCGCCCGCCGGCGCGGCTGGTCGTGGCAGCAGGTCGCCGACGCGCTCGGCGTCACGCGGCAGGCGGTGCACAAGAAGCACGCCCGGTCGTCCGGGACGACGTGGAGGGAGTCCTGAGGTGTTCGAACGGTTCGCCGCCGAGGCGCGCACGGTCGTGGTCCTGGCGCAGGAGGAGGCCCGCACCGCCGGGTCGGACGGCGTCGACCCGGTGCACCTGCTGGTCGCCCTCGCCGCCGCGCCCGGCCCCGCCGCCCCGCTGCTGGCCGCCGCGGGCGTGCACGTGACCGACCTCCGCGCGGGCCTGTCCTCCGCCGGGGGCGGCGCGCTCGACGCGGAGGCGCTGGCCGCGCTCGGCATCGACCTGGACCGGGTGCGGGCGGCCGCCGAGGCGGCGTTCGGCCCCGGCGCGCTCGACCGCGGGACGAGGGGCCGCCGGCGGGGGCACCTGCGCTTCGCCCGCGGCAGCCGCACGGCGCTGCAGCAGGCGCTGCGCGCGGCGGTCGCGCGGGGCGACCGGGTCATCGACGGCCGGCACCTGCTCGCCGGGGTGCTCGAGGTCGGCGACCCCGCGGTGTCCGCGGCGCTCGCCCGCGCCGGCGTCGACGTCGCCGCCCTCCGGCGGCGGCTCGACGGGCGGGCCGACGCGGCCTGATCAGGCGGGCGGGGCGTCGTCCCCGGAGGGAGCGGCCGGCTCGCGGAACGGCGCGCCGAGCAACTCCTTGCGGATCTGCAGCAGGTACAGCCAGATCAGCAGGAACACGCCGCCGACGAACCACATCGACGAGTCGATGAGCCCGGTGAGCAGCAGCGGGACCTGCAGCGCGGTGCCGATCTCCAGGCCGCGCGGCCGCCGCTGGACGCCGCTGGCCAGCACCAGGACGACGGCGAGCGCGAGCAGGATCGTCAGCCGGGTGGCGCCGAGGCCGGCCTCGGTCTGCGCGATCGCCCGCGGGACGAACAGCACCGCGATGCCCTCGAGCAGCAGCACGGCGGCGGCCGCCCCGCGCAGCGCCCTCGCGGCCCGGACCGGGTCCGGCGCGGTCACGGCCGACCCCCCAGGACGGTCCGGGCCTCGCCGGCGGTGATCACGCTGCCGGTGACCAGCACGCCCGAGCCGCCGAGGGCGTCGTCGGGACCGGCCTCGGCCAGCTCGATCGCCTCGGTGAGCGCCTCGGGCAGCCGCGGGGAGACGCTCACCCGGTCGGCGCCGAACACGTCGACGGCGAGCGCGCCGAGCTCGTCGGCGGGGACGGCCCGCGGCGAGCTGTTCTGCGTCACCACCAGCTCGGCGCAGACGGGCTCCAGCTCGCGCAGCATCCCCTCGACGTCCTTGCCGTGCACCGCGCCGACCACCCCGACCAGCCGGGTGAAGTCGAAGGACTCCCGGATGGCCTCGACGGTCGCGGCCATCCCGGCCGGGTTGTGCGCGGCGTCGACCAGCACCGTCGGGCTGGTGCGCACCCGCTCGAGCCGGCCGGGCGAGCGGACGGCGGCGAAGGCCGCGCGCACCGTCTCGACGTCGACGGTCCCGGTGGCCGCGCCGGCGCCGAGGAACGCCTCGACGGCGGCCAGCGCGGTGGCCGCGTTCTGCGCCTGGTGCGCGCCGAACAGCGGGAGGTAGACGTCGTCGTACTCCCCGCCCAGGCCCTGCAGCCGCAGCTGCTGCCCGCCGACCGCGACCCGCCGGTCCAGCACGCCGAACTCGGTGCCCTCGCGCGCCACCACGGCCTCGACCTCGACCGCGCGGCGGACCAGCGCGTCCAGCGCGCCGGGCTGCTGGTGGGCGAGGACGGCGATCGCGTCGGGCTTGATGATCCCGGCCTTCTCGCCGGCGATCGTGGCGACGTCGGGGCCGAGGTACTCGGCGTGGTCCAGGGCCACCGGCGTGACGACGGCGACCCGCGCGTCGGCGACGTTGGTGGCGTCCCACGTGCCGCCCATGCCGACCTCGATGACCGCGACGTCGACCGGCGCCTCGGCGAACAGCGCGTACGCCATGCCGACCATCACCTCGAAGAAGCTCATCGGGTGCTCGCCGGCGGCGTCGACCATCTGCACGTAGGGCGTGATGTCGTCGTAGGTCTCGACGAACCGCTCGGCGCTCACCGGCTCGCCGTCGAGCACGATCCGCTCGCGCACCGACTGCAGGTGCGGGCTGGTGAACCGGCCCACCCGCAGGCCGAAGCCGCGCAGCAGCTCGTCGACCATCCGCGACGTCGTCGTCTTGCCGTTGGTGCCGGCGACCTGCACGACCGGGTAGGCCCGGTGCGGGCTGCCCAGCAGGTCGACCAGGGCGGCGATGCGGCCCAGCGAGGGCTCCAGCCGGGTCTCCGGCCAGCGCGCCAGCAGCTCCTTCTCGACGCGGGCCAGCTCGGCCTCGGGACTGCTGCTCATCCTCCCCAGGATGCCAGCCGCGCACTTCCTAGGATGGGGGCATGGTCGCCGATCCCCTTCCCCCGGTCAGCACCACCCCGGGAGCCGGGGCCGGGGTACCCGAGAAGCCGAGCCTCGACGGACTCGAGGACACCTGGGTCGCCCGCTGGGCCGAGCAGGACACCTACGCCTTCGACCGCGCCGCCGCCCTCGCCGCGCCGCGCGAGCAGGTGTACTCGATCGACACCCCGCCGCCGACCGCCAGCGGGTCGCTGCACGTGGGGCACGTGTTCAGCTACACCCACACCGACATCGTCGCCCGCTACCAGCGGATGCGCGGCAGGCACGTCTTCTACCCGATGGGCTGGGACGACAACGGGCTGCCGACCGAGCGGCGGGTGCAGAACTACTACGGCGTCCGCTGCGACCCCTCGCTGCCCTACGACCCCGGCTTCACCCCGCCGGCCAAGCCGGGCAAGGAGCAGGTGCCGATCAGCCGGCGCAACTTCGTCGAGCTGTGCATGCAGCTGACGGAGGAGGACGAGCACGCCTACGAGCAGCTGTGGCGCCGGGTCGGGCTGTCGGTGGACTGGTCGAACGTCTACCGGACCATCTCGGAGACCTCGCGGGCCACCGCGCAGCGGATGTTCCTGCACAACCTGGCCCGCGGTGAGGCCTACGCGCAGGAGGCGCCGACCCTCTGGGACGTCAGCTTCCGCACCGCCGTCGCCCAGGCCGAGCTGGAGGACCGCGAGCGCCCCGGCGCCTACCACCGGGTCTCGTTCCACTCCGCCGACGGCCCGGTCGTCATCGAGACCACCCGGCCGGAGCTGCTGCCCGCGTGCGTCGCGCTGGTCGCCCACCCCGACGACGAGCGCTACCGGTCGCTGTTCGGGCAGACGGTGCGCACGCCGCTGTTCGACGTCGAGGTGCCGGTGGTCGCCCACCGCCTGGCCGAGCCGGACAAGGGCTCGGGCATCGCGATGATCTGCACCTTCGGCGACCTCAACGACGTCACCTGGTGGCGCGAGCTGCAGCTGCCCACCCGCGCGGTGGTCGGCTGGGACGGCCGCTTCGTCGCCGACGCCCCGGACGGCGTGCCCGCCGAGGTGTACGCCGAGCTGGCCGGCAAGACGCCGTTCAGCGCCCAGCAGCGGATCGTGGAGATGCTGCGCGAGTCCGGCGACCTGCACGGCGAGCCGAAGGCGATCACCCACCCGGTCAAGTTCTTCGAGAAGGGCGACCGGCCGCTGGAGATCGTCACCACGCGGCAGTGGTACATCCGCAACGGCGGGCGCTCCCCCGAGCTGCGCGACGCGCTGATCGCCCGCGGCCGGGAGATCACCTGGGTGCCCGACCACATGCGGCACCGCTACGAGAACTGGGTCGAGGGCCTCAACGGCGACTGGCTGATCAGCCGGCAGCGGTTCTTCGGCGTCCCGTTCCCGGTCTGGTACCGGCTCGACTCCGCCGGCGACCCCGTGTACGACGAGCCGATCCTGGCCGACGAGGCGTCGCTGCCGGTCGACCCGTCGTCCGACGTGCCGCCGGGCTTCGACGAGTCGCAGCGCGGCGTCCCCGGCGGGTTCATGGCCGACCCCGACGTCATGGACACCTGGGCGACGTCGTCGCTGTCGCCGCAGGTGGCCTCGGGTTGGGACACCGACCCGGAGCTGTTCGCGCACGTCTTCCCGATGGACCAGCGGCCGCAGGCGCACGACATCATCCGCACCTGGCTGTTCTCCACCGTCGTCCGCTCGCACTTCGAGTTCGGCGCGGTGCCGTGGACGCACGCCACCATCTCCGGCTTCGTCGTCGACCCCGACCGCAAGAAGATGTCGAAGTCCAAGGGCAACGTCGTCACGCCGATCGACGTGCTCGAGCGCTACGGCACCGACGCCGTCCGCTGGCGCGCCGCCGGCGCCCGGCCGGGCGCGGACTCGCCGTTCGACGAGGCGCAGATGAAGGTCGGCCGCCGGCTGGCCATGAAGATCCTCAACGTCGGCAAGTTCGTGCTGGGGCTCGGCGTCACCGCGGACCTCTCCGCCGGGCAGGTCACCGAGCCGATCGACCTCGGGCTGCTGCGCCGGCTGGCCGACGTCGTCGACGAGGCGACCGCGGCGATGGAGGCCTACAACTACACCCGGGCGCTCGAGGTGTCCGAGGCGTTCTTCTGGTCGTTCTGCGACGACTACGTGGAGCTGGTGAAGTCCCGCGCCTACGGCTCGGACGACGCCGCCCGCTCCGCGCAGGCCGCGCTGGCCCTCGCGCTGTCGGTGCAGCTGCGGCTGTTCGCGCCGGTGCTGCCGTTCGTCACCGAGGAGGTCTGGTCCTGGTGGCAGGCCGGCTCGGTGCACCGCGCGGCGTGGCCCGCCGCCGCCGAGCTGCCGACCGGTGGTGACCCGGCGGTGGTCGAGGTGGCCGCCGAGGCGCTGGCCGCGGTGCGCAAGGCCAAGTCGGAGGCCAAGCAGTCGATGCGGGCCGACGTCGAGTCCGCGACGGTGACCGCGCCGGAGGCGCAGGTGCCGCAGGTGGAGGCCGCGCGGGACGACCTGGTGTCGGCCGGGCGGATCGCCTCGCTGACCGTCGTCGCCGGCGAGGGCCCGCTGACCGTCGACGTCGTCCTCGCCGCCCCCGCGGAGGGGTGAGCGTGTGCGCTGACACCGCATCCGGGCCACCGGAACGCGGCGTCAGCGCACACGCTCGGCGCCGAACAGCCGCCGGCGCGCCCCGTGGACGGCGAGGATCGCCCGGCGGCAGGCCTCCGGCTCGGTCGTGAGTCGCCGGAAGCCGAATCGCAGCGTCTGCCAGCCCACGGTGGCGAGCAGGGCGTCCCGCCGGATGTCCCGCTCGCGCTGCGCCCGGGAGCCGTGCCAGGCGGCACCGTCCATCTCCACCGCCAGCTGCACCTCCTCGTAGGCCGCGTCGAGGACGAACACCTCCCCCGCCACCTCGATCCGCCGCTGCTGGGTGAACGGCGGCATGCCGGGTCCGCGCAGCACGGCGAGGCAGCCCCAGACCTCCAGCTCGCTGCGGCAGCCCTCGGCCAGCAGGCGCACGAGGTCGACCAGCGCGGCCCGGCCGGGCAGGCACGGACGGCGGTCGATCTCGGCCAGCAGGTCCCCCGGGCGGCACAGCCGGCGGCGCACGGCGTCGATCGCCGCGGCGCGGACCTCCGCCCGGGCGAGGCCGGCCGGACTCCCCCACGCGTCGACGACCGCCCGCTCGGGACAGGACACCGGCAGCCCCTCGACGCGGCGGATGCTGTCGTCGAGGGCGCGGGTGCGGTGCAGGACGACGCCCGGCGTCCCCCGCCCGCTGCGGGTGTGGCCCACGGTGAGGTGCACCGGCCCGCCGGGCGGGGCCAGCTCCCACAGCGCCAGCGCGGACCGGTGGCTGACCACCCCGCGGCAGCTGCGGACGGCGGCCTCCACCCGCAGCCGCCACCCGCCGGCCGGCGCGGGCAGGGCGTAGATGCCGGGCTGCAGCCGCGAGAGCCGCCCCGCGGCCACCCAGCGGGCGACGGTCCCGCGGTCCACCCGGGCGGTCAGCGCCGCCCAGGTCGTCCAGCCGTCGGGGCCGACGAGCGCGGCGGGGTCGTGGGTCACCCGGCGACGGTGACCGACCGGGACCTCCCGCGTCCGCCGTCCGGGGATCTGTGGACGGCGGCCCGGCGAGTGTGTGCGCCCACGCCGCGTCCCGGGCCCCGGGACGCGGCGCCGGCGCACACGCTCGGGCCCACCGACGCGGACGAGCCCGCCCCCGGAGGTCGGGGACGGGCTCGTCGGCGGTGTCTCGGGTGCTACGCGCTCTTCTCGCGGCGCTCGCGGGTGGGCTTGCGCGGCACGATCGTCGGGTTGACGTGCTCCAGCACGACCTCCTTGGTGATCACCACGGAGGCCACGTCCTCGCGGCTGGGCACCTCGTACATCACCGACTGCAGCACCTCCTCCATGATCGCTCGGAGCCCGCGGGCGCCGGTGCCGCGGAGGATGGCCTGGTCGGCGATCGCCTCGAGGGCGTCGTCGGTGAACTCCAGCTCCACGCCGTCGAGCTCGAACAGCCGCCGGTACTGGCGCACCAGGGCGTTCTTCGGCTCGGTGAGGATCTGGATCAGCGCGTCCCGGTCGAGGGCCTGCACGCTGGTGATCACCGGGAGGCGGCCGATGAACTCGGGGATCATCCCGAACTTCAGCAGGTCCTCGGGCATGACCTCGGCGAAGGCGTTGGCCTCCTCGATCTCCTTCTTGCCGCGGATCTCCGCGCCGAAGCCGATCCCCTGCTTGCCGACCCGCTGCTCGATGACCTTCTCCAAGCCGGCGAACGCGCCGCCCACGATGAACAGCACGTTCGTCGTGTCGATCTGGATGAACTCCTGGTGCGGGTGCTTGCGGCCGCCCTGCGGGGGCACCGACGCCGTCGTGCCCTCGAGGATCTTCAGCAGCGCCTGCTGCACGCCCTCGCCGGAGACGTCGCGGGTGATCGACGGGTTCTCGCTCTTGCGGGCGATCTTGTCGACCTCGTCGATGTAGATGATCCCGGTCTCGGCCCGCTTGACGTCGTAGTCCGCGGCCTGGATCAGCTTGAGCAGGATGTTCTCGACGTCCTCGCCGACGTAGCCGGCCTCGGTCAGCGCCGTGGCGTCGGCGATCGCGAACGGGACGTTGAGCATCCGGGCCAGCGTCTGCGCGAGGTGCGTCTTGCCGCACCCGGTGGGGCCCATCAGCAGGATGTTGGACTTGGCGAGCTCGACCGAGTCGTCCCGGCTGGAGCGTTCACCGCCGGCCTGCACCCGCTTGTAGTGGTTGTAGACCGCGACGGCGAGGGTGCGCTTGGCCTTCTCCTGGCCGATGACGTACTGCTCGAGGAAGTCGTGGATCTCGCGGGGCTTCGGCAGCTCGTCGAACTTCAGGTCCGACGACTCCGAGAGCTCCTCCTCGATGATCTCGTTGCAGAGGTCGATGCACTCGTCGCAGATGTAGACGCCGGGGCCCGCGATGAGCTTCTTGACCTGCTTCTGGCTCTTCCCGCAGAACGAGCACTTGAGCAGGTCACCGCTCTCACCGATTCGTGCCACCTGGTGACCTCCACCTCAGGGGGTTGGCAGGTCCCGGGGGTTCGGACCTGCGGATCGTGTGTCGCTTGCTGCCCGTGCTCGGCCCCGCGGGAGCGGGTGCCGCGAGGGTGTCCTCCCGGCGCTGCCGGCCGGGGATCGGGCGCTCGCCGACGGTACCTGTCGCCGCCGACGCCGCGGGGGTTCGACGCCCCGGTGCGCCGGGGGCGTCCGACTCGCGCGTCACTCCCGGCACTGCACCCCGAACGGTACGGGCCGAGAGCGCGACACGCGCGGACTCGACCCGTACCGATCGGGCGATCACGGGGATCAGACCGGCAGTGCGTTGAGCTTGCGGCTCTGGATGACCTGGTCGACGATCCCGTACTCCTTGGCCTCGGGGGCCGTGAGGATCTTGTCGCGGTCGATGTCGGCGCGGACCTGCTCCACCGAGCGGCCGGTGTGCCGGGCCAGGATCTCCTCCATCTGGGCCCGCACCCGGGCGATCTCGGCGGCGTGGATCTCGAGGTCCGAGACCTGGCCGCCGGCCTCGCCGGAGGGCTGGTGGATCAGCACGCGCGAGTACGGCAGCGCCAGCCGCTTGCCCGGGGTGCCGGCCGCGAGCAGGACGGCGGCGGCCGAGGCGGCCTGGCCCATGCAGACGGTCTGGATGTCCGGGCGGACGAACATCATCGTGTCGTAGATGGCCATCAGCGACGTGAACGAGCCACCGGGCGAGTTGATGTAGATCGTGATGTCGCGGTCGGGGTCGGCCGACTCCAGCGTGATCAGCTGGGCCATCACGTCGTTGGCCGACGCGTCGTCGATCTGCACCCCGAGGAAGATGATCCGCTCCTCGAAGAGCTTGTTGTACGGGTTGCTCTCCTTCATGCCGTAGCTGGTCCGCTCCACGAAGGAGGGCAGCACGTACCGGCTGGAGGGCAGCTGGAAGTCGCTCATCGTCTGTCAGTCCTCGCTGCTCAGTTGTCGGAGACCGGGTTGGCGCTGTCGGTCATCGCGGCGCGGCTGACGACGTGGTCGACGAAGCCGTACTCGAGGGCCTCCTGCGCGGTGAACCAGCGGTCGCGGTCGGAGTCCCGCTCGATCTGCTCGATGGACTGGCCGGTGTGCAACGACTGCAGCTCGTTGAGCTCGCGCTTGGTGCGGCGGAACAGGTCGGCCTGGATGGCGATGTCCGCGGCGGTGCCGCCGACGCCGGCCGAGGGCTGGTGCATCATGATCCGCGCGTGCGGCAGGGCGTAGCGCTTGCCCTTGGTGCCCGCGGTCAGCAGGAACTGGCCCATCGAGGCGGCCAGGCCCATGCCGTAGGTGGCGACGTCGCAGTCGATGAACTGCATCGTGTCGTAGATGGCCATGCCGGCGCTGACCGAGCCGCCCGGCGAGTTGATGTACAGGTGGATGTCCTGCTTGGGGTCCTCGGCGGACAGCAGCAGCATCTGCGCGGCCAGCTGGTTGGCGATGACGTCGTCGACCTGGGTGCCCAGGAAGATGATGCGCTCGCGCAGCAGGCGCTCGTAGACCGAGTCGTTGAGGTTCATCCCCCCGGCGCCACCCCGCATGAGCGGGCTGTTCGCCGGGTTCGGGTGGGTGCTCACGGGTGGTGTGACCTCCGTTGGCGGTGGATCGAGTCGGTCTCGGTGGGCGGGAGGCGGGGCCGGCGGCCCTGGCGGGCCGTACCCCCGGCGTCCGCCCCGAGTCACGTCGACCCTAACGCGCACCCCCGGGCCCGGAGTCCCGGCGCGGGGGCCTGTTCGCCGACGGCGCAGCGCGCCCCGGGAAGACGACGGACGCCGCCCTCCCCCGCGCACACGGGGCAGGACGGCGTCCGCAGGAAGCGTCCGGGGCTCAGCCCTTGGCGACGTCCCCGCTGTCCTCGGTGGCACCCTCGGTCGCCTCGACGGCGGCCGCGTCGGCGACCTCGGCGTCGGGGGCCTCGTCGGCCTCCCCGGCGGTGGTGTCGTCGGCGGCGGTGTCGTCGGCGGCGGTGTCGTCAGCCGCGGGGGCGGCCTCGGCGGCGCGCACCGTCTGCGGGCGGGCGGCCTCGAGGTCGACGACGTTGCCCGAGGCGTCGGTGATCGTCGTCTGCTCGAGCAGCTGGGCCAGCGCCTTGGTGCGGCGCACGTCGGCGACGAACTCGGCGATGTTGCCGCTCTGCTGGAGCTGCTGGGCGTACTGCTCCGGGCTCATCCGGTTGCGCGAGGCCTGCGCCATGATCTGCGCCGACAGGTCGTCGTTGTCGACGGTGATCTCGCGGGCGTCGGCGATCGCGTCGAGGACGAACTGGGTGCGGACCGCCTCCTCGATGTTCTTCCGCTGCTCGGCGTCGTAGGCCTCGCGGTTCTCGCTGCCGGACATGGACAGGAAGGTGTCCCAGTCCATGCCGGCGCCGGTGAGCTCGTTGGTCAGCGCGTTGTTGCGGAACTCGACCTCCCGGTCGACCAGGCCCTCGGGGATCGGGACCTCGGTGACCTCGAGCAGGTGCTCGACCAGCTTGTCGCGGGCCTGCGCGCCCTGCTGCATGACCTTCACCCGCGACAGCCGGGTGCGGACGTCGTCGCGCAGCTCCTCGAGGGTGTCGAACTCGCTGGCGGTGGAGGCGAACTCGTCGTCGAGCTCGGGCAGCTCCTTGGCCTTGACCGAGCGGACGGTGACGGTGACCTGCGCCTGCTCGCCGGCGTGCGGGCCCTGCTGCAGCGGGGTCTCGAAGGTGGCCGACTCGTCGGCGGACAGGCCGCGGACGGCGTCGTCGAGGCCCTCCATGAGGGAGCCGGAGCCGACCTCGTAGGACATGCCGCTGGTGGTGCCGTCCTCGAGCACCTCGTCGCCGACGCGGGCCTCGAGGTCGATGGAGACGTAGTCGCCGTCCTGGGCGGCGCGCTCGACGCCGGTCAGCATGGCGAAGCGCTCGCGCATGACCGAGACCTGCTGGTCGATCTCCTCGTCGGTGACCTCCACGTCGTCGACGGTGACGTTCAGGTCGTCGAGGGCCGGCAGCTCGATCTTCGGCGCGACGTCGACCTCGGCGGTGAACGCCAGGGTGTCGTTGTCGTCGAGGCGGGTGACCTCGATGTCGGGCTGGCCGATGACGCGGACCTGGTTGTCGCGGACGACCTCGGAGTAGACCTCCGGGATGGCGTGCTGGACGACCTGCTCGAGGACGACCGGGCGGCCGATGCGCTGGTCGAGGATGCGGTTGGGCACCTTGCCCGGGCGGAACCCGGGGATGCGCACCTGCCGCTTGAGCTCCTTGTAGACCTCACCGAAGGCGTGGTCCAGGTCTCCCCACGGCACCTCGATCGCCATCCGGACCCGCGTGGGGCCCAGTTCCTCGATGGTGCTCTTCACAGCGGCAGTGCTCCTCGGTACGACGGAAGGGGACGCCGGGACCGGCGCCGGGTCGATCCCCGAGTCTAGAGACGCCGGGGGCGGGGTCGGGGTGGCGGGATTCGAACCCACGGCCCCCCGCTCCCAAAGCGGGTGCGCTACCAAGCTGCGCCACACCCCGTGGCGGCTGCGAGTCTAGGCGGGCACCGGCGGACGGCGTGCCGCCCACGGGGCGGCCTCCTCCAGCGCGGCGGCGACGCGCACGAGCAGGTCCTCCCGCCCGGCGCCCGCGACCAGTTGCACGCCGACCGGCAGCCCGGCGTCGGTGGTGTGCAGCGGCAGGCTGACCGCCGGCTGGCCGGTGACGTTGGCCTGGGCGGTGTACGGGATGAACGCCCCGATCCGGCGGCCCTCCTCGCGCGGGCCCGCGGCGGTGAACCAGCCGAGCTCCGGCGGGGGCGCGCCCACGGTCGGGGTGACCAGCAGGTCGAAGCCCTGCCCGCCGTCCGCGGTCGGCGTCCAGAAGCGGGCCATGCGGCGGCACCAGGAGCCCAGCCAGGCGCGGGCGGCGAGGTACTCGGCCGCGGTGGTGCGGTGGCCGGTGGCCCGGTAGTGGGCGTTGCGCGGCTCGAGCTCGTCGTCGGCGATCTCCCGGCCGAGGACCCGCTCGAGGTCGGCGAGCATGCGGGCGGTGTCGGCGGCGATGGTGGCGTTGAAGTGCCGGGAGAAGCCGTCGTCGAAGAAGGCGGCGGGCGCGGCGGGCTCGACGTCGCAGCCGAGGTCCTCCAGCAGCCGGCCGGCGCGGGCGACGGCGGCCCGGCACTCGGGGCTGTCGAGCCAGCGCTCGTGCGGCGGGGCGTCGACCAGGCCGACCCGCAGCCGGCCGACCGGGGCGCCGACCTCCTCGACCAGGGGGCGCGGCAGCGGCGGGGCGGCGTAGGGGTCGCCGGGCATCGGCCCGCCGATCGCGTCGAGGACGGCGGCGGTGTCGCGGACGCTGCGGGTGACGACACCGTCGATGGTGGCGCCGGCCCAGCCCTCGCCGACGTCGGGGCCCTGGCTGACCCGCGCCCGGCTGGGCTTGAGCCCGACCAGCCCGCACTCGCTGGCGGGGACGCGGATCGACCCCCCGCCGTCGCTGGCGTGCGCGACCGGCACGTAGCGCGCCGCCACGGCCGCGGCCGACCCGCCGCTGGAGCCGCCGGTGGAGCGGGTGGGGTCCCAGGGGTTGCGGGCCGGGGCGTTGGCGGCGGGCTCGGTGGTGACCGTCGTGCCGAGCTCGGGGACGTTGGTGCGGCCGAGGACGACGAACCCGGCGGCACGGAAGGCCTCGGCCAGGTGGCTGTCGCGCCGCCAGCGCACCTGCGCGTCGCGCAGCGGGGCCAGGCCGTAGCAGGTCTCCTCCCCCGCCATGTGCGCGCCCATGTCCTTGAGCAGCAGCGGCACGCCGCGGAACGGCCCGTCGGGCAGGGTGCCGGCGGCCTCGGCGCGGGCGGCGTCGAACCGCTCCCGGATGACAGCGGTGAACTGCGTGTTCGTCGCCTCGATCCGGGCGATGGCGGCGTCGACGAGCTCGGCGGGGCTCACCTCCCCGCGACGCACGAGGTCGGCCTGCGCGGTGGCGTCCAGCTCTGTGGGCTCGGTCACGCCCGGACGCTATCGGCCCGGCCCGCTACGCTGGTCGGGCACCTCGCGGGTGTAGCTCAATGGCAGAGCCCCAGCCTTCCAAGCTGGCCATGCCGGTTCGATCCCGGTCACCCGCTCCACGTCTTGACCAGCCCAGATGCCCGTTTGCGCTGCTCAGCCGCGCAGCACTGCTCCTTCCGTGCCTTAACGGTGCTGACCCCTGCTGGCCGCTGACCACCGGCTTTCGCCGGTGCTTAAGGCACGGATAAGGCACGGCCTCAAGAAGCCCAGTCCGCAGACACAGCTGAGCGCTCCGCCCCACGTAGGCGCGCCCATCTCTTCGACTCTGCTCCCAACTGTGCGCCGACACGACCGGGCGTGGCGTGACCGGCTTCGCCCGCGGGGCTGTACCGGTTCCGCAGCGCGGAGAGGCCCTGCGTCGCCTCGCGGACGACCCATATCGACACGGGCCCCGTCCCCCAAAGACCGGTGGCAGTTCGCTCTCTGCAGGCGGCCGTAGCCGAGAGGTTTATGGGCTGGTCGGCGGCGTCCGGCAGAGGGTCGTTGGCTGCTGCCCGTCGTGCCCGACACAGTTGACCGACAGTGCTCAACAGACGCGACCGCAGGCCGGTGACCTCCAAGCCCACAAGCAGCTGCGAGATCCTGTCCAGGTCGCCCACGCATGAGGTCATGGCCAAGTTCGGCCACCACCTCAAGCGCCACCGCAGCCTCTTTCGTCGCACGCTGCCCGGGCGGCCGTGACTTCGCCGCGACTTCAGTCGGCTGACGCCCGCTGGCCCTAGCGTTCAGCCACTCATTCAGCCGTACAGCGCCTTCCATGGGGCAGCGCTTGGTCTTACTCCTCGTCGCCCCAGTCGTATTCGTCAGCCTGGTCAGACGTTTTCACAAAGCGCACGTCGACGTCGTCGAGGCTGCCACCACCCGTGATGGTCAACAGTCGCGGCGCTTCACCGAGCTGCTCAATGGTGTCCGGCTCCGCCGCCACGGCCATGATTTCGGACAGCAGCACGTCGTAGTGGCCCTTCGGCAGATCGTCGGTGATGTCAATCCCAGGGCGCGCCGGGTCGCCCTTCCAGAGCGCCACCTCGACCTTGGCGTCCTCACCGACGTACTCACCCGCGTTGACGGCGATGAGGCCGCCGCGGACCCGGACGGCGTACGCCGCCAGGTCGTCGTCCGTGTCGTGCAGCGTCGCCGCTAGGCACTCGGCCGGCGCCTGCGTGAGCTGCTCGCGGACGATCGCCTGATGCCCGCTGGTCACCCGCCCGCTTGCGCTGCGCGGCCCGGCCGGCAGCAAGCTGAGTAGCTGCGCCCGCCCAGCGGCTGGTCTATCGGCGGGGGCGTTGCTCGGTCAGTCACCAATGCGTCCTCTCTTCGGATGGCGCCATTGAAGCAGTGACCGCAGACCCCGAACGCTCGGGATTACTGCCTGAAGGCGCGATGGTAATCAGGATGGTGGTTAGAAGGCGCCATGCCGACCTGCCGGACGCGCTCGAGCACTGCCCCCGCGCGGTGTGGCACCGCTCGATGGCCCCGTCAGCTGGACGAACGCATCCCCGGTGAGACGTTTGGGGCACCGGGGGAACGCCGCATCGACTTCGAGCACGTCCCTACCGATCTCGCGATAGCGATACCGAGGCTGCGCCGCTCATTGCGATGCTGTCTTTGTGCCACCGCCGTGTCGCGTCACCCGCGGCCGCAAGGACACCCTGACCGCATTCCGCGTCCAGGCAGCATCAATGGCCTTACCCGCCCAGACATACGCTTCCCCCGGCTGTAGGTGAGCGAGATTCTCGGGCCGAAGACCGTTGAGTGCGGAGTTGGCCTTCTGGATGTGCTTGAGCCAGGCCGGCGACGTCATCTTGTGCAACACGACGAGGTCGGAGAGTTCGATGAGGGAGACCGGCACGGAGGGAGGATCCTGGCTGGCGACCAGAATGCTCATGCCCTTGTGCCGCATCTCGCGGACGGACTCGACGAGCACATCGACGAGGTCGGGGCTGTCGATGTACTTGTGGGCCTCGTCGAAGACGACGAGCTTGTTGAAGTGGCCGCCGTCGACCTTGGCCTCGGCGAAGAGTTGCATGAGGACGACGAAGAGGCCGAGGCTCTCGTCCTTCTCGATGTACTCGTCGCGCAGGTCTACAACGATCAGTCGTCCTGGTCGCACATAGTCGGAGATCCGCACCGAGTCGTCGATGTAGTCGGCGGCTAGGTCGAGTCGCTGCCGAGCGAGGTCCTTGAGGTTGTCGGCCATGCCGGAGGACTCCACCCCCTGACGCACGGTGGCGAGGCTCAGGCTGTGGCGATTGGCCTTGAGCACCTGCATGAGCTGACGGACGTACATCGCCTGGTTGCCCACCGCGCCGAGCAGGAAGCGCCAGTGCGCGGCCTGCAGTTCGGAGGAGGCGAACAGGAGCGGCTGTACGTCGAGGTCGGGGAACTCCGCGCGGCGCTCCTCGACCTGGTCCCGCGGCGCGAGGAGCAGGACGTCCTCCAGCGCAGCGGGCTCAGCACCGTACCGGGCACGCAGCAGGGCGATCTGGCCCTCAACGTCGTTGGCGTGCTTCATGGAGGTGAACTCGGGTGCGTAGTCCTGGGTGCGGCTGTAATGAAAGACAACGGTGGCCAGCGGATGCGGCAGGTGGTTTACACCAGGAGAGGGCAGGGTCGCGCCCTCGATGATGGAACCGAGGGTGTAGCTCTTGCCGCCGCCTTGGACGCCGAACAGGCTGATGGTGTGGGTCTCGTTGAGGTCGAGACCCGCCTTCCGGCCGCCGGCGGCCTCACCGAGGATCGCCCACTGCGGCGTCGTGTTCGTGACGCCAAGGAGCACCGGTGGTGTGGTCACCGGCGGCGAGGCGGCCGACACCTCCTCGACGGCGGGGGAAGGCTTACCCACGACCGTGGGTGCGACCGAGGGTTCGTCATTCACGCTCGGCCGGTCGCTCGGCGTCGGCGGTTCGGAGTCTTCGGACACAGCGGCCGTGGCCGCCTCTCGGCCGGGCTCGACAGGAGGGAGAGCCGGCGTCGGCTGCCCGTCGGTCTCGGCTTCCTGCGGCTCGTCCTGCAGCGCCTCCAGCGAGGGAGCCCGGAAGGCGGCGTGCTCGCGCCGAGAACGGGTGAGCGCCGGCACGGTGGTGGCGTAGGGCTCGGTGGCGTCGCGTGGCCGGTCGAGCTCGGTCGGCACGCCGGCCAGGAGCTCGTCGATCTCGTCCCGCCCGATGTGGTGGAACTCAACACCATCGATGACCTCAGGATCGCTGCCCTGCCCCGCGAGCTCGAAGATGAGCCCGATCCGCTGGAAGGAGAGGGCGAACCCGTCGTCGAGGGTCTCCAGCAGCCGGCGCGCGTGCGTGCTGACGGAGCGCCTGACCATCCTGTAGCGCTCGGAGCGCTCCAGATAGAACCGCAGCAGCGCAGCGAACTCGACGTTCTTCACGGCCCGGTCGACCCGGTCCGGGTCGGCGAGGTGGGGATCGAACTGGCCGGCCAGCACGGTCTGTGAGGTCTCGAGCTGTTCGGTGATCGATCGCTGCAGCGCCTCGTACTCGGTGAGGGTGCCGATCCGGGAGTACGCCTTGACCTCGATCAGACGGCAGGTGATGGTCCGTTCCTTCGCGTCGAAGGAGAAGAGGGCCAGGTCGGTACGCCGCAGCGACTGCTCCGCCCCCGAGCGGCGCCGCGCCTCCACGTAGAGGTCCTGGTGGGCGTCGAGGGGTACGACGATCTGGTCACCGAGCGCCTGCTGGCCCTCGAGGTAGAGCCGCGCCAAGGCGAGCCCGAGCACCTCGGCGCGCTGATTGCGCGCCGCGGAGGAGAGTTTGAAGGCGAGGCTGCCCGACAGCAACCGCAGTTGCTCGAAGAAGGTCTGCAGGTGGCGGTCGTCGACCGCGACCCCGTGGTCGCTGATTACCGGCCTCAGCAGGCCCCGGAGTTCCTCGACCTTGCGCGAGCTGACCAGGACCTGACGGCCGAGACCGACGCGGCCGGCGACGTAGTCGATGACGAAGTCGCTGCTGCCTGCGCCCCCCGTTGCACGGTCGAAGTACTCCAGCCCAAGCGTCCGGTCGATGATGACCACCCAGTCACTGACGTCGTGGGCCTGGTGCAGCAGGGAGCGCTGCTGGCCGTCGAGGGTGAGGGTGGTGGTGGGCACATGCCCGGTCCCCGTGCCGTCTGTGGCGACACTGGCCGCGGCATGGGCCAGCGTGCTCGGCAGTTCGGCGAGCAGGTCGCTGAGGCCGCTGGCCGTGGCACCGGGTCGGGCGAAGACCGGGGTCTTGCGCCAGGTGACACTGGCCCCGTCGTCTTCACCGTCGAACGCCGTGGTCGCCTGTTGGATCAGCCCGTACGCCGGCGGGTGGGCGATGTGCTGGACCGGCCCGGTCTCGTGCTCCTCACCGGAGAAGGCGTCGACAAAGATCGTCAGGTGAGCCTCGAACTCGGCTGTGCGGTTCTCGAATTCGTCCATGGACCGGATCGAGTAGGCGAGCTTGGGCACGCTGCCGTCCTGGCGGGAGCCGAACGCGTCGGCCTCGTCGCTGGTGAATCGACTGTCGGAGCGAGTCAGGTCGGCCAGTGCCTCGCCGATACCGGGCATGGCCGTGTTGGGAGTGCACAGCCGCAGGTCGTAGGTCAGGTCCCGGGTCGTCGAGCGGCGCTGGAGGTCCAGGAGCATCTCGGCGATCAGTGCCGCGTCGCCGGGGTTGATCACGTTGACGACCAGGGTGCGGACATAAGCGTGCTGACGTACGTACCGCTCGACTCTGTCGGCCAGCACGCCGGCCGCCTGGTTGCCCCCGGCGGCACGGGGTGCATCCGGTACGCCGAGCGCGGCGGACAGCTTGTTGAGCAGGCCGATCGCGTCGTCGGTGCGTGGGTGGACCAGGGCGGTCCAGAAGGGCGTCAGGTTGCCCACCGCGGCGAACAGGTGGTGGTTGTCCTGTCGCGGCACGGCGAAGGGAAAGCCGAGGGAGTCGAGCCTGTTGAAGAAGCTCGCTGCCGCGTCGGCGGCGGCCTCCTTGGTGTGGGCGGCGAGCTCCTTGCGCCAGGCTGCGCCGACACCGCTCCACTGGGAGAACCACAGCAACCGCAGCGGATGCGTCGGCCCGACCAGCAGGACCCGATGGAAGTCACCGATCGCGTCGAGATAGCGCACCGCGACGGCATCGATCTGCTGCAGCCCGGCAAGGGCCCGCAACGCCGCTCCCCGCTCGCTCTTCGCGACCCCTCCGGCATGGGCGGCCTGCGCGGCGATCAGTCGCTGATAGCTGGCCGCATACGCGACGGTCTCGGCTGAGAGCGCCGGGAGATTGGTTGTCTCGACGACACCGCCCGGCTCGTCGTCGTCGGACGCACCGGTGCCCGCGATCGCCTCGAACAGGGTGTCGCGAAGGCCGATGAACTCACCGAAGGCCTGTTCGGCCGCGGGCCCGAGCGAGGCCACCCAGGGGACCTCGTCGCGCACGGGGGCTGCGGCGGCTCCCTCTTGGCCGAGGGCGAGCTGCCACATGCCGAGCTCACGCGGGCTGCTCATGGTGGCGCGTTCGATCCGGGTCAGCAGCCGGGAGAGCCTGATCTCGACCCCGCCGCCCCCGGCTATGTGCACGTTGGCGCTGGCGTGCGCCGTCGTGCGCGAGCCGTTGACCCACGAGACCTCACCGGGAGTGAGCTCCTTGTCGGGGCGCCCGTCGGCGAGGCGGCCGAAGGCGAACCGCTGGATCGCGTGGGTGAGGCTCTCGTACCGCTGGGCTCGGGTCTCGGGTGGCTCCTCGCTCTCGTCGGCGTTGACGACGTAGAACAGCTCGCTCATGCCCGAGGCAGGGGCGGTGACGATCCGGCGGTCGGTGTCCGCGAGCGGGGTGACGATCAGGCGGTGCCAGCCCTCGTCGAGCTGGGCCTTGCGCAGGTTGCGGATGGTGCCCTTGTAGCTGCTCTTGGGGCGTGCCCCGGCCGCAACGTTGACGACCTTGCCGGTCGGTTCGCCGTCCTCGGAGACCAACTCGACACGGAGCTTGAGCAGCCCGTCGGCGGTGGTCAGCGCCGGGTCGATCGCGATCGTCGCGGCGATGTCCTTGGCACCGGCGGGGCCGGCGATCAGGTACGGCTGTCCGGCGAGGGTCTCCAAGACCGGGTAGGTCTTGACGTGTTCGGGGTCGTCGCCGACGACCGGGAGCCCGACGGCGTGGACGTCGATCTTGAGCTGTATCTCACGTTCGCTGGGTGCGGGCCATCTGTCGAAGGTCAGGCTGCGGTTGTCGCGGTCGGTGATGATCCGGCGGGTCCAGACGGCGCGGTCCTCGAGGCCGATCTTGCCGGCGAAGCGGGCGAGGCGGGCGGTGAAGTCGGCGTCGGTGAGGCCGAGGGAGAGCACCCGCTGGCGCTCGTCGAGCTCGCCGCGGCTGAGGTCGTCGACGTGGGCTCGGTTGCGGCCGACCCGCTCGGGCACGTCCTCGACGTCGGTGAACAGCGCCAGGTCAGGCACCAGGCCGAAGCAGTAGAGCGCCGCCCCGGCGGCGTCGGGCTCGTAGTCGTTGGCGGCGAGGGTGAGCAGGTAGCGCACCCATGCCTGGTCGGTGGAGCGGTTGTCCCTCTTCGCGGTGAGGGCCTGCTCCAGGCGGAAGATCCCGCCGCGGAGCGAGGCCGGCACCCGGCTGATCAGCTCCGCGCGCAGCAGGGCGTAGGCGTTACCGAGCTCGATCTCCTCGAAGGTGGCCACTCCGAAGGAGTCCTCGGCGCTGGCACGAAGGCCCGGGGGCACGAAGACCAGCAGCGGCCCCGAGGTCCCCTCGACCGGCCGATTGCGCAGTTCCACGAGTTGGGTGCTGGTCACCAGGATGTCGTCGCCCTGGGCGACCTCCTCGTCGGTCGCCAGCAGGCAGACCACGGTGCCCGGCAGGGTCGCGGTATGCAGCCGGTGCACGAGGCGGGCGGCGAGCTCGCCATCGAGTTCGGTGACGCGCATGCAGTGGCCGGCCTGCCGGCTGGTGAGCAGCCCAAGTAGGTGGGGGACGAGCACGTCCTCCAGAGCGCTGCGGATCTCTGCGAGGGTGGGCTCGGTCAGTCCGACCGCGGTGGCCGTCAGCGGGGGCTCCTCTCCGGGTGAGCGCCGATGGTGAAGCGCGGGGTGACGGTCTGGGTCAGGTAGGCATCGGAGAGATCGCGGTAGTAGCCGATCTCGCGAAGCCGGTCGACGAAGGCGGCGGTGTTGGCGCGCAGCGCAGCCCGGTCAGGCAGGTCGGGGCCGTGGAAGCCGTCCTCGGTCGGGAGGGTGTCGATGTAGAGCCCGTAGCGGGTCCGCAGCGTGTCGAGGACCTCGTCGACCCGCATGGGCCGGGTGCGCATCCGCCCCGAGTCGTCGGGCTGCACGAGGCACACCTGCAAGAGCACCTCCAGCAGCCGTGAGTCGAGCACGAAGCGACGCACGCCGGCCCTGCCCCGCGGCTGGGTCAGCAGCTCCCCGGCCCGACCCTTGAGGAACATCGAGTCCAAGCAGTCGACCAGATACTTACGTTGAAAGGCCCCGCGGTAGTGCATGATCAGCTCGAGGTAGGTGTCGAGCCGGCTCAGGTCGAGGTCGATGATGGTCTGCAGCTCGGGGGCGAGCGGCTCCTCCTCGTCGTCGAGGATTCGACGCACCCGCATGTCGAAGAAGACCTCTCGGTCGGCCTCGTACCTCCTGTCCAGCAGTGCGATCGCATCGGCCGCCGGCAGGTGATCCCGACCGGGCATCGACAGCTTGCCCCGCCGGTGCAGGTCCTTGGCGAAGTCGGTGAGCTTCAGCACCGCGAACGTGCCGCGGACAAATTGCGGTAGCCGGCCATACCAGGTGGCCGCGCTGTGGACCGCATACGCCGCGGGCGGCCCGCTGTCCGAGCCTGCGACGTCGACGAAGAGATGCGGGCGGAAGCGGCACTGCTCGTCGCGCTTGTGACCGACAGTGCAGGCGTGATCGACGGCGCCGTCGCGCACGGCGGCGGGCACGAGCTTGAACAACCGCAGGTGGTAGAGCGCCAGGTGGAAGGAGAGCAGGATCTTGAGGTGCTCCACGAGCACGGTGCGCGGCATGAACTCCCGGTGCAGCAGTAGTCGCAGCACGTCCTCACCGAGCAACTCGGCCGGCTGGCGGCACAGCTGCTTCTGCTCCCGACGCGATGAACCGTCGGGGCGGTCCTGTGCCTTGCCCTGAGTGGCCTCGACCATGCTGAGCAGCGCCTGCGACTCCACGTCGATGTCGGGGCCCGGCACGACCTCGCCGGTGGCTGGGTCGATGTCGGAGAAGAAGAACTCCCGCAAGGCGCTCAGGGCGAGGTCGTTGACCGCGAGCATCTCGTAGAGCTGCTCGTCCGCGCCGTAGGGGCGGGACCGGGTGGTGTTGCGCAGCCGGTAGGCGAACCCGTGCAACGGACGCGGCCCGGCCACCGCCTCGGTCACCCGGCCACGGTTGACCAGGTCGAGCAGGTGAGATGCGATCCAGCGGCGGCTGATGTCCTCGTTGTCTGCGAACCCGTCGAACCGGCCGGACTTGTCGCTGACCAACAACTCGAGATAGGCGTCGACACCCAGGTCGGTGGCCCGCCGCACCCGGCTGGTTACACCGCCGTGCCACAGCCTGGCCAGGAACGCGGTGAGGACCCGGTCCATGGTGAGCGACTTGTAGTCGATGCGGCTGATCGTGTCGCACCGAAAGGCACGGTCCTTGTTGTCTAGCGCCATTCCGCCTCCTCGGTTGCGGGCACGAGCGCCTCCTGGGTGATCAGGTGGAGCACCCCGTCATCACTGCGTCGCACGGTGTGCATCGCCGACCCGTCGACGGTCAACAGCACCTCCCGGTAGGGCACCGCGGCGAGCTGGTTCTTGAACACCGCCAGTGCGAGTGCGTAGCCCTGGTCGTCGTCGATGCTGGCCTGATAGCCACGGCGGAACCGTTCGATCAGCTCGAAGAGATCCAGCCCGATCCGCAGCTCCGCCGGCGGGATCCCCGCGCGGCCCGGGTCGGTGTAGGTGAGCCTCAACGCCGTCGGCCGAGTCTCCAGGTACGGGTGGGCGTCGGTGCCGACGCGGCCGGCCCGGAAGCCCTCACCGTGAAAGCGGCGCAGGCTGCGGATGGTGCCGCGTACGACGTCGCGGACCCGAATGACGAGCCCACCGGCGGCAAGCTCCGACGAGACGACACCCTCGCTGCGGTTGAGTGCCTTCAGGAAGAGTCCGGTCGGCACCGGCCGCTTGCCGTCGAGCAGTTCCAGAAAGGACTGCACCGAGGCGTAGGGCAGCATCTTGATCGCCTCGCCGGGGTCGCGCATCTCGAAGTACGACAGTCGGCGGGCTGCGGATACGAAGCCGATGACGTCGTCCGGGTGGGCGTCGGCACCGCTGACTTCGGCGTGCAGCGCCCGGAGCAGGTTCCGCTCCGGGGTGATCCGGTCGGTGGCGCTCACCAGGTAGTGCTCTAGCAGGCCTTCGCTGGCCAGACGCCGGTCGAGCACCGGCTGAGGTGGTCGGGCGACGTCGACGTGGCGGAGCTGGAGGAGCAACCGATCACGCTCGGTCCCGGCGTCGCCGCCCCGGTAGGCGCTGAAGTAGTGGCTGGCCAGGATCGGCTCGGACCGCTGCGCGGCGTAGAGGTCGTGGATCTCGGAGCAGTCGCGCCCCGACGTGAGGGTGTAGGCCAGTGCGGAGCGCAGGTCGCGCAGTGTGATGTGCAGTCGACCGCGGAGCTGGGCGACCTCGTAGATCCGGCGCATCCGCTCCTTGACCTGCGGTCCGACGATCGGGTGGGCGATGGTGGCCGCGTTCTGCCGGGCGTAGCAGCCCTCCGCGAGGGCACAGCCGTCGCAGGCGGTCCAGAACTCCGGGCGGACCATCGAGTCGAGCATCCGCTCGAGGATCGAGTCGGAGGATCCATCGCCGCTGCGCGCGGCGGCCGAGCGGACGGTCACATCGCGGAGATTGAGGTTGACCACCGCAACCGACCCGGGCTCGTCGTCCTCGCCCCGCAGCCCGACCTCGACGATCCGGGTCAGGGCCGCGAACTCCCCCGAGTGGTGGCTGAGGAAGTCGACCAGTCGGCCCTCGTTGACCGCGATCAGCCGCGTCTCCCCGATCAGCTCACCGACATCGTCGGCACCGGCGAAGGGAGCGAAGAACTCCGCGAGCACCTCGTCGCTGACGACACCGTCCTCGTCCTGGCTGCCGTCGTAGTTGGTGTGAAAGCGGCGCCCGTCGAGCTCAAAATCGGTGCCGTTGGCCCGCTCGGAGGTGAAGGTCGCACCCCGCTCACGTGCGGTCGCGGCGAGGCTCTCCAGGAACGCGGTCTTGCCGTCACCGGCGTTGCCGGTGACGATCACCAGCGAATGCTCGCCCGCCAACACGCTCGGCGCCAGGGCCAGGTCGAGCCCGGTGGGCACATAGACGCGGAGGTCAGTCGCGTCCATGCCGCGGGTGCCGCGGTTGCTGCGCCTGCTCTGGCTGTAGAGCGTCTGCAGATGGGCGACAAACGGGTTGCGCTCGGACGAGGCCCGATCGCCGTCAGTCGCCCCGACCGGAGCGGGCTTCACCGGCCCGGGGAGCTTCGGCTTCGGTTGCTCGGCAGCCGCCAGGAGCGCGGTGTGGAGTTCCTCGGCGCTGGTGAACCGGCCACCGCGTTCGGGCGAGATCGCCTTGAGGATCGTCTCCACCAGTCTCGCCGGCACCGCGGGAAGGCTGAACCGCTCGCGCGGGTCCTCGGCCGACACCGCGGGCGGCGGCGTGCTGGCGCCGTCCCACGGATAGGCATTGGTGAGCGCCTCGTACAGCGTGATCCCGAGCGCGTACAGATCCCGGTCGACGTAGCCGGCGGCGCTGGCCGGCACCTGGTCGAGATCAGGCGGGGTGTAGCGCGGGGTGCTGGCGGTGTGGCCCTGGGTGCTCTCGGGGGTCTTAGCGATGCCGAAGTCGAGGATCTTGACGCCGTCCTCGGTCCACAGCAGGTTGCCGGGCTTGATGTCGCAGTGCCACACGTCCAGGCTGTGCAGGTATTTCAGCCCGTCGGCGACGTCGAGACCGATACGCAGCACGTCGCTCGGGGTGAGCGTGCCGCCTCGGATCACTTCGCCGAGGTCCTCGCCGGTCACGAACTCGAAGACCAGGAACGGATACGGGTACGGCTGCGGGAGGACGTCGACGTCGAGCATCCGCACCACGTTCGGATGGGCCTTCGCGTCCTGGAGCCGAGACAGCACCATGCCCTCACGGCGGGCGCGTTCCCGGGTGCCCTCCTCGTCGCGCAGGATCAGCTTGATCACCCGGTCGACGTTGCGCATGGTGTCGAAGACCCGGTACGCCACACCGCTCGCTCCGGGCGTGCCGAGCCGCTGCTGGACGATGTACTTCGTGCCGAGCGCGAAGTCCCGCGGCAGGTTCCGCCAGTACTGCGGGTCACGGCGCTTGTCATCGTCACCGGCCTGCGACACCTCCGGGGGCGCTGACGGCTCTCCCCCGCTGCCGCCGGCGACCCGGCGCTTGGGCCGGTTGACCTCGCCGATGGCCAGCTCGAAGCGGCGGATCGCCTCGCGCGCGTCGGGCCGGTCCTCGGGCTTGGCAGCGCACAGCAGCGAGAGCCAGTGGCGCAGCGGCGCGGGCACGTCGGCCTGCTCCAGATCCTTCTCCGGGAGCACCCCGCCTGCCCTGACCTGCTCGGTGACCGAGCCGAACGGCGGGTGGCCGGTGAGCATCTCGAACCCGATGACACCGAGGGCGTAGATGTCCGCCTTGTCGGTCATCTTGCCCGGGCTCTCAAGGGCCTCCGGAGCAAGGTAGGCGTTGTCGGCGGCGGCGTGGGCGTCGAGGGCAACCGTGTGGGCACGCATCTGGGCGGTCTTGGCGTAGTCGAAGCCGGTGATCATCGCCCGGCCGTCCTGGGTGAGCAGGATCGTGGCCGGGCTCAGCGCTCGGTGCACGATCTTGCGGGATTGGGCGTGCGCCAGCCCGGTCAGCACCTGCCGCAGGATCAGCAGTTTCCGGTCCCGGGTCAGCGGCTCGACCGGCTGCTCCCCCAGGTGCAGCCGCAGCGCGTGACCGGGGATGTCGTCGTAGACGGTGACGAACCCGCGGTCCTCGGGGTCGGGGAAGAAGTCCTTCACGCCGACGATCGCCGGATGCGGCGGCAGCTTGCCGAGCGCTTCGTAGGCGATACCGATTTGCCGCTGCTGTTTCTCCCGTTCCGCTGTCGGCGCGTACAGGTCCGCCTGCCGCACCACCAGCCGCACCGTGCCCGAGCCCTGCACGGCGTTGGCGTTCTTCGCGCGGTACTCCCCCACCACGTCGATCCCGTCGGCGTGGATCGTCTCACTCAGCGTGTCGAGCACCAGCCAGTTGCCGAACTGCAGCGGGCCGGTGGGCACCCGACCGATCCGCTTGACCTCCTCGACGATCGTGTCGTGGTGGCGCTGGATGTCGACGTCGACAGAGAACGAGCCGGTCGGGACCCGGGAGACGTCGGCGAGCAGGGCGACCAGGTGCTGCCGGTTCACCGTCGAAGCCGCGTCGCGTTGAGGAGTGTTGTGGTCGACGAGGCGCGCGTCGGGCGCCGAGAGCACAACCGCGGCATCGACGTAGACGCGAGAGAGCTGAGTGTATGCCTCCTCGAGGAGGCTCTTGAGCCGCTTGGCGTTCTCCCGCAGCTTCGGCAGCGGCGTGTGGAACGGGGACCGCCCCGCCGGCATCCACCGCGACCCCTGCACCTCGATCCGACCGAAGGTGCCCTTCACGTCGATCACGTAGACCATGTGACCGGTCACGACCACGAGGTCGACCTCGAAGAGCCGCCCCCGGCTATCCGGGATCTCCAGAGAATGCAGGACCGTCCAGTCATCCGGCCCGTGATCACGCAGATGTGCGATCACAGCCCGCTCCGCATCATTCACGGGCGGCCCGATGGGAACGATCCGCGCCATCAGCCCTCCGCCCCCTCGATCGCCTGCGTCAGCAAGGACAGCGCCTCATCCTCCAGCGCATCGGCACGGTCACGGTCTCGGTGTGCCTCACGAACCGTCTCCGCGATGCGCACACGATCAGCCTCCGGAGCCAACGGGATCGGAATGCTTCGTCGCAATCCTTCATGGATGTCTTGCTGCTTGCCGCCCACACTCAGGGAACGCAAGACTCGAAACGCCGCCTCAGACCGGATAAAGGCAAAAAGGTATGCACCGCTAACTGCAGGGTCGCCGCTGGCGATGCGCAGGAAGTGCTGAGTGTAGGCATGCCGAACCCAGGACCCGTAGACCATGATCGGCCGACAAAAGACCTCCTGCTCGCCAAGCGTACCCTGTGACGCAATCAGTACCGTTTCTTCTTCTGCGAAAATTCCCGCAGGCGCGGCGGCGGCACTGATCCAACGGCCTTCCGGACGGGTCCAGAATCCTTGCCGCTGGCCGATCAACTGCGCTCCGTGCTCGCGGTCGCTGTCGATCCTCTTGAACCTCACTCCACTGGCTAAGAGGCCGCCCGCACAGATGTCACCGAGGGTGCGATGTTCCACAGACGCCAGCCTGGAAACGAGCCGCCGGGCTCGAGGCGAGTAGTTGAGTGCGCGGATGGATTGGGTGCTCACGCCGGCGACCTGGAAGTCAAGGTCCCGTCCCTCCTTGTGCCAGCGATAGTCAATAAGCTCGGGAAGACCGGCGCTGCGGAACAAGTCATCCGTAGCAGCGGTGAGCCCGGCCTGACAGGCGGCCCGCAGGTGAGCACCCTCCTCGACTAGGTCGTGGATACGCCGTTCCAGCGCATAGTCGAACCGCGGCACGGGGAGGTTAACGAGATGGTGCGGCTCGATATGTTTGACCGTCGACCCGTAGACAGAAGCCTTGATGAACGCCTCTCCAAACCGACTGGCGAGAAAGGCGTACAAATATCCGGCACTGATCTTGTCCGGGTTAGGCTCGACTTTGAGAACGTCCTGTGAGGACCAGATATGCCCCATGTCGGGCCGCACGTACGACCTTCTACCCGCATAGAATCCCGAGCATGAGATAAGCGTCATTCCGGGCTTGAGTCGTAGGTAGGAAAGCCTGCCGGACTCGGCGTCGGACTTCCTCAGTCGCGGGAGCCTCGTAAGGTCACTGACCATCATGTCTTTGCTGCCGAGGAACGGGACACTGTGCTCTGCATCGGACAGATATACCCGGCGAAACATCGGTCCATTGAAGATGCCACCATTGTGACCTGTCGTGACACTGTCGAGGCGCACCGTGTTGGGCAAAGCCTCCAAGCGCTTTCGGGCCTCTAGTGAGCCGGACAGATAGGACGCTGCGTCGAGTCGGAGACCCTGTTCGAGGAACCAGCCTGATTGGACCGGGTGGTTGATGCTGGCGATCTTCACGCGCCGGCTTCCTGCGCCTCGCGGGGGTCATGACCGGGAATCGGGTGGCGCTTTCGGAACTCCCAATACTGCTGCGCTATCACCGGCAGGTCGTTGTCGATGACCGGCCGGCTCCGCTTCACTCTCCGGGTGCGTCGCTCGCCGCCGATCGTCAGGTACTCGGTCTCCTCGTACGTTTCCATGATCAGGTCGCCGTTGGGAGCCCGCTTGTAGAGATCGTTGCCGCGACGGTCGAAGCCGACCTTCTCCGCAACTGCCATGAAGACCGGGTAGGAAACCGGGCCGTTGAGCCGCTCGGTGGCTTTTTCCTCGAACGTCTTCCGCTTGAGGAAGAGCAGGGTGGTGAGGATGTTCACGTTGGCGTCGACAATGAAGGTCTCCACGGGCAACTCGACGCTGGCGAGCACCCAACACTCCCGCAGGATGAACCGGCGGATTCCCTCGTCCGCCGGGCCAGGGTTGGACAGGATGCCGTTGGGCAGGACGATGCCGAGGCGGCCGCCGGGCTTGATCCACTCAATGGCTCGCTGGACGAAAAGCTGCTCAGGTGCCATAGAGCCCGGCGGGTGGGGGCTGGCCACAAGTTCGCCGCTCTTCTTGTCCCGCGACCAAGACTTCGCCACGCCCTCGCGGAAATCGCCGAGGACGGACTCGTCGCTGATCGGGATGTCGGCACCGAAGGGCGGGTTGGTGAGCAGCACGTCAACGGCGCCACTGCGGCCGTCCTTCGCGAGTGGGATCCGCTTGCTCGCCTCGGCGACCCCGGAAAGATGGCCGCGCGGAAAGGCGAGGGAGTCCATGTGGAAGACATTGCCAGGGGTGTCGGCCAGGGTCATGATGTTCATCGAGGTGGCGCGAACGAGGAACGGATCGAAGTCGGCGCCGAAGAGTCGCTCGTCCGCGTAGTTGCGCAGCCGGTCACGGTAGCGCTCTCCCTGCTCCGGGGAATCCGGAATGCCGCGGGTGCCGTCCTCGTCCTGCATCTTGTGGTGCAGGTGGGTGAGGGTGGCGTGCAGGAAGCCCCCGGTGCCGCAGGTCGGGTCGAGGACGGTCTCGTCCTCCTGCGGGTCGAGGATGTCGATCATCAGCTTCACCGCGCCACGCGGGGTGAAGTACTGGCCGCGGTCGCCGCGCAGGTTGGTGCCGACCAACTCCTGGTAGGCCAGTCCCTTCGCGTCGATGTCGGTCAGGCCGAGGTCGTAGGGGGCCAGCTCAGAGACGATGAAAGCGAGCGCCCGGTCCGAGAGGGTGATCTCGTCGCTGGCCTTGAAGAGCCCGGAGGAGGCGTACTGCCGCTTGACGTCCTCGAAGAGGTCCGTGATCCGCTCCCGGATCGCGGTGCGACCCTCGTCGTCGTACGGCTCGGCCATCGAGGCGTAGAAGCGGCGCGAGCTGCCCCTGCGGACGGCTCGCTCGTCGTACATCTTCGCGAACAGCAGGTAGAGGAACTGCCAGAACGCGGCGTCCTTCGGCATGCCCTCGTTACCGTGGACGTAGTTGTGGCAGCGCCGGAAGGTGGTCTTGAGCATCTCCGGCTCGGCGCGGCGCAGCTGCTGGGCGGATGCCACCTGCCCGCTGCCGACGGTGCCATCGGCCAGCGGCCAGCCCGAGCGCTCATGAAAGTCCGCACCCCAGCGAGTGGTCTCCTTCTCGATGAAGAAAAAGTCGACGTTATCGGTCCACAGGCCCCAGGAGCGCTCGGGGTAGTCCTCGGCGCCCAGCAGGTCCTGAACGAACGCCATTTCGGATTTCATCTGGTCGTAGGTGCGCAGCTTCACGACGTTTTTGCCGCGGTTGGGCTCCCTGTTGACGACCACGACGCGGCGCAGGTTGGCGGCGGTGTGCTCGCTGCGCGGGGCGAAGATCGCGATGTCGATCCTCGCGCGGCGCTTGCCCTTCTCGGTCTGGACTTGGACCGCGAAGTCGAGCTCCATGTCCTCCGGGGCGAACTGATACTCGTGGAAGAGCACCCGCACGATCCGCTGCCGGACCTGCTCTTTCGGGGTGTCCTTGATCGGCTTGTCGGTGAGGAAGTCGACGAGATATCCCTCGTCGAGGTGATGGACCTGCGCCTCGGCCTCCGTGTCGGGCTCGGCTGCGTCGTCCGGAATCGTCGGGTCAACCATTTCGGTTGAGCTCACCATCACATTCTTGTCCGTTGCGCTCGTCGCGGGTCCTTCTCGGTACGGTGACCGTTCGGTCATCACCCTCGAGCCTCGCATCATCGTAGGAGCTTGAAACCACAGATCGTGGCCGTACGGGCCCGGAGCGCCACGAGGGGCAACGTGGATCCCCCACCACCCCGACGCGCCTCACTGACCACAGTCGTCCTGATCCGCTGTGCAGGGTCAGGCACCTCCACAGGACCGCTCATGGGCATGCCCACGTGGCCGCCGGCTGCAACGACCGGTACTGCAATCGGGAGTCGCCGAGCCGGCGGCGCAGCTGGCGCCCGAGGCCGACGATCGGGTGCAGGTTCTGCGACGCCCGCGTGTCCTGGTAGTCGCTGAACGCGGACCAGCGCAGCGGGTCAGCACGCCAGCCGCAGGTCTCACGCGTGCCGGGCCCAGGAGGTGCCCATCGGGAACACCGGGTGCGCTGCCCGGGAGGCCAGGCCGCCCACCTCGCGTGCAGTTGAGCCGGCAGATAGGTGGTGCGGTGAGACTTGGTGCACCCGACAGCTCGCGGCAGGTGGGTGCGTCCACGCAGCGGACCGTCGGTCTCGACACCGGCGGAACGTGGCTCGGACACGGTGCTCCTCGGGGGACGGTGCGGAGTGGGCGGCGAGTAGCGGACGGTAAGGAAGCCTGCTGACAGTTCGGACTCATCAGGGCACCGTCTGTCACCGGAACGGTGAACGGGCTTCGGCTGCGGCCGTCTGCCACCCGCTCGTCAGTCGCTCTCGTCGACGCTGAGAACCCCGGCGGCGAGGCCGTCGACGACCCGCTGGGACATCCTCCCGGCCAGCGTCGCGGCCAGTTGGCTCTCCCGACGTAGCGCATCCAACTGTTGAAGCTGCTCGACGACGGATCGCTGGGCGCCGAGCGGCAGCAGCGGTACCTCCAGATCGCGGACGCGAGCCCGGGGAACGGTGCTGCCCATCAGGTGCCGGCTGTTCCACTCACTGGCCAGGCACGCCGCCAGGTACGTCGGGTCCATCCAGCCCGGCCGCCCGCGCACGATCCACAGCGGCCATGCCGCCACCATGCCGCCCTCGTCGACGACGGCGGTGCGAATGCGGTCACCCTCGGACAGCACGAGGACGTCTCCGGGCTCAGTGCGGGTGAATTTCGGTTCGAGCACGTCGGCCGGCACCCGGGGGCAGTCGGCGGACCGCGGCGCCGCACCCTGCCGGATCTGCGTCGCCGTGATCACCGGCACGCCCTGGGCGGCGGCAGCATCCAGGTCCTCACGCGGTACTCGAGCGCCGCGCAGCACCGTCAGGTGGCCATCGGCGGCCAGGCGGGCGACCGACGCCCGCTGCGTGCCAGCCCCCGCTCCTCGCACCCGGTCCAGGCGGACCGTGGACGAGCGCCCGAGCGCGGTGAGCGTGCTGGCCAGCCGGCCGGCGTCGTCCCGTAACTCCCCGATCAACTGTTCGGCGTCGACGGATTGGAGCGCGGTCGGGATCCAGCGAGCCGGAACCAGGGTGGCGTCCATCGCCAGCAGGTCGAGCCGCGACGGGCTCACCGCCCACCCGACGTCACCGATCTCGCCACCACGTCGCCACCGGTGATAGAGCTCGCTCAGTTCCTGCGCGCGGGAGGTGAACGCCGAGCGGTCACCGGCAAGATCGGCCAGCAGCACCCGGTCCCCCACCGCCGCCTCGCCCGGTCGAGCGAGCACCCACAGGGTGAGCGCGACGCCGAACCGGGGATCGAGGCCCTTGGGCAGGGCGACGACGACCTCCACCGCCCCCTGGCGGATCAGTTCGTGCCGGATACGGGCGTCCGCACCGCTTCGGAACAGCGACCCCGCCGGCAACAGGACGAACGCGCGCCCGCCGGGGGCCAGGTGGGCGACCGCGTGCTGCACCCAGGCAAGGTCCGCGTTGTTGGCCGACGGCAGCCCGAAGCGCCAGCGCCGGTCGAGGCTGACACGGTCGACGCCCCAGTTGGCCACCGCGTACGGGGGATCGAGGACCACCAGCGCTGCCTCCAGCCCCGGCTCCTGATCGTCGAGCAGCGTGTTTCCGTGGGTGATGTGCCCGTCGAGGCCGTGAACGATGAGCCGCTGGTTGGCCAGCCGCCAGGCGCTCTCGCTCAGCTCCTGACCGGTCAGCTCGACCGCTCCCTGCGCGGCCCGGGCTGCCCCGAGCAGCGCCCCGGCGACGCCGGCCGCCGGGTCGTAGACGGTGCCCATGATCGGGCGAGCCAGGGCGACCACGAGGTCGATCAACGGGTCCGCGGTCGCCGCCGCGCCCAGGCCGCCGCGGCCGGCGGCCCACCCGAGCATGCCCACGGCAGCGTCGACCAGCCGGGCCGACTCCTTGACCGGGACTTGGTCGAGGAAACGCAGAACGTCCGCCGCCTCCGCGGGCAGCCGCTCCACCGGCGGAACGAACAACCGGGTGAGCGACGGAACCGATTGCTCCATCTCCGCGGCCGCACGGAGCACGGCTGCCCTCCGCCGATCCGGCGGGCTGCCCGAGACAGCCGCCCACACGTCCGGTGCCGGCGGCACGTCCCCGGCGAGGTTGCGGCCGCGTTTCGGGGCCACGGCGACATAACGAAGCGTTGCCACCGCCGCAACCGCCTCGAGCAGCACCTCCATCGGCGCCACCCCCCGGAACGGCTCCAGCGCCTTCCACAGCCGCCGATCCACACCAGGGCTGACGAAATTGCCCTTGCGCTGCCGCAGCCACTCCTCGATCTGCCTTGCATCGAACAGCGGCCGCTCCGCGGTGCCGGCGACCGGCTGCGGGAAGTCGGCGAACCGCTTGCGCCAGTTGCTCACCGCGGGACGTCCGACGTCGGCCAGCAGCGCGATGTCGGCCAGCGTGAGGCGCGGCGCCTCGCCGTCGCTCATGCGGCCCGCCGAACGGCAGCGGGCACCGGGCGACCCATGGCCTCGCCGTCGGGAAGATAGACGATGGCCTCGCCGTCGGGAAGATAGACGACGCGCATGGCCGCGAGCCGCAGCTGCGCCGACAGGCTGGCCCGCCGGCTGACCACCGTGACTTCGCAGCCGGCGACAGCCAGCCGCGCGGCCATCGCGGCGAAGATGCCGTCACCCGAGGCGATGACCACGCGGGAGAACCGCTCCGGCACCCGTTCGCTCTCGAGGACCTCGAGCAGCTCCCAGTCCGCACCATCGCGCCCTGCGCCGACGCGGAGACGGGCAGAGCCCGGCCCCCAACCCACCCCGACGTCCAGCAGACAGCCGGGGTTGCACGCCACCACCACGTGATCCCCCGGGACGACGCGCACCACGTCGGTGTAGAGCGACCGCAGGGCCGCCACGGCCGAAAGACCTGGCCTCCCGGAGCCGACGAGGTTCTCCACGTCCACCACGTGGAGCGTTCGGGCCGCGTGGCCGCCTACTCGCTTCATGGCCCCCGGGGCCTGCCGCCTGCGCCTCATGCCGATCATTGTGAACCTCCTTCAAGGCCATGTCAACTGTGAATCTGTGAACTAGAGGAAACGAGTAAGGTCGCCACCGGACGGACGCGCCTCCCGGTGACGCGCTACGCCTACGAGATGCCACCTGGCGCCCCACACCCAGCTCAGGGAGCGGTCAACAAGCGGACCGGCACCGCGCCAACCGCGGCCAGCGTGCGCGGGGCACGGCCCGCATGCGGGGCCGGCAGCTCAGCCGCCGCCCCCGTCCGACCTCCTAGTCCAAGGTCCCGGCCTGCGGCTCTACGGGCGTCTCCTCCAGCAGGGCCACGTCGATGCCGAGCCGTGCCAGTTCAGTGAAGACGGCGGTCGCGACCGCTCGGGGCAGAGTTCGGGAGAACCCGACGACCGTGCCCAGCATCGGCCGCTCCTTCCCCGGCGCCATCAGGGCACGGACCGCTCGCTCCCGCAGGTCCACGCTGGGCCGATCGACGGGCCTACGGCGGGACCCACCGGGGCCCTGCCCCGCGTCCAGCCGCTCGACCTCCTGGTCGATCTCCCAGAACAGGTCGTCCAGGAAGTCGCACAGCTCCAGGCCGTGAGCCCAGTCCAGCGTCGCCACGGCCCGCAGGTTGTCGTAGCGGTCCTTCGGGTTCTCCTCGTTGACCACCTCCTCCAGGGCGAACAGGCGCACGTTGCCGTTGGCCAGGTCCTGCGTGAGGTAGTCGTACGGAGGAAGCGTGCGATAGCCCATCTCGGTGCGGTAGTCCATGTCTTTCTCGCAATCCTGGGTGGTCACGCCGAGGCCCGAAGCGCGCTCGTCGAGATCGGCGAACACGCCACGGCGGCGCGGAGAGCTGATGGACGCGAAGCCACCGGCAGTACGGCTGCCGAAGGACCCTTCGCGGTCAAGGGAACGGTTGAGCGGTGCACTTCCGGTACGGCCGGAACTGCGTGCCTCTCGAAAAATGAACCTAGTGGAGGAGCCGGCTGCGGGCTACTCCCCCGACCGGGTGAGCCCGCGGGTCACGCCGCCTGCGCAACGGCTCGCGACGCTACGCACGACCCTCGACCGCGGGCACGAAGCGGATCAACTCCGTCCCGTGATCGCAGACAGCGATCCACGCCTTCGTCGAGGCCCCGAAGCCGAGAAAGTTCGGCGAGTCGGATCCCCACACGGTGTCCAGCTCGAACGCACACACGCCGGCCGACGTCTCGATCGACCAGCCATCCATGTCCGCCTGGTCCGCCAGCACGATCACATGCCGGACCCCGTCGACGTCGGAGGCAAAGGCATGAGGCGGCCGGGATGGAGCGGACAGCCGAATCTCGGTGGTGTAGGCCGCGTGGTCGCTCAACTGGCCGCCCTCCCATTCCGGCCGGTGCACCGCCGCCGGCCCATCCTCGGCGACCAGGTCCGGGCTGACCGCCAGGTGGTCGATCGCGAACGACGTGCCGTTCAGGTGCCGTGACTGCTCGGTCGGCGCGACCAGCCCGAGCCGGTCGAACGCCGCCCTCAGCGCCGCGGCGCCGTCCTCGGTGGTGAACCAGAACGGCCGCAGCAACTGCTGGTTGAAGTCACCACCCCAGATCAGCGGCTCACCCGGAACCCGCTCCTCCTCAATCCGCGCAACGTGGTGGTCCAAGACATGGCAGAACTCCGCGGCCTGGCCCGACGGCAGCCCCGGCCAGTACGGCCCCGCGCCCTTCCACGGCAGCACCGAGCAAGCCACCAGCACCGACGACGCTGTGAACCCGCCGAGCTCAAGGCGCGCCAGGCACAGGCCCTCCTCACCCGAGTGCTTCGGCTCCGGCGACGTGCGCAGCGCTCCCAGCGGCAGCGCCGTCTCGATCCCGGCCCACCGCTTCTCCTCCGGACCGACGCCGCGCCGCGGCGAGACGACCAGCCGCCGCCCCCGATCCCAGTCCCGGTGCACCTCGGTGAGCAGCCACACGTCGACGGCCTGCTGGTCCAGCCAGCCCGAGATGGCCTGCCCCCGCGGTGAAGTCGACGGCGGGCACAGCCACAGGTTCCAGGTGCCGATCCGCACAGGACTCCTTCCGGGCAGGGCGACTGACGACTCCGCGTCGACGACAACGCCCGGTCACGGTAGTGACCGCAGAACGCGATCGTCCGCACGTCACTGGGCGCGTCGGCTGAGCAGGGCGGCGGCACGCAAGTGGTCTGTCCGCGCCTCCCCTCGACCTAGACGTACCGGCGCGAGGACAGCACCACATAGGCGTCGCGGCCCGTGGTCGGGTCCGGCACCTCATCCCACACATGACTCGGTCGCCTGACGGGCCGCGGCTTGCCGCCGGCACCGAGTCGCATCAGCGCCGGCGTCCTAGCGTGGGCAGGCCGCCAGAAACGGTGCGCACACTGGTCGAACGGGTCTCCCCGCGGCCCCGGGAACTGCCCCTTGGTGCCGGCGCCAGTTGTTTGCGCAGCCGAGCCAGCTGCAGCGGCCAGGGATGGTGCCCCGGTAGCTCCTGATCGGCCAGCCGGGCGGCGACGACGTCCACCACGGCTGCGGCACGCTTCAGCTGGCCAAGCGCGAGCAGCTGCTCCGCCTGGCGAAGCTGCGCCGCAATGTCCGGCACTCGTGCCCGCTCCGGCCGGGCCGCCCGAGTTGCCGGCGCGGGCCGGTCGAGCTGCTGCTGCAGCGTGCGCACGTCATGCAGCGCCCGGCGAACAGATGCCACCGCCGGTTCGTCAGCTTGGGAGGCCAGGCGGGCCAGCGTCGCCTCGGCCCACCGGAGTTCGGCGCGGGCCGCGGCCACACGGCCCGCCGCGGCCTCACGTCGCGCGTGCTCGCAGGCACGGGCCGCCAGCTCCGCTGGCGCGCGCGTACGCCGGCTCCGAGGTGACATGCGGCACATGCTGGCCGACCGGATGGTTCCGCAACATCACCGCCACGAGGGAACTTCGGGGGTGTCGCGCCTCAACCGAAGCCGGTGCCAAGGGTCCCGGGCGGCCGGGTCAGCACGGCGCACGGCGATCCCGCTGCGCCTCCCAGGCTGCCGGCCGAGGGCCGGCGCCTTCACACGGGTCACCGTGGGCGCACCCGCAGCCGGTAGCCAACTGTCGGCCCCGCCTCCCACCGGAAGCTCACCTCATGGAGCTGGTGGTCGTTGCCGTACAGCGCGACGTCGGCAAGCGACCCGAGGTGCGACAGGTCGCCACGGTGCGTCTTGTCCTCGAGGACATCCGCCACCCCGCCGAGGTAGTTGGTGGCGTCCGACGGCGGAGCCGTCGGGCTGACCAACACCAAGTCAAGGGCCAACGACTCCTCCGGGAAGCGAATCGAGTTCCCCTCGACAGCCGACTGAACCGCGCTCAGCAGCGCCAGGACGCGCTCCGAGTGAACATGACCAGACGCGAAAATCGACTTGGCTTCGCTCTTGGCCGGAGGCAGACCAGCCACCTCGATCGAGACATCCTGCACGCTGCAATCTTCGCTCTGCCGCGACGATCCGATGAGAGTGGACTCGACAACTTCCACGCGGTGTCTCATCGAGACGGCATTGCTTTCATGCTCGTTCGACTCTCCTGCGCTCGGATCGTCCCGGTGCGCCAAGCGTTAGGCGTCTCCCTTGACGGTGCTATTGGAGGACTCCTGATGCTGGCGCCTACTTAGCACTAGCCGCCTCAAAGCTCTCTTCGGCGGGACTCAGTCCCCGGCTCGGAGTCCACAAGCGCCGCCGCGTCTTCCTAGAGATTTCAAGATCGATGACCGTCACACCTCATGCACTGTCGGGTTGACCGCCAGGTCGACTCGCACCTGAGGTGACGGGCAAGCAATCGGCTGACGCCGACCTGCACTCTCCCTCTGGACGGTTGCCTTGAGGATTGAGGCTCGCGCCTACGTCGTGATGAAGGGCGGCGCGGCTCCTTCCGAGCGTCCTCGGGCCGGGCCGTTCAGCAGCCAAGCGGCCAGCTCCTTCGAGCCTTCCCTGGCGGACGGTCGAGGCCTGCGTCGCTGCTGGGGTGAACCGCGTTGAGACCCGTGGCAAGGCCACTCGACGACAGAGGCCGCCGGGACTGGAGACGCACGCGGTCGAGACTGGAGATCGCGTTCCTAGCGTCCGCGGCTGTGATGTCGCTGCACAAGCTGACGGCGGGTGACGGGTACACCTACCTGACGCGACAGGTGGCGGCGATGGATGCCACCGAGCGCGGCCTAGTCGGCCTCGGTGACTACTACTCCCAGCGCGGTGAGTCCCCTGGCGTCTGGGCCGGGAGAGGCCTGGCCGGCCTGGCCGGTGTGGATGCCGGGCAGCCGGTCGGCGAGGCGCAGATGAAGGCGCTGTTCGGCAAGGGGCGCCATCCCGACGCCGAGCGGCTGCAGCGGGAGGCCTGCACGGCCGGGCGGACCCCGGAGCAGGCCCGCGCCGTGGGCGCCCTCGGCCTGCCGTTCCTGCTCTTCCCCACGGCCGCCGACGGCTTCCGGGCGCGCTGCGCTGCCGAGTTCGCCGCCGCCAACGCGGCGGCCGGGCGACCGTGCGACGCGCCGCTGGCCGAGCGGGAGCGGGCCCGCATCCGCGCCGAGGTGGCGCGCGGCATGTTCACCGACGTCCACGGCCGCCTACCGGCCGACGCCCGGGAGCTCTCCGGGTTCATCGCCCGTGCCTCCCGGCCGACGACGAGCGCGGTGGCCGGCTATGACCTGACCTTCTCGCCGGTGAAGTCGGTCTCGGCGCTGTGGGCGCTGGCACCTCGGGAGGTCGCTAAGCGGATCGAAGCCGCCCACGCCGCCGCGGTTGCCGACACGCTGGCCTGGCTCGAGCGGCACGCGGTCTTCACGAGGCTCGGCGCCGGTGGGGTCCGGCAGGTGGAGACCCGCGGCCTGATCGCGGCGGTGTTTACCCACCGCGACTCACGCGCGGGTGACCCGGATCTGCACACCCACGTGGCGGTGAGCAACAAGGTGAAAACCGCCGACGGACGGTGGCGGGCGCTGGACGGGCGGGTGCTGTACAAGGCCAACGTCGCGGCCTCGGAGCACTACAACACCCGGCTGGAGGCTCACCTGGTGGCCGGGCTCCGGGTGCGCTTCACCGAGCGTCCTGGCCGAGACGCTGGCAAGCGGCCGGTGCGCGAGATCGTCGACGTCGACTCCCGGTTGTTGGACGCCTGGTCCTCCCGGCGACGGGCAATCGACGTCCGCCGAGGAGAGCTGGCCACCAACTTCCAGGCCGAGCACGGCCGGCCACCCATGGCGCCTGAGGCGATCGCGCTGGCTCAGCAGGCAACGCTGGAAACCCGGGAGGCGAAGCACGAGCCGCGCTCGCTGGCTGAGCAGCGCGCGGCCTGGCGGCGGCAGGCCCTGGCCGTGCTCGGCGGCGTTGCGGAGCTGGCCGGAATGCTCGACCACGTGGTGCGCGGTCGGCCGCCGCTACGCGCGCCGGGGATCAGCGAGGCCTGGGTCCGATCGGCGGCGCTGCGAGTGCTTTACACGGTGAGTGCGCAGCGGGCGAGCTGGCAGTTCTGGCACGTGCGCGCCGAAGCTGAGCGGGTGGTGCGCGCCGCCGACCTCTCCCCCGCCGACGTCGACCGTGCGGTGTCCCGGGTGACCGAGACGGCCCTGTCCCCGGCGATGTCGGTGCCGTTGGACGTCCCGCATCCGGTGGCCGAGCCTCCCGAGCTGCGCCGCTCGGACGGCGCCAGCGTCTACACCGTCGCCGGCGGTCGGCTCTACACCAGCCGGGCGGTACTGGACGCCGAGGTCCTACTGCTGGCGGCCGCCGGGCGCAGCGGCGGCCGCCGCACCGATGCGTCCGTCGTCGAGCTGGCGCTGCTGGAGGCCACCACCAACGGCACCGAGCTCAATCCCGGGCAAGCGCAGCTGGTCCGCGCCCTCGCCGGCAGCGGCGCCCGGCTGCAGCTGGCCATCGCCCCGGCCGGCGCCGGGAAGACCACCGCGCTGGCGACGCTGGCCCGCGCCTGGATCGCCGACGGCGGGACAGTGCTCGGGCTGGCTCCGTCCGCGGTCGCCGCGGTGACGCTGCGGTCTTCCCTGGTTGGCCGCTGCGACACCCTGGCCAAGCTGGTGTGGTCTATCGACGCAACAGAGCCGCCCAACTGGGTGGCCGAGATTGGGCCGAGCACGCTGGTCGTCGTCGACGAGGCCGGTATGGCCGGCACCGTGGAGCTGGCCCGCGCCGTCGCCTACGTCCTGGGCCGAGGCGGCAGCGTCCGGCTGGTCGGCGACCCGCAACAGCTGACCGCGGTCGCCGCCGGCGGGGTGCTGGGCGAGATCGCCGCCACGCACGGCGCGGTCACGCTCACCCAGCTGGTGCGCTTCACCGACCCGGCCGAGGCCGCGGCCACCGTCGCCCTCCGCGACGGCGACACCACCGGGCTGGGCTTCTACCTCGACACCGGCCGGGTGCACGTCGGTGACCTGGCCTCCTGCGCCGAGCAGGCCTATGCCGCGTGGGCGGCCGACCGCGCCGCTGGCAAGGACGCACTGTTGCTGGCGGCCACGCGCGAGGTCGTGGCGCGGCTGAACGAGCGGGCTCGCGCCGACCGGCTGGCCCACTCCCCCGGCCCACCGGGCCCCGAGGTCGTTCTCGCCGACGGCACCCGCGCGGGTGCGGGTGACGCCGTGATCACCCGCCGCAACGACCGGACCCTGCCGCTCGGTGTCACCGACTGGGTGAAGAACGGTGACCGCTTCACCGTGCGGGCCGTCGGCGGCGACGGCGCCCTCGACGTCGTCCACACCGGCACCGGCCGGCGCCTCACCCTGCCAGCGACCTACGTCCGGGAACACGTGCAGCTGGGCTACGCGGCCACCGTGCACGGCGCCCAGGGCGTCACCGCCGACACCTGCCACACCGTGCTGACCGGGGCCGAGGGTCGGCAGCTGCTCTACGTCGCGCTATCCCGCGGCCGCGACGCTAACCACGTCTACCTCGCCACCGTCGGGGACGGCGACCCGCACAGCATCGTCACCCCTGCCGCGGTGTCCCCGCCGACCGCGACCGACCTGCTGCTGGCCATGCTGGCCCGCGACGACGCGCAGACCTCCGCGGCCGGCGCCCGCCGGGAGCTGGCCAACCCGGCCGGGCAGCTGCACGCCGCCGCGGTCCGCTACGCCGACGCGCTGCGCGTCGCCGCCGAACACCGCCTCGAACCGGGCACTGCAGAACGACTGGAGAACGCCGCCGACACTCTCCGGCCCGGGCTGACCGCCTCGCCGGCCTGGCCGACCCTGCGCGGGCACCTGGCGCTGCTCGCCCTCGCCGGCACCGACCCCAGCGCCGCGCTGACCCGTGTCGCCGGCATGCGAGAACTGGACGGCGCCGCCGATCCCGCCGCCGTTCTGGACTGGCGGCTGCCCGCCACCGGCCCGCTCGGTCCGCTGCCGTGGCTGCCTGCCGTCCCCGCCGCACTGGCCGACGATCCGCACTGGGGCCCCTACCTCGCCGCGCGCGCCACCCACCTCACCGGCTGCGCGGCCCGGGTAACCGCCACCGCCGCGACCATGACCCCGACCACCGCGCCCGGTTGGGCCCGCTCCCTACTGGCACACAACGGGGCCTGCCTGCGCGCGGACCTCGCCGTCTGGCGGTCCGCCCTCGGCGTTCCGGACGAGGACCGGCGACCCACCGGCCCGCCGCGGTTCCCGACCGCCGAACGCCACCACCAGGCCCGGCTGGAACAGGCCCTCGCCGTCACCCCCAACGCGGGCCGGTCGGTGTGGGCGGCGCTGGCCGACAGCCACGACCCGCGCATCCGCCGCGACACTCACTGGCCGGCCCTGGCCGAGCGGTTGGCCGCCGCCGACCGCGCCGGGTTGGATGCCGCGGGCCTGCTGGCCGCCGTCGCCGCTCAGCGACCGCTGCCCGACGACCTGCCCGCCGCCGCTTTGTGGTGGCGGCTCGCGCCCCACCTGAATCTAGCGACCGCGCCCACCACCGGCCCCGACGCCGGAGCGCTGCGCCCGGACTGGTGCGCCGTCCTCCTCGGGCTCCTGCCCCCCGAGCACACCCACCGCGTGCTCACCGCCCCGGCCTGGCCGGCGCTGGTCGCCGCGGTCACCACCGGCATCCGCGCCGGCTGGGCCCCCGCCGACCTGCTCGGCGCCGCCATCACCGGCCTGCCTGCGAAGGAGCACGCAGACTTAACCGGCGATGCGATTGCGGAGAGGCTGGTGTTCCGCGTCGCCGCGCTCACCGACCGCGCACCCGTCGACGTCCCCGAGCCGCTGCCGGCCGACCTGCAGCCCCCCGACGACGCCCACCTGCGTCCCCCGGCCGAGGACGACGCGGCCTTCGTTGTCTCCGACCATCCGGACCTGAGCGGTGCGGACGAGGCGTTCCCCGTCCTTGACGACGACGAGTCGCCGCCCACCAGCCCGCGGTACCTCACCCCGGACCCTCTCGCCCTCGGCCAGCCGGCCGCCGACGACGCGGACTACCTGCTCGAGCCGCATTTCTGGGCCACCGCCGTCGTCGGCCGCGACCGGCTCATCACGCTCAACGCCCAGGCCGCCGCCTTCTTCACCGACCACTACCCCGGCTCCTGGGCGCCGGGCTACCTGCGTGACCGGCTGGGCACCGACCTCACCACCGACCAGCGACATACCCCCGGCTACGCCCCCGTCGGCTGGGCCGCCCTCGTCGACCATCTGCGCGGCCGCGGCGCCACCGAGGAGGAGCTGCTCGCCGCCGGCCTCGCTCAGCGCGCCCGCACCGGCGCGCTGATCGACCGATTCCGCGACCGGCTCACCTTCCCCATTCAAGACCAGGACGGCGCGATCGTCGGCTACATCGCCCGCCGTAACCCCATCACACCGAATGACGGACGGGCCGGGCCCAAGTACCTCAACACTCCGGCCACCGACCTGTACCGCAAGGGCGAGCACCTCTTCGGGCTCCACGAGACCCGAGCCGCGCTCGGCGCCGGAGCAACCCCGGCCCTCGTCGAGGGACCACTGGACGCGATCGCCCTCACCTTGGCCGGTGCTGGGCACACCGTCGGCGTCGCCACGCTCGGCACCGCCCTCACCGGCAGGCAAGCCGATCTGCTCGGCCCCTACATCCGTCTCAACGGTCCCGGCATTCTCGTGGCCACCGACAACGATCCCGCCGGGCAGCGGGCCGCGGAGCGCAGCTACTGGCAGCTCACTGCCCGGGGCGACGGCCCGCGCCGACTCGCCCTTCCTGACTGGCTGGATCCCGCCGATCTGCTGCATCGGGATGGCGCCACCGCGCTGCGGACGGCCATCGACGCCTCGGGCAGCCTCGCCGACACCCTGCTCGACGCGCGCCCCACCGCCGTCCTCCGCGACGACAGGATTCCAGCTATCCATGCAGTCCTGCGAGACGCGGGCGCCGTCATCGCCGCGCTGCCACCGGGCCGATGGCTAACCCACATAGACCGCGTCACCGAGGTCCTCGGCATGCCGCCGGGCACTGTCCACAAGGCCGTGCTCGACACCTACTCGATCACCCCCGCACCCCGCAGGACCACGAACGCTCCTCAACAAACGTCCCGGTTAACACCCTCAAGCGAGGACCGTCACCGGACGGGTCAAATGGGACGGCCGTCGCATGAAGCTCCGCCTGACCTGCACCAATCCCGGTAGGGGTTCGGCTGGCGGGACGGTCAGATAGGTGACGGCGGCGGCGCCGCGGACTGTCCCAGAGCGGCCCACTAGCGGACAACGCCTTGTGTGCCCTGTCAGCCGCCATGGGTACCGAGCTAGACGACCTCACCTTGATTGGGGGACTGAGCGGCCGCGCCCTCACGTTTGCCCTCCGACGTGCCCATGGCCCACCTGGCGACACGCCGTGACCGCCGACCATGTGGCCAGTTGGCCCACCCTCGGCTACGACTTATGGGTGCCACCCCGTTCCCTCATCAGTTATCTTCCGCGACCGCTGCTCGATGACCTTGTCTCGGGCAGGTGGTTGCCCATCATCGGTGCAGGCATGAGCCGAAATGCCGTTCTGCCTGGCGTCACCGGAGGACTTCCAGACTGGAAGGGGTTGGCGAAGGAGATCGAGAAGGAGCTGCCCCCGGAGTACATAGGTGACACGCCAATCGAGAATCTGTCCGCCTATGAGCACGCCTACGGCCGGGCGAAGCTCATCCAGCGTGTAATGAAGGCGCTTCGCGTACGAGACGCGTCTCCGGGCCGAGTGCACGAGGCTTTCTGCAACATCCCGTTCGACGCCGTCGTCACGACGAACGTCGAGCAACTCCTTGAATCCGCTTATCGAGCCCACCATGGGGACGTACTAGCGATTACCGAGGAACAACAACTGCGCTTGTCCAACCCGTATGACACTCCAACCCTGCTGAAATTGCACGGCGACCTGCATCACCCGAGCAGTCTTGTCTTGACCGAACGGGATTATGATGAGTTCGCCATCCGAAATCCATTGTTCGTGACGTGGCTGGCTCACCAGTTGATCGTTAGGACCGGGGTGCTTATCGGGTACAGCCTCGAGGACGCCGACTTTCGTCAGGTGCTGTCAATCATACGCAGTCGCCTCGGCAATGCGTCGCTAGATCTTTATGTCATTGAGGTTGGCGCCGATCCAGCGAAGGTGGATAGGTTCTCCCGAAGAGGTGTGCGGGTGATCAATCTTCCGCACGGGCGCGCGGGGTACGGGGTTCTAGCGAATCTCTTCGATGAACTCTACGAATACTGGAAACTTAATCTGCCGACCCGCCTGCAAGGCGCTACAGCGCCTGTTCGCGCACTACTGCGCGCAGGGCGTCGAACTGACTCCACGGTGTTGTTCCTAGTCCCAGACAGCATGATGGGAATTTACGACGACTTCGTATTTCCCAAGGTTGCCGACGAAGGTCTACTGCCTATCACGAGGCAGGATGTAACTCATCCTAGCGGATATCGGGTCGCGTCGACAGACGCATTGCTAGGCATATCCGGTCAGGTTGTCGTGCATACTGATCAACCGACTGACCCGCTTCTGCAAAAGGCGCTAGCGGCCGTTGGACATGGCGATGTACTTGTCGTTGGGAAACTGTTGCGCAAACTGGGTTTCAAGGTCCTCTCGCCACCTGAGCCCCACGATCTCGAGGCTTGGGACGCCTTTGGCGCCCATCTCGCGGGCCAGCTTCGGTCAGAAGAGTCACGGATAGATGAGGAGTTGTCTACGGATGACACCAGTCCACGGGACCTTAGGAGTACTGCGATTCTGGCTGTCGTTGAGCTGGAACGAATCCTGCGTGCAACCTCTCCCAACGCTACCTTCAACACTCCAGCCGCGAGAGGCGGCAGGACTAAGGCAGCAACCCTGCGGCAACTACTCCAATACGCCCAGGGGCGCATTGAACTAGCCTTGTCGCCTGTGGACATTGATTTCCTAGTGGACTGCCGTAATCGACTGTTACATGGCATAGCAATCGACGATCTAGATGCGCTTCAACGGTGCATAAAGCTCTCGAACGCACTCATTGAATCCCTGAGGGAGGCGCTCTGAAGCCGCCTTCAGGGACGCGCGTTCATGAGCCTGCGTTTGCCATCGCCGGAGAGAGATCGGCTATCGGGACGGCGCTTCCGACGCCACCTGCTGCGGCGACCTCATCGCGGTGGTATGGAGATAGATCGCCTAGGAGCGATCAAGCAGGCGCTCGGCTGCGCCTGGTGCCCGCACTTCCCGGTTGCGCCGGTCGGCCCGGTGCGGTCGCACCGCCGGGCCGTTGCTGACGGCGCGGTGTAGTGCATAGGTCGGTTTGGTGGACAGGTCCGCGGCCCCGTCGACGACTCCTCGGATGCGGTCGAGGTTGGCGCCGCTGGCTCGTACGTGTCGTGCGGCGATCACCACCACGATCCGGTCCTCGGGCATGGTTTCTATGCGTGACAGGTCGCGGGCAGGGGGCGTGGAGCCGTCCGGTACGCGACCAGCGGTCGACGGCCGCGGCCAGGTGGTCGCCGAGGACGGGCGGCTGAGCGGTGACCTGGCGGACTCTGTCGGCGACAGCGCCAGATCGCGGCGGCCGCGCAGCGCCTCGGTGTCGGCGCGGGACCCAACCTCGCCGGGGTGCCCGCTTCATCCTCGCCCCTGCAGAGCTCCCCGCTGCTGGTGACCGGGCTCGCCTGGCAGCTGGCCGGCCGCACCAGCATGGCCTTCCACGACGATCACCGCGTCGATGCCGGCGAACCGCGGGGCGTCGTTGCATGGGCGGAGCCGCCAGAAGCTGGAGACGAACTGGAGGACGGTGTGCTGGGCGACGCCGGCAACCACGCCGTGGCTATCGAGACTGCATGAGTCGTCACGGCGAACCACGGAGCCGGGGTCCCCGGGACTGCAGTTTGACCGGAGCCGTCCGCCCGAGGCTCTCGGCCATGAGACCTGCCGCCCCTCACCGGCCGCGGCGTCCGCCGTGCCGCCCGGCCGTTGACACCGGCTACCGCCTCAGCGGACGACCCGTCCCCAATCGGCAGGTCGGCGCCCAATGACCGCGACGACATCAAAACGCGTGGCCTTAGACGATCAGAGTGATCCGCTCCTGACCGTCGCCCAAGCCGGGGACTACCTGGGCACCGGGGAGCGGTTCGTCCGCCGGCTGATCGCCCAACGGCGGATCACCTACGTCAAGCTCGGCAAGTACGTCAGGTTGCAGCGATCCACCCTCGACGACTTCATCGAGGCCGGACGTGTCGTCAGCGAGGGATAGCCTGGCGGCAGGGCTCCCGGAGAAAGTCAAGTCCTCCGCCTAAGGCCGCGGAATAACGTGCGCTGAACGGCGTCGACGCAATCGACACTGCTGGCAGTAGCGCGAATCTCATCGGCACCGGAAGGCGCTAGGAGGTCGTCATGGGTCGACGGGCGTGGGGCACGGTTCGCAGGCTTCCCTCAGGGCGCTACCAAGCCCGCTACCGGGGTGGCTCAGGCAGGTAAGTCACGGCACCGTTCACGTTCGCAACCAAAGCTGACGGCGATCGGTGGCTCGCCAAGACGCAGACCGAGATGGACTCGGGCCGCTGGATCGACCCGAAGGCAGGCAAGGAGACGCTCGCGGCTTATGCCGAGCGCTGGGTAGAGACCCGCCTCGTCGGTGGCCGACCGCTGGCGCCTCGCACGGCTGAGCTCTCCCGGGCACAGCTCAAGAACCACATCGTGCCGGCCATGGGATCGACGCCACTCCGCCAGCTTGAGGCGTCCACCGTCCGGGCTTGGTACGGCAGGCTCAGCGGCCCCAGCGGGCCGGGCCAGGTCACGGCGGCCAAGTGCTACCGGCTTCTGCGTGCCATCTGCACTACGGCCGTGGACGACAACCTAATCGCTCGGAACCCTTGCTCCATCCGTGGGGCAGGGCAGGAACGGTCCAGCGAGCGGCCGATGTTCACGCTCGGACAGATCCAGGCACTGGTCGATGCCGTCGAGGACCGGTGGCGAGCGTTGATCCTCCTGGCTGCCTGGACGGGCCTCCGCATCGGTGAGCTGTCCGCCCTACGCCGGGAGAACCTTGACCTTGAGGCAGGCACGGTGAGCGTGAAGAGCGCCGTTGTCGACGTGGTGGGGAAGGGACGCTCCTACGGCCCGCCGAAGTCGGCCGCTGGCCGCCGCGCCGTGGCCATCCCACCGCACATCATCGGCGACCTGAAGCACCACCTTGCGATGTACGCCCAGCCAGGTGCGCAAGGGCTGATCTTTGTGGGGCCGAAGGGCGGACCAGTCCGGCGCAACAACTTCTCCTCACAGGTGTGGGCTCCAGCCGCGGAGGCAGCCGGACTCCCAGCCGGCTCTCATCTGCACGACCTGCGCGGCTGGGGCGCCACCATCGCCGCCCGGCATGGAGCCACCACTCGGGAGCTGATGCACCGGCTCGGGCACGCCTCCCCCGCCGCGGCGCTGCGCTACCAGCGCGCTGAACAAGAACGAGATGCCGCCCTCGCCGCCGCCATGAGCGCAGCACTGAAGCAATTGGAAGGTGCGGACTCGGCCCGACCAGCGTCTGGCTAGGCGTACCGCCGCGGGAGTCCGTCACGGACGGGTTCTGCAAGACACCTACTACAGCCGAAGAAATGTCCTGCGCCTCCTCGATACGAACGGCGTCCCGCGCAAGCAGCCGAGCCTTCAGGCGACAGACCACACCGTGGTCCGGAATGCCTTTACTCCACAGCGCCGCCCGTCGACCCGCTACTCCTTGAGCGCCATGGTGCGCGCTGCTCGATTCACCGGCCGCACCGTGCGGGGCAGCCGCACCGTGAATAGGGCAATTTGGTGCTCGTCCGCGAACGCCGATGCCTGAGCCGAGTAGCCGGCGTAGGCAAAGCAGACGGCCGCCCGCCCGCCAGCAGCTCCTTGCAGCTGCTGCAGCACCGGCCGGCCGACCGGCTTGGTGGTGTACTTCACCTGCGCCACTGCGAACCGTGCCACCACGTCCAACCCACCATCCGCACCGGCGGTCGTCACGGCGGCATCGGCGAAGCCAAACTGCCGCAGGGCGGCCGCCGCCAGGCGCTCCGCTTGCTGCCAGTCACCGGCCGTCGGCTGGCTCGGGCTATTGCCGCCGGCCGAGCCGCGGTCGCCCCACCAGAAGCGGTGCCGTTCGGCCGGAGGCAGCCGATCGGCCCAGGCCTGCACCGCCGCGAACTGGGCTGCGCTGCACTCCTTGGAGGCGTTGAAGTAGGTCGACATGCGCACTTCCTGGGCACGCCGCCAAGCGAAGTAGGGCTCACCGGGGTCGCGCCGCGCTTCGATGGCCTCAACGAGAACGTCCCGCACGGCTGTGACCGCTTCGACCAACGCCGCGAAGCTGCTATCGCGGGCCAGGACGGCCGGATGGTCCGCCGGTAGGACGACGTTTAGCTCGGCAGCCGTCTCGTCGGGCTTGGCGTGGTCTCGGCGCCAGCGGACGAAACTGCCGCAGAGGACACGCTCCAGTTCGTTCAACGTCTTCAACTGGTTGGCTGGCGTCACGACTTCCCACCGGAAGCGCGATTCGTCGTCCCGCTGTTGCGGCAACGGAGCGGGCGGCGCCGCGAACGGCGCCGTGAACTCCGTAGGCCCGGTGACCTGCCAGAACTGCCAGCCGGGCGGCATGTCCGGCCAGGCCAACTCTGGCGTCCACCCGACCGGCGGCCGGAACCCTGCAGGACACGCCGGCCACTGCGGCGGGCTCAGCCAGACAAGCTGCAGGCCAGGCGCCCCCGGGATGTCCGACGCCGCGTCTCGGTATGCCATCCACTCCCCCGTGGTCGCTGTCCCGTCCTTCTTAGCCGAAGCGGCAGCGCACCGCCGCCGCCCGCCCACCCAGCTTCTGCTGCGCGACGCGTCGTCCGCTGAAGGCCGGCGAGCCATGATCTGCAGACCGGCCCTACAGCATTCGAAGCGACGGAGTGAGCGATCATCCGACTGGTCCGGCGTCGCTGCGGGAGGCGACGCGAGCATTACCCACGGCACATACATGGTGCACGTCGACCCCACGAAGTGGAGAGCGTCGATGCCGCCGAACCGATCCGGCCCGAGCCGTCGAGGTCCTGCGATGAGGGGATCTCGTGATGCTGAGGCATTAGAAGGCACAGCGCCGGGCGAGTAGCTTCTGAAAGGCCTGGAGAAGCGTGAGAAGCCTTTGCCTTCCAGGCTGACTGTGCGGGTTCGATTCCTGTCACCCGCGCGACCGCGGTGTCGTGGGACATCGTTCACCTGGTGTCCCGAGACATGCGCTCGGGGGCACGCGGTACCGCCATGGCTCCCATCCCCCCGGCGAACAGAAGCCTCCAGAAGTGCCGGCGCGGGACGGTCTAGGATCGCTCACGATCTCGTCGGCATCATCCGGCGTAACGCGACGGTCGACCGGGACAAGAAGGAACGGGTGCGGGCGTCCCTGCGCGGGCACATCCGGCGGCGCCCACGAAGTACCGCTACCCCGCCGGACAAGCAGGAGTTGGAGATCGTCCTGGTGATGCAGCAGGCCGAGATCCTCCCAGCGGGGGTCGCGGCATGACCTCCGACTCGCGGGCCTCGACTTCGGTGGTGCGGTGGTCAGCCGCGGGCATGAGCGGCGAGATCGCGCAAGGCTGCCAGCAGCTGCTCGCCGCCGAGGCAGCACGTCGACCCACGGAAACGATCCCCGAGGCGTTGGTGTGGGCCCTGGCGTGGAGCCTGACCGAGCTGCCGTTCGAGCAGGCGGCGCGTTGGTGTGACCTTCCCGTGCCGCTCGCTGACCTCCCAGTCGCAGCGGCGGTCGCCACCCGCCACGGTGTCGCACCCTGGCTCATCGAGGCGTGGGTCGAACTCGGCGTGCGGCCCACCGTCGGCGACATCCCCGTCATCGGGGAGCTGAAGCAGGCGGGATGGGGCACGTCCGCTTTGGACCTCGTCGCAACGGCAGGTTCCTTCGACGCATCCCGGGCCGGCGAGCTGCTTGCCCGGCTTCTGGTCCTGCCCCCGGCCGCGGTTCTCGACGGCATCCGGTGCGGGCTCGATCTGCCCGCTGCGGTCGAGCTCGCGGAGTATGCCGAAGCAGGCGGCGCCACGGGGCAGCTTCTGAACCGCCTCTTGCGCGGCCGGGTCGTCTCCGAGGAGCTGGGAGCGCGGATCAACGTAGCGATCACCGACATCGGCGACGCCATGCCGACCGGACTGTGGGCCACGCCCGCCGAACCCGACGCACGCGTGACCCGCTCAATGCACGCCAGCCTGCCGAAGGTCCTCTGGGCGGAGTTCCTATCCGCCGACGAGGAGCACCCCGGGCCACCGGAGGTCGACGAAGCGAACGGCGGCAACACTGACGCCTGGTCGCGGGACGACGACACCTGGACGCTGATCGAGCCTCCGGAGGACCGCGCGGTAGAGCCGACCATGAGGTGGAACACGGCCCACCGAGTCAACGCGCTACGCCGGTACCTCGCCAGCTACCTGCGCTTCCTCGAGCCGGGGGACTGGGTCGAGCTGTCGTGGCCGCCGGTGGGGAACCTCACCACGCCCGGCGACTGGAGCTACCGGGACCTAATCGAATGCGACGAGCACGGCACGAACTGGGACGACGACTGTGCCGAGTGTGAAGAGAACCGCGACGCCTGGATCCCCGAGGACGATCCGGTTTGCATCCACAGCGCGGCCAAGTGGGACTGGTACGTCGACGTGCAGACAATCCGAACCAACGACGATGGCTTTGAGGATGTCGCCGACTTCGATCGCTGGCTGATCATGACCACGACGATGGATCCACGCGAGGTGCGCTACCTGTAGGGGTGCGACAGACAGGGTCCGTACGCTCGAACTCGGGAATCCTGACCGCCGGCGCCCGCACACCACCGACCGGCCGCTCGACCCTTGAGGCAGCCGGAAGCACGACCGGCGGCCTGTAGCCAGCTGACCAGCGGAGAAGTACGGCAAGAACGGAGGGGATCGATCTGCGAGCATCCTCCGCTTCGGTGACCGGTACTGCGAGTGGCGCACCCGTTGACCGTGTCAGCGACGGGACGAGCGCCCTGTCCCGGCGTCGACACGCGTGCCGACGCCGCCCTGGTCGCCGCCGAGAGCCCTCCGGACGTCATCCCTGCAGGGTTCGGTGCAGCGTCAGGCCCTGGCCGCCCAAGGCTCGACCGCGGCCTCCAGTTGGTCACGCGTGAACGCAGAATCACCGTTCCTGGTCTCACCGCGACGCCCCTCCCCGAGCGGTGGGACGCCATGGATATGAAGTCCTTCAGAGTGCCCGAACGCGGCGCGTTGAGGCGGGACCCGCCTCAATAGAGGCAGACGAAGCCCGGCCACACCGGGGTCCACGCAGTGCCCGCGCGGACTCCAGCTCCGCAGCGAGCTCTTGGAGTTCCAAGAGCCGAAAGGGGAAGCTCAGGCCGGTCGCGAACGTCGTACGGAGGACCGCCGGTGCGGCCGTCCTTGCCCACGCACGGGGCCGGAGCTTTGGCTGGGTAATCAGGCAGCCCGTGGCAACCTGAGTACCTCGGCGACCCTGTCGTTGCACAACGGCACGTACTGCCCGTCGACGGTTCGCCCTCCCCCGAAGAGCTCCACGACACGACCCGACGTCCGGTCATCGAGCAGGGAAGAGTCTGCCGCGAGCGCTCGGTTCACGTAGTCCACGACGTCCGGAGCCGCCAGTTCGCCAAGGGCGTTCCGCAGTTTCGAGTGAGCATCGTCCTCGAGCTGAGCGCCCGAGAGTGCCCTGACGTTCTCGGCGATGACGGCGGCCGCCAGCATGATCTCCACAATGCGGCGCTGCGCCTCCGCACTGCTCATCTTCGTCCGATGCCCTTCGAGGGCGACCTCGACCTCGCTCGCGAACGCCGCGACCGACATCGAGGGCGCTACAGACGTGACGGCTTCGTCGCCACTTGCTACCGCTCGCGCGGGCTCGGCCGCCGTTGCCCCGCGGTTCTTCCACCAGCTCGTGAGGCTCGGCACCCCCTTGAGACCACCGACGGTCAGCAGGACGCCGACGCCGAGGCTGACGACCACCTTGAGAAGGCCGGAGTCACCCTCGTCCTCGTCCACGAGACCCCCGAAGACCGCCTGTGTCTCCAGCTTGTTCGTGTCGTCAGAACGCGCGAGCGGGCTGGTGCCACCGGCTGAGAAATGCGTACCAGCGGGTCGCCCAACCCACATCGGCTCCCACAGCAGGTCGGGGTCCAGGTCCTCGAAGGTCATTCTGCGACTGTAAGTGCGAGCGCTGAAGATCGATCGGAGGTCAGCGCCGTCGAGCCGCACCAACCGGCGGGGCGGTGCTCCGACCCCGTGCTCGGCCTCGGGTTCACTAAGAAGACGTTGCATTAGTTCGTCGGTAGGCGTCGGGCGCAGATGAGGGTGACCGCCAGGCGGACCAGCGCAGTGACCGTCGTGGCGGTGCGGTCATAGCGCAGGGCTAGGCGTTTGTAGGACAGTCCGGTCGTAGTCCTCTCCCGCGCCGCAGTGATCCCACGACCCTGGCGCGCGCTCGTGGCACCATTCACCACCACGATCTACGGCCTCGTCAGTGAAGTCGGCCTTGAACCGGGTGAGGACCCGGCGCCCAACAGCTGCGTGGTCAACATGGATCCGGTCGAGACCGTCTCTGTCGTGGTCCTCGTTGAGCGGCTCGGACGGTTGGCCGACATGCGGTTGGCAGATCTGCGAAGCCCTCGCCGTCGCGGTCGACTGTGCAGACTGACGCTGTCTCGGTGGAGGCGCACCCACGCGAACACCCTCGCGGAACTGGCTATCAGCCACCGTCCCGGCCACGACCGGCCCGGTGAGCCGCCCCCGACGGGCCAGGGACTAGCTCCTCTGGCCGGCGTGGGCAGCAAGGGCGCCGCCGACCGCAGCTGTCGATCCGCCGCTGAGCGAGCGACAGCGAGACGCCGCTGCTCCGGCCGGCCATTGGCACTGAGGCACGCGGAAGGCACGGCATGCGCCTGGCCTGGGCGCTGACCAGCAAACATGGCGCCTGGGGCTTCAAGCCTTCCAAGCTGGCCATGCGGGTTCGATTCCCGTCACCCGCTCCACGCGTTTCCGCAGGTCAACCGAACTGTCAGGCCCCCTGGAGAAGCTCTGGAGGAGCCTCCGAAGGGTCCGTTCGAACCCTTTCAGCACCCCTCTTTTCCGCTGCGTGGGTCATGAATGGGTCACGCCGTCCGCTTGAACCGCCTGGCGGAACGGCCTACCAGACCGCGATCCGAGCCCATGACCCACGTGGGTCACGAGCCGCTGGCGTCTGTGCGTGCGCACTGCTCGTTGTCTTCAGCTGGGCGCGCCGAGCGCCCGGCAGCGGGAGCAGCAGGTCTTCGCGTTGGCGCCCGTGGCCGACCCCGGGGCGGAGCGGCGCCGGACGGGGCAGAGCCGCCACGCCCGCACCACGAGGATTGCCGTGGCCCCGCGGGTGGGTACCCCTGAGGACCAGCGACGGGTCAGGTTCTCGCTTCACAGCGGAGGAGTCGCGGTATGGCTCAGGAGCGTCGTGCGGCCCCGGAGCGTCGTGCGGCGTCGCGGGCCACCAGTTCACAGCGCAGCCCCACTCGTGCCACGCGGACCGCCAGCTCGTCGCGGACCGGCACGGCCGCAGCCACGCGGCCGGCCACCAGTGCTGATCGGGCTGGGCCGAACCGTCGTGATTCCGAGCACGGTCGGGACGCTCGTGCGGTCACCGAACGACATGCCGGCACCGGCGCCCGCGTGGCGCAGCCGCCTCCCGAGCGCCGACGGCGCCCGGCGAGCGCCGAGGACCATCTGACCGGCGGCAGGCCCGAGGCGAGCCGCGAGGCCAGGGCATCCGGCGGACCGGCTTCCACCCACGACGGTGGCCGCACCGACGGCCGCACGCCGAGCACCGGCCGGCCACAGCCGCACCCCCGCCCCGCCCCCCGTCGCACGGGCACCACTCGGCAGTCTCGCGGCATCGGCACGATCCTCTCGGCGGAGCTGCGCCGCGCCCGTGCCGCGCTGGACGGGCTCGGCGCTCGTCCGGCGCGGGCAGTCCGGCGCATGGTCCGTCGGTGGTCATCCCGGATCGCCGCGGCCCTGCACGGCCTCGCCGGCCGCGGCGGCGGAACCCGGCGGGCCGCGTGGGCCGCCCTGCGCGCAGTCCTGACCGGCCACAACCCCGTGCTCGCGGCGATCAAGGCCTGGTTCGCCGCGCTGAGCACCCCGACGAAGATCCTGGTGATCGTGGGGCTGGTGCTGATCGCCCTGCTTGCGCCGCTGCTGCTGTTGCTCCTGCTGCTGGCCCTCGCCATCGCCGCCGTGATCATCGCCGTTCGGCCGCCGGCCACCACCTGAGCCTGGCTGGCTCATCCTCCCCGCCGCGGATCCGGCGGCTTCTCCTGACAGCCCGAGGCAACGACTCCCCAGGGCTGTGCGCCCCGCGCCGCCCTCGGCCTGCGCGGACATCTCCGGCCGACGACCCTTGCCGGGCGCCACGCCCGACGGGGCAACGTTGGCCCACCGAGAGGCCAGCCGGGGGTCAGATCACCGCCACGGCGCTGGGGATCTCCGGCTCGTCGATCTCGTAGCTCATGGCCGCGGCCACCGGCGCGACGACCGAGGAGCTCATGCGCCGGCTCGGCCACTCCTCCCCCGCCGCCGCTCTGCTGTACCAACACGCCGCTGACGACCGCGACGCCGTGATCGCCCGTGCCCTCGACGCCATGCTAGATGCAGCCAACGAGTCATCGGACGACGATCCGGACCGGGACGACCAGCAGGCCGAGACACGGTGGGTCACGCCGAAGCCCTGGGTCATATCTGGGTCACGAGCGCTCGCGCGGAGGCCCTAACAGGCCGCTGAGCGGCGCAGACGAGGTCACGAGATCCCGCCTTCCAAGCCAGCCATGCGGGTTCGATTCCCGTCACCCGCTCCACTCGGAACCCTGTCAGGACCCCGGTTCTCCGCTGCGTGGGTCACCAGTGGGTCACGCCGTCGGCACGAACCGCCTGGTGGGACGGCCTACCGAGCCGCGATCCGAGCCCATGGCCCACGTGGGTCACGAGCCGCCGGCGTCTGTGCGTGCGCACTCGTCGTTGTCGTCAGCTGGGCGCGCCGAGCGCTCAGCAGCGGGAGCAGCAGCTCTCCACTCGTGCGGACCTCCCTCGGACCACGTCACGGACTGACCGCCCCAGATCGCGCACGCCTCACGCGAGTCGGTCAGGTGCCCCGGATCGGTCGGTCCGCTCAGGGCGGCGGCTCGGAGGAACCCCACACCGACCCGTCCCAGCGGAACGTCCGACCGCCGGGACCTCCCCAGAGGTCGCCGATCTCGGGCGGGTCCCGGTCCGGCACGATCGGGATCGCCACGCCCTCGTCCTCGGCAGGGTCCAGCACGTGCAGGTCCTCCCCCGGGGTGTACGTCCGGCGGCCGTGGCGCAGGTCGTCCACGAGGTCGGCCAGCCGGTCCCAGGCACCGTCGGTCACCAGGTCGTTGATCTCGCACCGGATGCACATCAGGGCTCCTCTCGATCCCCCGCCGGCAGCACGCCGTCGGCCGCGACCCTGACGCAGTGCGGGCCCGCCGCGGGTCGGCCCGTTCCCTGGATCGGGAACGAGGCGCGCGGTCGCGAGGGGGCGCGACATGGCCCCTGTCCCTGAGCGGCCCACCGAGAGACACCTGCTCGAGGGCTGCGCCGAGGATCCGGGGCTGTCCCGTGCGATGGCGGCGAAGACTTCCTCGCTCACCCGCTCAGATCGGTCAACGGCGCACCCGATAGCGCAGATGGAGCACCCGGTTGCCCTGGATCACCACGTCAGGATCCTCCAGCAGGTGCTGGGCGTGGACCGACCCGAAGAAGCGCTTGCCGGACCCGCACACGACGGGCACGACGTCCATGCGCACCTCGTCGACCAGACCTGCGGCAAGCACCTGACCACCGACATCGCCGGCGGCGACCTCGATCACGCGGTCACCCGCAAGCTCCTGCGCCTTGGCCACGGCTGTCTCGACGCCGTCGACGAAGTGGAACGGCGCCTCGGGGTCCCAGCCCTCGGGCTGCGGCCGGTGTGTCACGACGACCACGTGGTCGATCCCGCTCGGAGGCTTCCCGTCCCAGCCGTCCGTCAGGTCGAAGACGTGGCGGCCGCAGATCGTCACCCCGATCCGGTCCCAGTACGCCCGGGTGTGGTCGTAGGACGCCTGCGACACCTTCAACGCGCCGCTCTCGTCCAACGGGACGTCACCGCTGGACAACCAGTCGAACAGCGGTCCGGGCTGGTCGTTCTCGTCCGCGACGAAGCCGTCCACCGACACCGAGCCGTACACGACCACGCTGCCCACGGGGCCCTCCTCTGCTGGGGTGCCCGCAAGCTAGCGTGGCGTGAGCTGTCGCTCCTGCACGAGATCGATCGGCCGGCAGCGGCCGGCTGCCCAGCGCGTGGCCGGGATGCTGGCGCAGGAACCGCGGCCGGACTTCGACGTACCGGGTCGTCGTGAGCCGGGGAACGCCCGGAAGTCGTGGCCGAAGGGGGTCTGGTCGAAGCAGCTGCGCCACCGGCGCGGTCGCCCCAGTCGATCGGTCCGGCGTGGTTGATCGCGGACGCGGTGGCGGCGAAGCGGCAGGTGCGGGCCAGCCGCTTCGTCACCGTCGAACGCCTCGAGGAACCCGGGTGATCCGCAGGACCGCGGCGTGTCCCTGAAGCCGCCTCCAGGGACACGCCGTCGTCGCGCATGACCGACGTGAAGGCTCCAGCCCGGCGCCCTGTCCGGCCCATCGACGCCGCACACAGCTCCGACGGCGCACGGTCGATGACGGCGCGCCGCCGACCGCACCTCCGGCAGCACCCGGGCCACCGCAGGGGTGAACAGCACAGAGTCGGTCAACCATGGCCAGCGACCGGCGCGCACCGATCGTCACACCGGACATCGCGGCGCCGACCTGCTCGGCCGGAGCAGGACGACCAGAGGCGCACGGGAGGACGCCGACGAGGCTCCGGAACACGACGAGGCGAGCGGCGCAGGGGCAGGCTCTCGATCGCGGCCCGCTGCTGACCATCGCGCAGGCGGGCGAGCACCTCGGCACCGGACCACCTGGAGAAGCACGTCGGTGCACCAGTCCCGACCCGCCCGGCGGACCTTCCCGGCACGTGACCCCCGGATCAGCTCCCGGGGCGCCGGAAGGCGTCGCGCCCCCGCCTGGCCTTGTCGAGGACGGACAGCAACTGCTCCTGGTCCAGCAACTGGTGGGTGCCGAGGCTCCGGACGTCGCCGGAACTCACCGACGAGACCACCGACGCGGTGGCGGTCTCCGCGTCCGGCGCCTCGAGGATCACCATCCCGTCCTGCTCACCGAGCATCCAGTACAGCGCCTCCAGCCGGGCGCCGACCGCCTCGGCCGACGCACTCGCGGCAGCGGTGCGATCGCCCGGTCGGTCGATCATCCGGCTCCACGCCTCCGGGGTGTACGAGAAGAAGACGACGAACTTCGGCATCCCGACCACCTCGTCCCGAGTCGTTGCGCCGCCCGATTGCACCAGCAGCCCGGCGGCGCACCGGGCTCCGGCGACGCGGCGCCGCCGGAGGCGGTGCGCCCGGACCGGGTGCAGTCCCCACCGCACGGACCGCTGCTCCGCACGTGAGCGCCGTGTCGTCAGCGGGATCAGCGCCGGTCGTGCGGGGGCGGTCCCCGGCACCCGCTGCCACCCGACCGGCACCCCGGCGAACCGGAACAGGCCGTCCGTTCCGCGGCCGTTTCGTGCCGAACACGCCGGGTTACGGTCGTCCCGCAGAGGGGCCCTGGATCGAACAGCGTGCCCAGGTCCTCTCCCGTTGCCCGGGCAGGTCCCCGGGACCGGGAGGCGACACGATGGAAGCCAGCGAGCGGGTCACGTGGGAGGACTGCCCGATCTGCCGGCGGCCGGCGGCCGTCGGGTGGGTCGACGGGCAGGCCGTGGAGTTCGACTGCCCGGGCGGCTGCCGCCCGGGCGCGGCGCAACTGGAGGCCTTCGCGGCGCGGCGCGCCAGACCGCCGGTGGTCTGGCTGACCCGCATCTAGCCCGCCGGACGCCGCTCAGCCGGTGGACCCGCGGGTGAGGCGCCCGCGGACGGTCCCCCGCTGCCGCTCGGCCCGGACCGGCTGCATCTCCAGCGCCAGCGCCGTGGTGCGCCCGCCGGCGTCCCGGCCGAACACGGCACGGATGCCGCCGGTGCCGGGGAGGCCGAGGTCGAGCCGGAAGGCGTAGGGGTCTGCCTCGTCGTCCGGGTGCAGCTCGACGCCCTTCGCCAGGACGGGCACCGGGGACAGGATGCGCAGCCAGAGCCGGCCGCCGCGGACGGAGACGTCCAGGCCCGCACCGAGGAACGCGGTGGCCCGCACATCGGTGACGGGACCGGGGACCCGGTACCGGCCGACCAGCTCGCCCCAGACCTCCGGGTGCTGCGGCACGTCGGTGCGGATCCGGCGGTGCGGGATGCCGAGCAGGTCCTCGAGCAGGCCGCCGATCTCGCCGGGCAGCCAGAACGGCCCCCGGTGGGTGCCGTTGGTGAACGCCATCACGCCGACGCCGTCGTCCGGGGCGACGAAGACCTGCGCGTCGAAGCCGGGCAGCGTGCCCTGGTGCTCGACGACGCGGTGCCCACGGCCGTCGACGCGCCAGAACGCCAGCCCCATGCCGGGCAGCCGCGGATCGGGCCGGTAGTGCGGCTCGAACACCGTGTCCAGCGTCGCGGGCTCGAGCACCCGGCCGTGCCCGTTGGCGCCGCCGCCGGTCAGCGCCGCCAGGTAGCGGGCCATGTCGCGCGGCGTGGAGTAGACGTTGCCGGCCGCGGCGGTCACCGCGTCGCGTCGCGGCACCGGGCGCGGCCCGGCCGCAGAGAGCCGGTAGCCGGTGGCGAGCCGCGGCCGCAGCCGCTCGGTGAGGACCAGGTCGGAGTAGGTCATGCCGAGGGGTGCGAACACCCGCTCGCGCACGTACCGGTCGAACGGCAGGCCGCTGACGTCCTCGACGACCTGCCCGACCGCCGTCGGCCCGTGGTCGGTGTAGCGGAACCGGGTGCCCGGCTCGACGTCCAGCGGCACCCGCCCGCGGTAGTACTCGGCCGGCGTCGGCACCCGCCCGGGCGGGAAGCCGATCCCGAAGTCCCGGCGGAGGGCGGCGGAGCGCGGCACCTCCTCGGGGACGCCGGCGGTGTGGGTGAGCAGGTGACGGACCGTCGCCGGGCGCCAGCCGGCCCTCCGCGGTACGAGCCGGTAGGCGCGCAGGGAGTCCTCGACCGGCGCGTCCAGGTCGACCCGCCCCTGCTCGACCAGCTGGAGGACCGCGATCGCGGTGACGGTCTTCGTGATGGAGCCGATGCGGAAGACGGTGTCCTCGGTGACGGGGGTGCGCGACGCGATGTCGGCGAGCCCGTGCGCGGCGAAGGACTCCAGGCCACCACCCCGCACCACACCGACCGCCAGCCCGACGCACGGCTGCCGGCCGCGGATCTCGGCGACCCGCGTCTCGAGCCGGAGCTCCTCCACGGCGGTCATGACCCCTCCCGGCGGACGGACGGCGACCCGTGTCCAGGCTGACCCGCCCGGGGCGGCGGGGACGCGTCCGTCCGGCCTCCCCGGACAGGGCCAGGGACCCCGCCGCCCACGGCCGCACGGCCCTGGCCGCCGCCCGCCCCGCGGGCCACGCTGCCCCCGGGCCTGCGGCGGAGGAGGACGCCATGGACGCACCCGGCACCGCGTGGGACCGCCTCGGGTCGGCTCGGGTGCTCCCGGTCCTCGCCGTCCTGCTCGCGGCGCTCCTCGGCGGCTGCGGCGGCGGGAGCGACGACACCACCCCGCCGGCGGCGACGTCCTCGACGACCCCGTCCCCGTCCGGTCCGAGCCCCAGGCCCTCGCCGACGGACGAGCCGCCCGACGACGGGACACCCGACGGCGAGGAGCCGGGCGACGGGTCCGCGCCGGCACCGGGCACGGCGCTCCCCGGCGAGGACCTCACCACCGAGCAGGCCGCCGAGCTGCAGGAGCAGGTCGACGGCGGGCACCAGCCGTGGCGCACCGACGTCGCGGCTGTGGCCGCCGCCTTCGCGGCGAGCGAGCTCGGCTGGGACGACGCCGAGGTCGCCCTCGCCGACCCGCACACCGCCGAGGTGACCGACCCGGCGAGCGGGCGCGTCGTCACCCTGCAGCTGCGTCAGCCGGCCCGGGAGGGCGAGGGCGGGATCTGGGTCGTCGTCAGCGGGGTCTGGGTCGCCTGACGGGGCCCGGGCTCAGTCGGTGAACCCGCGGGTGAGCAGCACGACGGTCACGAACGTGCGGTAGAGGGCGACCGGGTCGTCGTCGGCGATCCGGACGTCGAGGATCCCGGCGCGCTCGACCCCGACGACCCGGGCGGCCAGCTCGGCGAGGTCCGCGTTGCGGAAGGTGACCTCCAGCGTCGCCGGCAGCTCGATCGCCGGGAGGGCGGCGGCGGGCAGGCCCCGCACGGCGGCGGCGGCCCGCTCGCGGATGAGCGCGCACGCCTCGGCCGGGTGCAGGCTCTCGGCCGCGAACCGGGTCACCGACCGCTTGACGACGGCGGCCTCGATCCCCGGGCACACCGCGCGGGCCTCCTCGGCCGTCGTCTCGTCGCCGGTGACCAGCACGACCGGCACGCCGTGGCCGAGGGCGACCAGCGCGTTGATGCCCGACTCCCCCACCTCGACGCCGTTGAGCCGCACGCGGGCGACCGCCGCCGGGTTGTAGGTGTGCGAGAGCACCGAGGACGGCCCGCCCATCGAGCCGTGGTAGCTGACGAGGAAGACGGCGTCGAAGGAGCCGTCCAGCCCCTCCATCATGTACATCGGCTTGTGCCGGCCGGCGAGGTAGCGGGCGTTGCCGAGCAGCTCGCCGGGCCGCAGGTTCTGCATCGTCGAGTGCGAGTCGTTGACGAGGAACCCGGTGGCGCCGGCGTCCATCGCGCCCACGATCGCGGCGTTCACCTCGTCCTGCAGCAGCCGCCGGTAGTGCTCGTACTCCCCGCCCGGGCCGCGGCACTGCGCCCAGTCGACGACACCCGCGGTGCCCTCCATGTCCGACGACACGTAGACCTTCACGCGCCCATCCTCGGTGGTCGCTCCCGGGGACCCGCGGGCGAGGTGGCCGCCGGCGCTCCGGTTTCATGCCGCCGGGACGATGCGCCCGCCCCGCGGCGACGGTCAGCGTCGAGCGGTGACGCGTTGGAAGCCGCTCGTCGCCCTGGGGGCCGCGCAGTTCCTCGCCGTCCTCGACACCGCGGTCATGAACGTGTCGATCAGCCAGCTGGTCGAGGACTTCGACACGACCGTCACCGCCATCCAGGCGGTGATCACCCTCTACACCCTCGTCATGGCCGCGTTCATGCTCACCGGGGGGAAGGTCGGCGACCGGATCGGCCGGCGGCGCGCCTTCGCCGTGGGGCTCACCGTCTACGCGGTGGGGTCCTTGACCACTGCGCTGGCTCCCACCGTGCTGGTCCTCGCCCTCGGGTGGTCGGTGGTGGAGGGACTGGGCGCGGCGCTCGTCCTGCCCGCGCTCGCCGCCCTGGTGGGCGCCAACTACCGGGGGCGGGACCGGGCGATGGCCTACGGGGTCATCGGGGGGCTGGCCGGGGCGGGGATCGCCGTCGGCCCGCTGCTCGGCGGCTGGGTGACGACGTACCTCAGCTGGCGGCTGGTGTTCGCCGGCGAGGTCGTCGTCGTGCTGCTGATCCTCGCGGTGCTGCGCTGGATCGAGGACACCCCGCCGGCGCAGGTGCCCGCCCCCCGGATCGACGGCGTCGGAGCGGCGCTCTCCGCGCTCGGGCTGGCGATGGTCGTCCTCGGGGTGCTGCAGAGCACCGCCTGGGGCTGGCTGCGGCCGCGCAACTCGCCGGTCACCGTCCTCGGCTTCTCGCTGACGCCGTTCGTCATCGCCGGCGGCCTGGTGGTGCTGGGCCTGCTGCGGGCGTGGCTGCGCCACCGGGAGGTCCGCGGCGAGGAGCCGCTGCTGCACTGGCGGCTGTTCTCCGTCCCCCCGCTGCGCGCGGCCGTGCAGACGCTCCTCGCGCAGAACCTCGTGCTGCTCGGGGTCTTCTTCACCGTGCCGCTGTACCTGCAGGTCGTGCTGGGGCTCGACGCCTTCCAGACCGGCCTGCGGCTGCTCCCGGTCTCGGTGCTCATGCTGGTCACCGCGATGAGCGCGCCGCTGCTGAACCGGGTCGCCAGCCCGCGCACGGTGGTGCAGGTCGGGTTCGCCGTGCTGGTCGCGGCGTCGCTGTGGCTGCTCGCGACGGTCCGGCCGGAGCTCGACGACCTGTCCTTCGGGCTGGCGATGGCACTGCTGGGGATCGGGATGGGCCTGCTGGCCGCCCAGCTCGGCAACGTCGCCCAGTCCAGCGTCGGGGAGGCCGACCGCAGCGAGGTCGGGGGCCTCCAGTACACGGCGCAGAACCTCGGATCGTCGCTGGGGACGGCGTTCATCGGCTCGGTCCTCATCGGCACGCTGACCGCCGCCGCCACCCGCGGGATCTCGGACGACCCCGAGGTCAGCGACGCCGTCGCCGAGCAGGTGGGCGTGGCGATCAGCGGCGGCGTCAGCTTCGTCCCGGCCGACCAGGTGCAGACCGCCCTCGAGCGGGCGGGCATCTCCCCGACGGAGGTCGACGCCCTGGTGGCGACGTACTCCGACGCGCAACTGCTCGGCCTGAAGGCGGCCCTGCTCGCGGCGGCCGCCGTCGCGCTGCTGAGCCTCTTCCTGACCCGCTCCCTCCCCACCGCGCGCCTCGCACCGCCCTCCGCGCCCGCGGAGCCCGCGCCCGTCGCCGTCCGGGGATGAGGTCCGCGATGGCCGCCCACGGGGTCGGGGGCGTCGCCCGGCGGTTGGGGACGACGTTCACGGGCCGCTGCGTCGCCGCCTTCTTGGTGCAGCGCGGCATCGACCGGGCCATGGCCGTCTCCGCCCAGGCGCTCACCGCGCTGATCCCCCTGCTCCTGCTCCTGTCCCTGCTGACCCCCGCGGGCGACGCGTCGCTGGTGGCCGACGTCGTGATCGACCGGTTCCGGCTGACCGGTACGGCCGCCGCGGACGTGGAGCAGCTGTTCGCGGTGACCGGGGACGCCGGCACCGGCGTGCTGAGCGTCGTCCTGCTCGTCTTCTCCTGCGTCTCGCTGGCCCGCCGGCTCCAGCGGATGTACGAGCAGTCCTGGCGGCTGCCCCCGCGCGCCGGCCTGCGCGGATCGGCCGACGCGCTGCTGGGGATCGCCGCCCTGGTGCTCGTGATCGTGCTGCTGTCGTTCCTGCACGGACTCGCGGCCCCCGGGGCCGTCCCCCGTGTGCTGGGCTGGACCGGCCACCTGCTGGCGAGCTGGCTGCTGTGGACCGCGATCCCCTGGCTGCTGCTCGGCCGCCGCCTGGCCTGGCGGCGGCTGCTGCCCACGGGCGCGCTGATGGCCCTCGGCACGGCGGTCTACGGCCTGGCCACCGCGGTCTACATGCCCCTGCTCGTGGAGTCCTACAGCCGCCGGTACGGCCTCTTCGGTGTGACGCTGGCGCTGGTCGGCTGGCTGCTCTGCGTCTCGGTGATCGTCGTGGTCACGACGATCGTCGCCGCCGAGTTCGACCGGGCACCGGAACCGGGGGCCCGGCGGCTCCGCGCCCGGCTCGGTCTGGCGACGGACGCCGCCGCCACGCGACCGCCCGGCGCGGTGGACGGCGAGACGCCCGCCGGCCGGCGGTGACCGCGTGCCCGCCCTCCGCCCGGAACCGGACGGTCCCGGGCGGTCAGCCGGCGGCGGGCGCCGCGTCCGGGGTCGACGGCAGGCCGAGCCGGGCGAACAGGTCGTTGTCCAGGTCGAGGAAGCTCGTGATGTGCCGGATCCGGCCGTCCTCGATCTCCAGGACGTGCAGCGCCCACGGCGTGTGGCCGCCGTCGCCGGTGGGGCGCCACTGCGCGACCGCCGGGCTGCCGTTGGCCTCGGTGAGCAGCAGCCGGGAGTTCCGGCAGCCGCTGCCCGGGCCGAGCATCCAGGTGCCGATGTCGGCGGCGCTTCCCAGCCACATCTCGAACGGCGGCATGTGCTGGGTGGCGTCCTCGTGCAGCAGGGCGACGAAGGCGTCGATGTCGTAGCGCTCGAAGGCGTCGAGGTAGCGGTCGAGCAGCTCGCGGTGGTCGGGGTCCAGCGGCCGCTGCTCCGGGGTGCCGCCCATGGCCGCCAGCGTGGCGCGGGCCCGCTGCAGCGCGCTGTTGACCGAGGCGACGGTGGTCTCGAGCAGGGCGGCGACCTCGTCGGCGTGCCAGCGCAGCACGTCGCGCAGCAGGAGGACGGCGCGCTGCCGCGGCGGCAGGTGCTGCAGCGCCGCGACGAAGGCCAGCCGCACCGACTCGCGGGCCACGGCGCGCTCGGCCGGGTCGCCGTCCTCGGGCAGCACCGCCCGGTCGAGGACCGGCTCGACCCACGCCTCGGCCGGCCGCTTGGCGGCCAGGGACGCCTCCACCGGCGACCACGGCGAGCCGGAGAGGTCCATGGGCAGGGCCCGGCGCTGCCGCCCGGAGAGCTGGTCGAGGCAGACGTTGGTGGCGATCCGGTACAGCCAGGACCGCAGCGAGGAGCGGCCCTCGAAGGAGCCGAAGCTCTTCCACGCGCGGACCAGCGTCTCCTGCACGGCGTCGTCGGCGTCGAAGGACGACCCCAGCATCCGGTAGCAGTAGCCGGTCAGCTCCCGCCGGTGCTCGAGCAGCCGCGGGTCGAGCTCGTCGGACACCCCGCTCAGCACGCTGGTCACGCGGACCACCTCTCCTCGGTCGCCATCCCCGTCGACGGGCGGTAGTCCACCACGGAGGACCGACGGAACGGGAGTCCCCGGCGGGCTGACGCCCCCGGACGCCGACCGCCCCGCCGGAGGGCTCCGGCGGGGCGGTCGGGTGTGCGAGGGGACGGTGCGTCAGGGCACCAGCGGCTCGCCGTTGCGGACCAGCTGCCAGTTCAGGTCGTAGAAGTCCGCCGGGTCGATCACCTGGCGGTCCTGGGCCCAGTCGATGAGCAGCTGGCGGATCTCCTGCTGCTCGTTGTAGACGACCGGCGCGGTCGAGATGCCGGGGAAGCCACCGCCGCCGGAACGCCGGTAGTTGTTCACCGCGACGACGAAACGCGCGTCATCGGCCACCGGCTCGCCGTCGAACTCCAGCCGGGTGACCCGCTGGCCTTCCGGCCTGGACACGTCGAGGTCGTAGTCGACCCCGGAGAGGACGTCGTAGTTGTAGTCCGGCGTGTTCTTCGCGTTGGTGAGGGTCCCCAGGTCGACGTCCCCGGTGGCCGGCACCTGGGCGAAGTAGCCCGCCGACTTCTCCAGGTAGGCCCGGACCTGGGCGCCGGTGAGCTCGACCGCCTCCAGCGTGTTGTCGTAGACGTAGAGCCCGGCGATGTCGCGGACCGTGACGTCGCCCTGGGGGAAGACCGCCTCACGGCTGAAGGGTGCCGCGATGGACAGCACCGGCAGGTCGGCCCGCGACGTGCCCTCCATCGCGGCCTCGACGGTCTCGGTCTGCACCTGCTGGATGAAGTCGAGGATCGGCGTGTCCTCGTAGCGACTGGTCTCCGTGGTCAGCTGCTCGGTGGAGGTGGCGACCACCTGGTTGACGTACGCGACCGTCGTCCGGTGCGCCTCGTCGGTGGCGGCGAGGACGTCCGGGTCCTCCGGGTGGTCCTTGGTCCGGAGCGCGGTGGCCGCGGTGTCGACGACGTCCCACTGGCCGCGGACCTTCTCCAGCGCGATGTCGACCTGGGAGACCGTGGCCCCCCAGCGGTACGGCTGGGTGAGCAGCACGTCCTCGCCGGTCTCCTCGTTGGTGACCAGCTGGCTCGGCGCGTCCCGGTGGGTGTGGCCGACGACCATGACGTCGATGCCCGGCACGGTCCGCGCGATCTCGTCGGTCGGGTTCTCGGTCGGGGCCTGCGACGGGTCGTAGGACGACGTGCCGCCCACGCCGGCGTGCGACAGGACGACGACGACGTCGGCCTGCCGGTCGACGACCGGCACCCACCGCTTCGCGGTCTCGACCATGTCCTCGAACTCGACCCGGCCCTCGACGTTGCCGCGATCCCAGATCGCCGAGCCCGGCGTGGTCAGGCCCAGGATGCCCACGGTGACCGGCTTGTGGCCGGGGACGTGCACCTGCTGCAGCGTGTAGGGCTCCAGGGACGGCTCACCCGTCACCGGGTCGACGACGTTGGCACCCAGCACCGGGTGGTCGACGTCGTCGGTGTAAGCCTGCAGCAGGTCCAGGCCGTAGTTGAACTCGTGGTTGCCGACGACCTGGGCGTCGTAGCCGATGGCGTCGTAGGCGGCGGCCACCGGGTGCTCGGCGCCGGTCTCGGTGACCGGTTCCTGCTTCGCGTAGTAGTAGCTCAGCGGCGTGCCCTGCAGGAAGTCGCCGTTGTCGACGACGAGGACGCTGTCCTCCCCGCGCTCGGCACGCACCGAAGCGACGACCGACCCGACCCGGGCGAGGCCCGTCGTGTCCTTGGACCGCTCCGAGTACTCGCCGTTCTTGAAGTAGTCCCAGTTGTTCACACGACCGTGGAGGTCGGTAGTGGCCAGCAGGGTGATGTCGAGCTCGTCGGTGGCCGCTGCCGCCGGCGCGGCCGCCGCGGGCGTCGCCGCCCCGGCGGTCACCGCGAGTGCGGCCGTGACCACGGCCCAGTACCTGCGTCGCTGCATGTGTGCGGATTCCCCTCGGTGTGCCGCCCGTGCGTCCCGGGCGCGGGGCGACGCTAACTCCCGAGGGTGACTCCTCGGTCACACAGGGGCGGACTACTGGTAGCTGATCAGCTGGGGCCGCGGGGAGACCTGCGCGATCGTCTCCTCGGGCGTGAGCATCGGCGTGTCCTCGTCGTAGAAGTTCTTCCAGCCCCAGGCCAGCCCCTCAGGGCCGGTGCCGTGCAGCACCCGCCACGTGTCCTGCTTGCTCCCCTGCGGGCCCTGCCCGTCGGCGTGCACCATCACGGCGACCTCGTCGCGGGACAGGTCGACCTGCTCGCGGCCGGGGATCATGTCCACCCGGAACTGGTGCAGCACGAGCAGCTTCTGGGGCAGCCGGTTCTCGCGGGTGAGGTCGGCCAGCCAGGTCACGACCCGGTTCACCTCGTCGACGCCGACCGAGCCGATCTGGGTGAGGTGCACCTGGTTCGGCGCCAGCCGCCACTCGGGGTCCAGCGCCAGGCCGACGTGCGGCAGCTCCAGCAGCGGCCGGTACAGCTCGGCCTGGGTGACGAAGTCGGTGCGGCCGGGCTGCAGGTCCAGGACGACGTAGAGGCCGGCCTCCCCCGCGGCCTCCACCCACGGGCGGATCTGCTCCAGCGGCGCCTCGTAGGAGTAGTCGTTGCCGTCGGTCGGGAACTCCGAGGCCACCGTGGCGATGATCTCGAAGGCGGGGACGACGGTGGCGTCGGGGACCAGCGGCTGGTAGGGCGCCGCGTGGTCGCGGGCCCGCTGGACCGCCGCGTCGACGTCCTGCTCGCCGAGCACGCCGAGCGCGCCGGTGCCCGGGTGGCCGTAGAGCGCCACCATGAAGTGCTGCGGGAACAGCGTCTGCCCGCCGCCGGGCAGCTGGGTGCCGGTGGCCGCGGTCTCCAGCTTCCAGTCCAGGCCGTCCTCGGCGCCGAAGCCCGCGCCCAGGGCGACGACGGTCTCCGCGCCGGACACCGCCTCGACCGCGTCGGCCGACGCCCGGGGGTCGGTCTGCCCGCCGGTCACCTGCACGCGCGCGCCGGCGGCCCGGGCGGTGGCGACGCCGGCCAGCGACTCCGGCGCGCCGTCGGCCAGGACGACGGTGCCCTCGAGCGGCTCGGCGCGGGTGACCGCGGGCAGCTCGCCGTCGGCCTCGCCCTCGGCCGCGGCGCCGTCGTCCTCGGGGCGCAGCGCGGCCGGCGCCTCGGCCTCGAGCGCGGCGACGGCGGCCGCCTCGCCGTCGGCGGGCACCGGGTCGGCGTCGGCGAGGTCGAGGCCGGCGGCGGCGGCGACCGCCTCGGGGCTCGCCGGCGCGGCGACGACGTCGGCGTCCCCGGGCGCGGTGTCGGCGCCCACGGCGAGGACCGTCCGCGCGCCCAGCCGGCCGATCTCCTCGGCGACGGCGCCGTCGCCGTCCTCGCCCTCGGGGTCCAGCAGCAGCGGCACGCCCAGGCCGACCGCGGCCGAGGCGCCGAGCAGGGTGGCCGCCCGGTCGCCCTCGGGGGCGACGACGACCACGCCGGCCTCGTCGAACAGCGCGCGGCTGGTGCTGACGGCCGAGGCGGCGGGCTCGGCGTCGGCGACGACGGTCAGCCGCTGGCCGGGCGCGGAGGTCGCGACCCGGGCGGTGCCGCCCCCGTCCCCCTCCGCCGCCGTCGAGGCCGTGCATCCGGCGGCCAGGAGGAGCGCGCTGAGCGCGACGGGCACCGACCTGGGGCGCACGAGCAGACCTCCGTCCCACCGGGCACGCGGCCGCGCGGGAGCGCGGCGCCGTCGGGCGTGCACGGGGATCGCGCCCGACACTAGCCAGGACGCTGGACACCGGCCCGGCGCGACCGGGAGCATCGCCGGCGACATGAGGAGCGCAGCGGGTGTCGGGCCAGCCCGACAGCGGATCGACCGGCTGACGGGATCGGCCGGCCGGCCCCGCGCCAGCAGGCTCGCTGCATGACCACCGACACCCTCGTGATTCCCTCCACGACCGCCCCGCCGCACGCCGGTCTGCTGCGCCGGCTGCTCGTCGACTCCGGCTACGCGCTGCTGTCGCTGCCGGTCGGGATCGCCGCCTTCGTCGTCGCCGTGACCGGCGTGGCCGTCGGCGTCGGCACGCTGGTGATCTGGGTCGGCCTCGCCGTCCTGGCGCTCACCCTGCTCGCCGCCCGCGGGTTCGCCGCGCTCGAGCGGGCGCAGCTGCCCGCGGTGCTCGGCCGCCCGGTCCCCCGCCCGGCCTACCTGACCCCCGACGGCGGCCGGGTGCGCCGGCTGCTGACCCCGCTGCGCGACCCGCAGTCCTGGCTCGACGTGCTGCACGCCGTCGTCCGGTTCCCGCTGGCGGTCCTGGCCTTCGTCGTCACGGTGACGTTCTGGGCCGGGGCGCTGGGCGGGCTCACGTACGGGCTGTGGGACTGGGCGCTGCCCGACGCCTCCGGGGACCCGGGGAACACCGACCTGCTGGAGCTGCTCGGCCTCGAGAGCACCGCCGGCCGGCGCGTCCTGCTCTACACGCTGATCGGCGCCGTCTTCGCGGTGCTGCTGCCGTTCGCCGTCCGGGCGGTGGCGCTGCTGCAGGCCCGGCTCGGCCGGGTGGTGCTGACCTCCCGCGCGGCCACCCAGGCCGAGATCGGCCGGCTCTCCCGCGGCCGCGACGCCGCCGTCGCCGCCGAGGCGGTGGCGCTGCGCCGGCTCGAGCGCGACATCCACGACGGCCCGCAGCAGCACCTGGTCCGCCTCGGCATGGACCTCTCCCGCGCCCAGCGCCAGCTCGAGCGCGACCCCGCCGCCGCCCGCACGACGCTCGCCCAGGCCGGCGTCCTCGCCAAGGAGGCGCTGGAGGAGCTGCGCGCGCTGTCCCGCGGCATCGCCCCACCGGTCCTCGCCGACCGCGGCCTGCCCGCCGCGCTGGCCGCGCTGGCCGCCCGCTCGCCGGTGCCGGTGGAGCTGACCGTCGACCTGCCCGACGAGCGGCCGGCGCCGGTCACCGAGAACACCGCGTACTTCGTCGTCAGCGAGGCGCTGGCCAACGTGGCCAAGCACAGCGGGGCCGGCGTGTGCCGGGTCGAGGTGCGGCGGGCCGGCGACCTGCTGCGCGTCGTGGTCGAGGACGACGGCGAGGGCGGGGCGCAGCTGGTCCCCGGGCACGGCCTGGCCGGGCTCGCCGACCGGCTGCGCGCGGTCGACGGCGTCCTGGTGGTCGACAGCCCGCGCGGCGGCCCCACCCGGACGACGGCGGAGCTGCCGTGGGCGTGAGCCCCGGCGACCGGCCGCTGCGCGTGGTGCTCGGCGAGGACTCGGTCCTGCTCCGCGAGGGGCTGGTCCGGCTCCTCGAGGAGGCGGGCACCACCGTGGCGGCCGCCGTCGGCGACGGCCCGTCGCTGGTCCGCGCGGTGGTGGCCGAGCGGCCGGACGTGGCCGTCGTCGACGTGCGGATGCCGCCCACGCACACCGACGAGGGGCTGCGCGCCGCCGTCGAGGTGCGGCGGGTGGTGCCCGGGACGGCGGTGCTGGTGCTGTCGCAGTACGTCGAGGTCGCCTACGCCGACGAGCTGCTGGCCGACGGCCGCGGCGGCGTCGGCTACCTGCTCAAGGACCGGGTGACCGACCTCGACCAGCTGCTGGCCGCGCTCGCCGAGGTGGTCGCCGGCGGCACCGTGCTCGACCCGCAGGTGGTCGCGCAGCTGTTCGCCCGCCGCCGCGCCGACGACCCGGTGCGCCGGCTCACCCCGCGCGAGCGGGAGGTGCTCGGGCTGATCGCCGAGGGCCACTCCAACACCGCGATCGCCCGGCAGCTGGTGGTCACCCCGGGCGCGGTGGAGAAGCACACCCAGCGGATCTTCGCCAAGCTCGGCCTCGCGCCCGACGAGGACCGCAACAGCCGGGTGATGGCGACGCTGGCCTACCTCCGCGGCTGACCGCGGTCGCGGGCCGTCGTCCCCGCCCGGTAGACACCAGGGGTGACCGATCCCGCTGACCTCCGCCCCGTCACCGCCGAGGAGTGGCCCGCCTTCAGCCGGGCGATGCTCGAGGTCTTCGGCGACGAGCCGAACGGCGACTTCACCGAGCGGGTCCCGGCGACGGCGGAGCTGGACCGGTCGCTGTCGCTGTGGGCCGCTGACGGGCGGGTGGCCGCCACCGGCGGCATCTACAGCCGGCAGGTGACGGTGCCCGGCGCCGTCGTCCCGTGCGCGGGCGTCACCTGGGTGACCGTCTCCCCCACCCACCGCCGCCGGGGCGTGCTGACCGCGATGATGCGCCGCCAGCTCGCCGAGCTGCACGAGCGGCAGGGCGAGCCGCTGGCCGCGCTGTGGGCCTCCGAGGGCTCGATCTACGGCCGCTTCGGCTACGCGCCCGCGACGCAGCGCGGGAACCTGCGCGGCGCCACCCGGGACACGGCCTTCCGCCCCGGCGTCGACCTGGGCACCGGCACGGTGGCCCCGGCCGACCCCGAGGCGTGGCGGGCCGGCGCCGCGCGGGTGCACGAGGCGCTGCGCCGCGGGGTGCCCGGCACGTTCGAGCGCGACGAGCGCTGGTGGGAGCGGGAGCTGCGCGACCTGGCCGAGCGCCGCAAGGGCGCGAGCGCCCGCCGGTACGTGCTGCACACCGAGGCCGACGGCGAGGCCACCGGCTTCGCGTCCTTCCGCGTGCGCTCCCGGTGGACCGACGACGGCCTGCCCGACGGCACCGTCGTCGTCGACGACCTGCGCGCCCGCAGCACCCCCGCGTACGCGGCGCTGTGGCGGTACCTGCTCGACCTGGACCTGGTGCGGACGGTGGAGGCCGGCTACGCCCCCGCCGACGACCCGCTGCGCCACCTGCTGGCCGACCCGCGCGCGCTGCAGGTGCGCCCGCTGGACGGGCTGTGGCTGCGGCTGGTCGACGTCGGCCGGGCGCTGGCCGCGCGCCGCTACCCGGCGCCGATCGACATGGTCCTCGAGGTGCGCGACCGGTTCTGCCCGTGGAACGACGGCCGCTGGTGGCTGCGCGGGCACCCGGCCGGAGCCTTCTGCGCCCCCACCGACGGTGACCCCGACCTGGTCGTCGACGTCGAGGCGCTGGCCGCGGCCTACCTCGGCGGCGTCTCGCTGGGCATGCTGCAGGCGGCCGGCCGGGTCACCGAGGTGAGCCCGGGCGCGGTCACCCAGGCCGCGACGGCGTTCTCCTGGCCGGTCAGCCCCCACTGCCCGGACCAGTTCTAGAAGGACCCCCTCGCCCCCACGCCTCGCTCCGCTCGGCGCGGCCCCTGCGAGGGGGCAGCGGGGCCGTTCCAGCGGCTACACCGCGCCCTCGCGGGTGGGCAGGCCGCCGGCCGGGCGGTGCCGGTTCTGCTCGTAGTCGTGGATGAGCCCGATCCGGCGCACGTGCCGCTCGTCGTGGCTGAACGGCGTCCGGACGAACTCGAGCACCAGCGCGGTGGCCTCCTCGATCGAGTGCTGGCGGGCGCCGATCGAGACGACGTTGGCGTCGTTGTGCTGCCGGGCGAGCTGGGCGGTCTCGGTGTTCCACACCAGCGCCGCGCGCACGCCGGGCACCTTGTTCGCCGCGATCTGCTCGCCGTTGCCCGAGCCGCCGATGACCACGCCGAGGCTGCCCGGCTCGGTGACCACGCGCTCGCCGACCTCGAAGCAGAACGGCGGGTAGTCGTCCTGCGGGTCGTACTCGAAGGCGCCGCAGTCGACCGGCTCGTGCCCGGCCTCGGTGAGCGCCTGCTTGAGGTGCTCCTTGAAGTCCAGCCCGGCGTGGTCTGTGCCGACGAAGACGCGCATGCGCCGAGTCTGTCAGGGTCGGGTGGTGGCGGTGCTCGGGGTGGACGGCTGGCGCGGGGCCTGGGTCGGCGCGCTCCTCGAGGTCCGCACGGTGCGGTTGCTCCACCTCCGCGACGTCGCGGCGGTCCTCGCGGTGCCGGACGTCGAGGTGGTCGGCGTCGACATGCCGATCGGACTGTCCGACGACGGCCCCCGCGCCTGTGACGAGGCCGCCCGCCGCCTGCTCGGCCGGGCCGGCAGTTCGGTCTTCCCCGCCCCGGTCCGCGCGGTCCTCGGCGCCCGCGACTACGCACAGGCCCGCGAGCTCTCGATCGCGGCCACCGGCGGGCGCTCGCTGTCGGCGCAGGCCTTCCGGCTGACGGCGTCCATCCGGGCGCTCGACGACGCGCTGGGCGACCCGCCGCCCGGCCACGTCGTCGAGGTGCACCCGGAGCTCGCCTTCCGCGCCCTGGACCCGGCCGTCACCGACCCGAAGGTCACCGCCCGGGGACTGGCCCAGCGGCTGGCGGCGCTCCGGTCCGTCGTGGACGTCGAGGCCGCGCTGCTCGCCGCGCCGCCGCGGGTGCCGGCGGTCGACGCGCTCGACGCCTGCGCCGCCGCGTGGTCGGCCCGGCGGGTCGCCGACGGCGCCGCGGAGTGCGTGGGCGACGGCTCGCCCGACGCCCGCGGCCGGCCGATGCGGATCTGCTGGTGACGTTCACCGAGGTCGCCGACGGCGTCCTCGTCCGCCGGCACCGGTCGCTGGACCTCAACTGCGGGCTGGTCGTCGGCGACGGCGCGTGCCTCGTCGTCGACACCCGCTCCTCCCCCGCCGAGGCCGCCGACCTCGCCGCCGCCGTGCGCCGGGTGACCCCGCACCCGTGGACGGTCGTCAACACGCACGCGCACTACGACCACTGCTTCGGCAACGCCGCGTTCCGGCCGGCGACGGTGTGGGGCACGCGCGGCTGCGCCGCGGACCTGCTGGCCACCGGCGAGGCGCAGCGCGCGGCCCGGGTGGCCGAGCTGCTGGCCGCCGGGGACGACGCGGCCGCGGAGCAGGTGCGGCGGGCGCCGCTGGACCCGCCGGACGCGCTGGTCGACGACGTCGCGGTGCTCGACGTGGGCGGCGTCGAGGTGGTGTTGCGCTTCCTGGGCCGCGGGCACACCGGGCACGACCTGGTCGTCGAGGTGGAGGACGGCACCGTCTTCGCCGGGGACCTGGTCGAGGAGGGCGCCCCGCCGGCGTTCGAGGACGCCTTCCCGGCCGAGTGGCCGGCGACGCTGGGCCGGCTGCACGCGCTGGCCCGCGGGCCGGTGGTCCCGGGCCACGGCGCGGTGGTGGACGGGGACTTCGTCGGCGCCCAGCGCGAGGAGCTGCTGGCGGTGCTGGCCGCCGTCCGGGCCGGCCGGCTCGACCGCGGCCCCTACGACGCGGCGACCATGCGGACCGCGGCGTCCCGCCTGAGGTGACGCGGCGGACCCGCTCGCGCTCAGGTGAGGCGGCGGACCACCGGCAGCGGCAGCGCCCGCAGCAGCGCCGACACCGGCCGCCACGGCCACTCGGGCACGTAGGCGCGCACCGGCTCCCGCTCGATGGCGGCGACCAGCGCGTCGACGCCGGTGTCGAGGTCGACGGTGAACGGGCCGCGCCGGCCGACGTTGATGTCGGTCTCGATGTAGCCGGGCAGCACCGTGGTGACCCGGATGCCGGTGCCGAGCAGGTCCGACCGGATGCCCTCGGCGAGCGCGTTGAGCGCGGCCTTGCTGGCGCCGTAGGCGGTGCGGGTGCCGCGCATCCCGCGGACCGAGGCGACCGAGCTGATGACGACGAGGTGGCCCGAGCCCTGCGCGCGGAACAGCTCGACGGCGGCCTCGCACTGGGCGTGGGTGCCGAGGACGTTGGTGAACAGCGTCGCGCGGTTGGCCCAGCCGGCGCCGGTGCCCACCGACGCGCCCTTGCCGATGCCGGCGTTGGCGACGAACCGGTCGAGGCCGCCGAGCTCCGCGGCCAGCGCCGGGACGCCCTCGGCCACGGCCGTCGCGTCGTCGACGTCGAGGGCCGCGGTGACCACCCGGATGCCGGGGTGGGCGGCGAGCAGCTCGTCGCGCAGCTCCTCGAGGAGGTGCTCGCGGCGGGCGACCAGCGCCAGGTCGCGGCCGCGGGCGGCGAAGCGGCGGGCCATGCCCATGCCCAGCCCGGAGCTGGCGCCGGTGATCAGGATGCGCTGGCGGGTCGGTCGCGGCACGCCCGGCAGCATGCCAGCCGTGCCCGTCCGCGGATCGGCACGGTGGGGCCCTTGGTCCCTTGCACCCCGCGCGGGCAGGGAGGCCAGTGTGGTGCCGTCAGCCGGTGAGACCGGCCGGCGACCGGACGACCGGAGGAGTCGTCATGGGACAGGCACGAGAGATCATGGACCGCATCACCGCCGCCGTCGTCGCCGGCGACCGGGACGCCCTCCTGCGGGCCTACGCCGCCGACGCCGTCGCCGAGACACCGGAGGGCCGGGACCTGGACAGCGGCGAGGCGATCGCGGACCACCTGCTGTCGTTCCGGCGCGCGTTCCCCGACCTGACCTGGGAACCGAAGACCCAGTTCGAGAGCGGCGACACCGCCATCGACGAGGGCTGGCTCGTGGGCACCCACACCGGCGTGCTGGCCCTGCCGGAGGGGGACGTGCCGCCGACCGGCCGGAGCATGCGGCTGCGGGAGTGCGACCTGCTCACGGTGCGCGACGGCGCGGCGATCTCGCACCGCATGTACTACGACCAGGTCGAGGTGATCGCCCAGCTCGGGCTGGGCCAGACCGCCGCGGCGGCCGTCCCCGAGCCCCGGGCCGCCGCCGGGATCGAGCAGGCGACCGGGGCCCCCGCCACCTGACCCGCCCGCCGGCCGCGCACTTCCGCGGACCTGCACCGTGCAGGTCCGC